>NZ_JBZWBG010000024.1:0-107622 GCF_058680555.1 Pseudomonas sp. YA1
AACCGCTGAAAGCATCTAAGCGGGAAACTTGCCTCAAGATGAGATCTCACTGGGAACTTGATTCCCCTGAAGGGCCGTCGAAGACTACGACGTTGATAGGCTGGGTGTGTAAGCGTTGTAAGGCGTTGAGCTAACCAGTACTAATTGCCCGTGAGGCTTGACCATATAACACCCAAACAATCTGATGATTGTGTGTTGTAAGGTGAAGTCGACGAACCGAAAGTTCGCATGAACCGCAAACACCTTGAAATCACATACCTGAATCCGGATAGACGTAAGCCCAAGCGAACGGATATCCAACCGAATTGCTTGACGATCATAGAGCGTTGGAACCACCTGATCCCTTCCCGAACTCAGTAGTGAAACGACGCATCGCCGATGGTAGTGTGGGGTCTCCCCATGTGAGAGTAGGTCATCGTCAAGCTCCTATCCCAAAACCCCTGGTCAGCGATGACCAGGGGTTTTGCTTTTGCGCGCGGAAAAAGGCGTGCTTCCTGTTCACCTTGCCGAACCCCTCCTGGCATGTCCTCTTTCGCGTCTAGCGTAGCGAGAGTCCGGGCGGATCCGCATGACGCTGGCGCTCTTGCGTTCGCCGTACCGATCCCGATCCGCGAGTTAGAGCCTCGCTTCGAGGAGAAAGACAAAAGATGGCTTCCGGTGAAGGGAATCGCTTGATTTACTGTATGAATAAACAGTATCTTGAGCGCTCCCCCCTTCGTGGCCATCCCTGTTGGCCATCCCAAGGCAGCTCGTCTCTCGAGCTGCCTTTTTCTTTGTCTCAATGGAAATCCCGGCTGCGGACGTCCAGGCCGGTGAGTAGAGGGCTCAGGTCATGCAGGCGCCCGGCGATGACGTGGCGCACCTCGCCGGAGGACTCCAGGATGCCCTCCACCTGCAGCAGCCGGGACTCGAGGAATGGCCGCCTCTGCCGTTCGGCAAGGTCGTGCCGGACCACCACGTTGACCATGCCGAACTCGTCCTCCAGGGTGATGAAGGTGATGCCGCTGGCGGTCTGTGGGCGCTGCCGGCCGACCACCAGGCCGGCGACCCGTATCGGTCGTCCATGTCCCAGTTTCGCCAGTTCGCGGGAGTCGCGGCAGCGGCGGGCCTTGAGCTGTCCACGCAAGAGTTTCAGCGGATGCGGGCCGAGGGTGGTGCCGAGGAGAGCGTAATCGCTCAGCAGTTCCTCGCCGCGCGAAGGCAGTGGCAGGCTGACCGTGCTCTCTTCGATGACGGTCCCTTCGGCGAACAGCGGCAATTGCGGCTCGACGCTGGCGACGGCCCAGCGCGCCTTGTGCCGGTGTCCGGCGAGACCGCGCAGGGCGCTGGCATCGGCCAGCAACTCCAGGGCCCGGGCGTCGAGCCTGGCGCGTCGGCCAAGATCGTGCACGTCGAGGAACGGCTGGGCCTCCCGGACCTGCTCGATACGCCTGGCATCCTCCTCGCGAAAGCCTCGGATCATCCGCAGGCCAAGGCGTATGGCCGGTTGCGCCTGGCCGAACGGCTCCAGGCTGCAATCCCAACCGCTGTGGCGGACATCCACCGGGCGTGTCTGCAGGGCGTGGCGGCGGGCGTCCTGGAGCAACTGGTCGGGGCTGTAGAAGCCCATCGGCCAACTGTTGATCAAGGCGCAGGCGAAGGCCGCCGGCTCGTGACGCTTCAGCCAACTGCTGGCGTAGGTGAGCAGGGCGAAGCTGGCGGCGTGGGATTCAGGGAAACCGTAGCTGCCGAAGCCTTTGATCTGCTCGAAGATGCGCGCTGCGAAGTCGGCCTCGTAGCCGTTGGCGAGCATGCCCCGGGTCAGCCGCTCGCGGTGGTGTTCCAGGCCGCCATGACGCTTCCAGGCGGCCATCGAGCGACGCAGTTCGTCCGCCTCGCCCGGCGTGTAGTCGGCGGCGACGATCGCCAGTTCCATGACCTGTTCCTGGAACAACGGGACGCCCAGGGTTCGTTCGAAGACTTCCTCCAGTTCGGCGGACGGATAGGCCACCGGCTCTTCTCCGTTTCGCCGGCGCAGGTAAGGATGCACCATGTCGCCCTGGATCGGCCCTGGGCGGACGATGGCGACCTGGATCACCAGGTCGTAGAACTTCTGCGGGCGCAGGCGTGGCAGCATGGCCATCTGTGCGCGCGATTCGATCTGGAACACACCGATGGTATCGGCGCGGCTGATCATTTCGTAGGTGGCCGGGTCTTCGCTCGGGATACTGGCGATGCTCAACCGCTTGTCGCCGCGCAGCGCGTGGATCAGGTCGAAGCTGCGGCGCAGGGCGCTGAGCATGCCCAGGGCGAGGACGTCGACCTTGAGCAGGCCGACCGCGTCGAGATCGTCCTTGTCCCACTGGATCACCGTGCGTTCGGCCATGCTGGCATTCTCCACCGGGACCAGGGTGTCCAATGGCTGCTCGGAGATGACGAAGCCGCCGGGGTGCTGCGAGAGGTGGCGCGGAAAACCGATCAACTCGTCGGTCAGGGCCAGCACCCGGCGCAGGATCGGACTCTGCGGATCGAAGCCGGCCTCTTCCAGGCGTTCGGCGCTGGGGGCCTGGTCGCTCCAGCGACCGCAGCAGTTGGCCAGGACGTCGACCTGCTCGGGCGGCAGACCCAGGGCCTTGGCTACGTCGCGCACCGCGCCGGCGCCGTGGTAGGTGCTGACCACCGCGGTCAGCGCCGCGCGCTGGCGTCCGTAGCGTGTGAAAACGTACTGGATGACCTCCTCGCGGCGCTCGTGTTCGAAATCCACGTCGATGTCCGGTGGTTCGTTGCGCTCGCGGGAAAGGAAGCGCTCGAACAGCAGGTTGGTCCGGTCCGGGTCCAACTCAGTGATGCCGAGGGCGAAGCACACTGCCGAATTGGCCGCCGAGCCGCGGCCCTGGCAAAGGATTTCCCGGCCCCGGGCGAAGGCGACGATGTCCTGCACGGTGAGGAAATAGCTTTCATAGCCCAGTTCGGCGATCAGCTCGAGTTCTCTCTCGATCTGCTTGCGGACCTTGGCGCTCGCGCCGTTCGGCCAGCGCCTGGCGATGCCCTGTTCGGTGAGATGGCGGAGCCATGACGCCGGGTCGTGTCCGGCCGGTACCAATTCGCGTGGATACTGGTATTTCAGTTGTTCCAGATCGAACCGGCAGCGTTCGGCGATCTTCAGGGTTTCCGCCAGCAGGGCTTGCGGGTAGATACCCTGCAGGGCCTCCAGGGTACGCAAGTGGCGTTCCCCGTTGGGGAAGAGATAGGCGCCGGCCTCGCTGACCGGCAGATGGTTGCGGATCGCTGTCATGCAGTCCTGCAGGGCTCGCCTGCCGCGGGCGTGCATGTGGACGTCGCCGCAGGCCACGGGTGGTAGCCGGAGATGCGAGGCGAGCGCGAGCAGTTTGTCCAGGCGGGCATCGTCATCGGCGCCGCGATGCAACTCGATGCCCAGCCAAAGGCGCTGGGGGAAGCGTTCGCGGAGCCAGGCTGCCTGCTCGTCCTCATGGTCGTTCGGCAACCAGATCGCCAACAGGCCGGCGAGCGGCTGTTGCAGGTCTTCGCGCAGCAGCCGGTAGTGGCCCTTGTCGGCTTGTCGCCGGCCGCGGGTGATGAGGCGACAGAGGTTCTGGTAGCCCTCCAGGTCCTCCGCCAAGAGGACCAGCTTGGGCCCCTGTTCGAGGCGGATTTCGCTGCCGACGATCAGTTGTACCTGATGCTCCCGCGCCGCCTGCCAGGCCCGCACGATACCGGCCAGGCTGCATTCGTCGGTGATCGCCAGGGCCCGATAGCCCAGGCGCGCTGCACGGGCGAAGAGTTCCGCGGCGCTGGAGGCGCCGCGCTGGAAGCTGAAGTTGGACAGGCAATGCAGTTCGGCGTAGGCGCTCATGCGAACCAGCCATGCAGCCACAGCGGCCCTTCGCTGCCGACCTCGCGATAGACCCAGGCACGTTGTCCGCTGCGGGTTTCCACCAGGTAATAGTCGCGGCGGATGTCTTCGCCATCCCACCAGCCCGACTCGATCCGCTCCGGGCCGGCCAGCACGGTGGGCAAGGCCTCGCCGAGGGGGCGTGGCTCCGCCAGCAGCCAGCCGGGTCGGAGACCGCAGGCTGCCGGCGATTGCGCCCTGTCGCAGCTGTGCGGCCGCCAGCTTCGCTCCGGACGGTGTTCGGCGACGGCGCTCAGGCCCTGTACCGCCTCGTCGCCCAGCCGCGCGCGCAGGCGTTCCCGCAACTGTTCCCAGCCGAGATACTGCTGTGGGCGCTCGTCGAACAGTTCGCGGTGCTGCGGCGTGAAAGGAGGCAGCTCGCGGGCCTCCAGGCGCACGGCATGCACGGGGGCGGGCAGTTGCAGCTGTTCGAGACGGCTGCGGGTCAGTTCGAAGAGCATGGCCGCCTCGCGTTCGGCGCTGAGCAGGCCGACCGTGACCTGGCTGTCGGCGCGCCCGTGATGCTCCAGATGCAGGGTGAAGCGCTGCACGCCGCTGTCGCGTCCGGCGAGAAAGGCGGCGAGATCGGCGCTCAGCCGTCGCAGGGGGAAGAGCAGGGCCTGGTGCGATTCCACGTCGAAATTGAGTTCGATGCGCAGGTCGAAGGTGTCCGGCGGCCGGTAGTGCTCCAGCGCCAGTGGGCTGCGGCCGCAGAGGCGGTCGATGTGCAACAGCAGTTCGGCCGGGAAGCGACGGGCCAGGGCGGCGCGCGGCAACTCGAGGACCTGGCGCAGATGGCGCAGTCCCATGCGTCCGAGGGCGACGGCCAGCTCCCGCGAGAGTCCCAGGCGGTCCAGCGGAAGGGCGGACAACTGGCGTTGCAGCGCTGTCTCGTCCTCGATGGCCAGGCCGTCGTGGCTGTTCGCCAGGGCCCTCGCCGCCACCGGGTTCGGCGCCAGGCACAGGCGATGGCGGAAGCCCAGCGCCGTGAGTTCCTTGCGCAAGCGGGCCTCGAAGCGTGGCCAGGGGCCGAACAGGGCAAGGCTGGACTGCACTTCCAGCAGCAGCGCGCGCGGATAGTGCAGGCTGACCTGCGAGCTGAAACCGTAGGCCCAGGCGGCGAGGAAGGCCTGCCAGCGCTCCACGGCGGCGAGGTCGTATTCCGCCGTGGCGAAGTCCCGGCTCAGGGCCTGGGCGGCGATCAGCGATTGACCGGGCTTCAGGCCGAGCGCGCGTGCCGCTGGGTTGACCGCCTGCAACTGCCGGCGCTGCACTGGGCCGCCGAGCAGCGCCAGCGGTGCGTCGGGATTGCTCCGTTGACGCAGCGCGCTGTCCATGGCCAGTTGCGGCAGGAGAATGCAAGCCCAGAGCATGGCCGCCTCATTGCCAGGCGCTGGCTGGCAGGGCGGTCGCCGGCGCGAGGCCGCCCCGGCACTTGAGGATGCGCAGGCGTGGGGGGCGGGTTTCGATGCACAGGCGTAGCGCTGCCGGCGAAGGGTTGACCGCTTCGCGCAGGGGACGATAGGCGAAACCCAGGGCCTGACCGCTTTCGGCGGCGACCTGGAGGCGGCGCAGGGCGCGGTCGTCGGCCTGTTGCGGCCAACACAGCACAGCGGCGCAACTGCCCGAGCGCAGGCACTGTTCGGCAGCCCACAAGGCGTCGCGTCCGCTGGCCTGCAACAGGACTAGGTGGCGCAGGTCGACCGCGGCGGCCAGCCAGGCCTGCGGATAGGGTACGTAGGGTGCGCCGACCAGTACGACGCGACGTTGCGCCTGGGTCAGGCGAGCGAGGGTCGGCATCAGTAGTTGCAGTTCGCCGACACCGTCGCGGGCATGGAGGATTTCGCTCAGGGCATGCTCCGGCCAACCGCCGCCGGGTAGCAGTGCGTCCAGGCGCGCATGCCCGGTGGGCAGGGAAGCGCCGGCCGGCACGGCGGACTGGCCTTTCCAGATCCTACGTGCGTCGAGCAGCGCACTCAGCGCTATGCCATTGCCTCGTCCGGCGACGGCTGCGGGTGGGGTGATGTCGGCTACGGATGAAAGGGAGGCCAAGGAAATAACTCGAATACTGTATGTAAATACAGTATTTGCTGTAGTCCTTTTCTGGTCAATGGCAGTCGGTCGGCATCCTTTCATGTGACACTGAGATTCAATAACGAATATAATTGAGAATCGTTATTGATCCTGGGCACGCTATGTCGGCCCAGTGCGTTCCGTCCCTCGAAAGGAATTCCCCTATGGATGATACCCTGGCCCCTGAATCCACTCGGCAAAACCTGCGTTCGCAACGCCTCAACCTGCTGACCAACGAGCCGCACCAGCGCCTGGAGAGCCTGGTGAAGAGCAAGGAACCCTTCGCCAGCCGGGACAATTTCGCCCGCTTCGTCGCCGCCCAGTACCTCTTCCAGCATGACCTGGAGCCGCTTTATCGCAACGAAGCGCTGGCCCGCCTGTTCCCCGGCCTGGCTTCCCGCGCCCGCGACGACGCCGCTCGTGCAGACCTGGCGGACCTCGGCCATCCGGTGCCGGAGGGCGATCAGAGCGTGCGCGAGGCCGACCTGAGCCTGGCCGAGGCACTGGGCTGGCTGTTCGTTTCCGAAGGTTCGAAGCTGGGCGCTGCGTTCCTGTTCAAGAAAGCCGCCGCGCTCGAACTCGATGAGAACTTCGGCGCCCGCCATCTGGCCGAGCCGGAAGGCGGCCGCGCGCAAGGCTGGAAGAGCTTCGTGGCGATCCTCGACGGCATCGAGCTGAACGAGGAAGAAGAGCGCCTGGCCGCCAAGGGCGCCAGCGATGCCTTCAATCGTTTCGGCGACCTGCTGGAGCGTACCTTCGCCTGAGGGGCGTTCCTTGTCCTTTGATCGGCGGCCAACCTCGCCGACGACGATTGCCCCGGCCTGGTTGCCGGGGTTTTCTGTCTTGCGCCGCCGGCCAGGAACGCGGACCTGCGGAGGCCCTTAGCGAGGCGGCCGCTGCGCTTCCACTGAGTTGCCGAACGAGGTGCCCAGGCGAATGCGCGTCGCCGATTGGTTGTACAGGCCGAGCTGGTTTGGCGGACGCCGGACGATGGCGGCGGAATCCAGCTCCTGTTCGCGGCGGGCCCTGGCCGCGCTGTCAGGATCGGCCATCTGCTGGCTCAGGCATTCATAGGACAAAGCCTGGTAGCCGTTGACCTCGGTGTTGATGCAGTTCGCCGGCGGCGTCGGCTCGTCGGCCAGGGTGGCGTTCATGGCCAGGCCCAGGATCAGGGCCGGCAGAACCTGCGATGAACGGTGCATGGCGATTCTCCCGCGCTGGGATGGTGGTTTCCCGCTTATACGGCAATCGGTGAAAACATGTCACCGCAGGTACCGTCACACCACAGTCACACAGTGCCATCAGGATGTCCCTCCTGGGTGATGGCCATCTGGCCTGAACCGGGTAGTTCGGACTGGAATCCGTTGATGTCGATCCTCGGGGTGGCAAGGTCGTGCGCAGTGTCGTTGCTCGGTCTCGGCATGCTGCTGCCGGCGTCCGGCGCCGTGCCGGGCGATGGCGGCAGGCCGCCGTTGCGCCTGGCGGTGCACGCGTTCGATATTCCTCCGCAGAGCCTGGCATCGGCGCTGGTGACCTACAGCGGGGTGACGGGAATGGCGGTTCTGGTGGATGGCGAACTGGCCCGTGGACGGCGCTCGGCCCGCTTGCAGGGGCGCTTCACCGCCAGCGACGCCCTGACCCGACTGCTCGGCGGAACCGGCCTGATGGCGCGCTACACCAGCCAGGAAGCGTTCACCCTGCTGCCGGCGCAGGCCGTCAGGAACGCTGCGCCGCTGCCGGCAGAGATGCCGAAGGTCGAGCAGCCGCTGGATCGGCGCTACGCGGGAGCGGTCCAGGCGGCGCTGGAAGAACAGTTGTGCCGGTCGCCGCGCACTCGTCCGGGTACCTATCGCGCGGTGCTGCAACTCTGGATCGGTCGCTTCGGCGAGGTTCGCCACAGTCGCCTGCTCGGCTCGACCGGCGACCCGCAGCGGGACAGCGCCCTGGTGGAAAGCCTGCGCGGCGTGCGGGTGATGCAGGCGACGCCCGCTACGCTGGCCCAGCCGCTGACCATCCTGTTGCTGCCGAAGACGACGGGCAAGGCCATGGAATGCAAGCTGACGGAGGGAGTGGGAGGGTCATGAGCGATTCGCGGCAAAGCGCGATGGTGAAGCTGTTCCTCGCCTCCTACGACGACTTCAAGGCGCGCCTGAAACGGCGCCTGGGCTCCGAGGACCTGGCGTGCGACGTGCTGCACGAAACCTACCTGAGAGTCGACCGGCTGGATGATGCCCTGGAGGTCAAGAAGCCCCAGGCCTACCTGTTCCGCATTGCCCTGAACATTGCCGCCGACCGCCGCGAGGGCGACGCCCGCCTGCTCACCGGGGAGGAGGTGGCGGAGCTGTTGCAGGTGGCCGACGAAGGCCTCGACCCGGAGCGCATCGTCGGCGGTCACGCCGAGATCCGTCGCCTGCTGGAGGCGCTTTGCGAACTGCCGGCGCGGCGTCGGCAGATTCTCATCGCCTCGCGCCTGGAAGAGACGCCGCATGCGGAAATCTCCCGTCGCTTCGGCATTTCCACCCGCACCGTGGAGAAGGAACTCAAGGCCGCCCTGTGGTTCTGCGCGGAGCGCCTGGAAAGAAAAGTCATCCAGAGGTTCGGTCCCGGGGCCGGAAAACCGTCATAAGCATAAGCAGGTGGAAAACCGCCGCCATATCCATCCCATGAGCCATTCCGGTGTCCGTACAGCACAGTCATGACAGCCTCAGACTCCGCCGCCGATGAAACCGGCGACCTTCGCCACGAAGCGCACGCCTGGGTGATCAGCCTGACCTCCGGACGCGTCACCCAGGGCGACGCGCGGGCCTTCCGCCAGTGGTGTGCGCGCAGCCCGCAACACCTGCGAGCGTTCGTCGAGGCGCGCGATCTCTGGCAGGCACTCGGCAGTGCCGCCGCTCTGCCGCTGGAGCCGCCGGCCGTGGCGCAGATCGCGCCGAGGCGTTTCGGTCGTCGCTGGTTCGTCGGCGGTGCGCTGGCCGCCTCGGTGGCGTTGTTCGTCTTGCGCCCGTCGCTGCTCGACCATGGCCTGGGCGGCGCCGACTATGTCACGGCGGTCGGCGAGCAACGCCAGGTGCAGGTGAGCGGCGAGACGCGGATCGAGATGAACACCCGCACCCGCCTGAACGTGCGGCGCAATCAAGAGCAGCAGGAAACCATCGAACTGCTCGGCGGCGAGGCCGAGATCATCGCCAGCCACCCGCCGCAGAGCAGCCTGCGGGTGATGGCCGGGAGCGCCTGGCTGAGCGCTAGCCGGGCCCGCTTCAATGTGCGCAGCAGCGGTGACGTTTGCGTGGTGACCTGCCTGGAGGGCAGCGTGCGGCTCGAACACCTCGGCCAGCGCCTGGACCTCCAGGCCGGCCAGCAACTGACCTTCGACGAGCGACGCAACGGTCCGCCGGTGCCTTTCGACGTTGCCGAGGTGATGGCCTGGCGCGAGCGCATGCTGGTGTTCAACGACGTACCGTTGGCCACGGTGATCGACGAAATCAACCGCTACCGTCCCGGCATGCTCCTGCTGCTGGACAAGGCCCTTGGCCGACGCCGGGTCCAGGCCCGTTTCAGCCTCGATCAACTGGCCGACGTGGCGACCCTGATCCGCGATGCCTATGGCATCGAGGTCACCCGCCTGCCGGGCGGGGTGGTGCTGCTCGGCTGAGCCACCGCTTCATTGCAGGGCCACCACCCGTCGATAGCGCTCCACGCCGTTGCGGGTGACCCGTGCCAGGCTGATCTCCAGTCCGCTGGCGCGGACTTTGCTGCGTGCCGGCAGGCGCGTCCAGCCCTTTCCCGGCACCCAGGCACGGATCTCGAACCGACTCACGTCGTCCAGCACAGCCACCCGCTCCGCCAGCGGCGGCAACGGCAGGCGGTCGCCGCTGGGCGAGGCGGCGCGGTAGAGGACCTTGCCCTGTCGCCACCAGCGCACGCGCTGCAGCGGCGCGCCTGGCTCGGTACTGGCGCGGACGATGTCCAGGCGCAATGGGATCTCGCTCAGGCGCTTCAGTGCGAGTCCGGGCGGCAGGCTGTCGCCGGCCCGGATCGGCTCGTCGCCGCTGGGCAGGCCGGACTCCTCCCGGATGGCGCTGTGCAGGGCGATGTCGCGCTCCAGTTGGTTCAGCGCGCGCAGTAGCGCGGCGCCCTGCTCGGTGCTGTCCTCCAGGTGTGCGCTGGCCCGGGCGATGCTGTCCAGGCCGCGCCAGGCCATCAGGCTGACGATGGCCATGAGCATGATCGCGACCATCACCTCGATCAGGGTGAAGCCGGCTTGCCGGCGCCGCGTCGTCGCGCGTTCAGTGTACCCGGACATGGCCGTTCGCCTCGCGCAGCACGGTGACGCTGTGTTGGCCGTCGGAGAGCGTTATCCGCAACGGCGCGCCGATCCATTCGGCGTCCAGCAACACCGGTCGCGGCGGGCGCACGCTGACCCGCAGCGGCGCGGCCTGCCAGTCGCGCGCGCGCAATTCGGTGTCGGCGGCGAAGGCGTCGGTCTTGCCGCGATAGGCCTGCGGGCTGAAGCGATAGCCCTTGGCGCTGGGCTGCCAGAGGATCGGCGTACCGCGTACCCGCGCTTCGCCCTGGGCTATTTCCAGCAACCGCGCCAGGCGCGCGGCATCCTGGCGCAGCAGGCCCGTCGGGTCGGGGCGGGCGCTCAGGCTGATGGCCGCCGTGGCGATGCCGACGATTACCAGCACCACCATCAGTTCGATCAGGGTGAAACCGCCTTGCCGGGGTCGCCTCACCGGATGCCGCTCCGCGAAGAGAGAGGTTTCCAGAGTGCCCGACGAAGATGATCGGCTTGTGAAACATAACGGAGAGAATTCCGCGCTAGGCTGGTGCCGGGGCGCCGTTCGTGGCGCCCGTCGCCCATACGCCAGGAGAGCCCCGCCATGCCGGCCATGCCCCGTATCGATCCGCCCCGCCTGGTCCAGTTTGCCGCCGTGCTGGCGATCCTCGCCGGCCTGCTGTTCTGGGGCTATCTGTTGCTGGCGCCGATTCCCGGCGTGGTCCAGGCCGAGGTCGCCGACGTTCCGCCGCCCAGCGGCGAGGACGCCGCTCAACGCTGGTTCGCGGCGCCTTCCGGTGAGGTCGAGGTGCAACTGGCGGGATTGATCAGCGGTGGTCCCGCGGCGATCGCCATCCTCTCGGTGAACGGCGCGCCGGCCCAGGCCTATCGCGAGGGCGAGGTCCTGGCACGTGCGGCGAAGGTGCGGCGGATCGAGGCTGACGCGGTGCTCATCGAGCAGAACGGCGAGGTTCGCCGGGTGGCCATGCAGCGGCTCGCCGAACCGCCGCCGCTGGCTACCCTCAAGCGCGGTTGAGATCACCGGGAGCGGCTCAGCAGGGTGTTCAGGCGCGCCAGCGGCACCGCCTGTTCGCGCTGCGTGCGCACACGGATTTCCACCCACAGTAGCGCGGGGTCGTCGGTGGCCTCGACGCGTTGTTCGCAGTACAACCGCAGGCGGCCCTGGGAGCATTCGAAATCGCTGTTTCCCGGAGCCGCGCCGACGCCCAGGCGTAGCTCGGCGAGCCGGCTCTCCGCTGCCAGCAGGGCCAGCGACTTGTCGCGCAACAGACCATTGCCGTCGGTCATCAGGCCCACCGCGCGGATCGCTGCGGCCAGGGCGATGGCGACGATGGCCAGCGCGACCAGCACTTCGATCAGGGTGAAACCGCGGGAAGACAGGCGCGTGGACATCGCGGAAAGGTCGGCGAAAGGGGACTTTCAGGCTAGCCGGGAAATCTGACCGATCCCTGACAAAAGCTCGGGAGGGCGCTCCCGCGAACCATCCCCGGCGCCTGCCGGAAAGCCCGGCTCCAGGGCCTTGCGGGCGCCGCCGGAAGAGCGGCGCACCCGAGGATTTTCAATATCGTTGACATATCTTCCTGAAACAATCCGCGGCGAATCGAACCATGCCGAGGAGTGTCGAGATGGATGTCGTGCAGTTCAGCTCCAGCCCGAAAGGATATCGGGGACAGCGGGGCTTCACCCTGATCGAGATCATGGTGGTGGTGGTGATCCTCGGCATCCTCGCCGCGATGGTGGTGCCCAAGGTGCTCGACCGTCCCGACCAGGCCCGTGCCACCGCGGCGCGCCAGGACATCTCCGGGCTGATGCAGGCGCTCAAGCTCTACCGCCTCGATCAGGGCCGCTATCCGAGCCAGGCGCAGGGCTTGAAGGTGCTCGCGGAGCGTCCTGCCGATGCCTCGGCGAGCAACTGGCGCTCGTACCTGGAGCGCCTGCCCAACGACCCCTGGGGCAAGCCCTACCAGTACCTGAATCCCGGCGTAAACGGCGAGATCGACGTGTTCTCCCTCGGCGCCGACGGGCAGCCGGGCGGCGAGGGCATCAACGCCGACATCGGCTCCTGGCAGCTCTGAGCGCGCCATGAACGGTCATCGCCAGCGCGGCATGGCGATCATCAGCGCGCTGCTGATCGTCACCGTGGTCGCGGTCATAGCCGCCGGCCTGATCGCCCGCCAGAGCGCATTCATCCGCGCCCTGGAAAGCGAGCAGCTACGCATCCAGGCCGGCTGGATGCTGCGCGGCGGCCTGGAATGGAGCCGCCAGTTGCTGCTCGAGGACAGCCGCCGCGACCCGCTGACCCGCCTCGACCAGCGCTGGGCGCAACCGATGCGTGGCTTGCGTCTGAGCAGCGCCGAATTGCCGTTCAACGGCCAACTGGAAGACGAGCAGGGCAAGTTCAACCTGCGCAACCTGTTGGTCGACCAGCGACCCGATTTCCAGGAGCGAGCGAACTTCGAACGCCTCGCCGGTCTGCTCGGCGTGCGCCCGAAGGAGACGCGGCTGATCGTCGAGCGGGTACTCGATTCCTATGCACGGCTGCCCGCCGAAGCGCCGCCGGCCGAGACGCAACCCGCAGGCTTCGACAGCGGCCGCGAGACTTCGCCGGGCGCCGTGTTGCGTGCGCTTCCGGCGCGCATGCCGGCGCTCAGGCGTCTCGACGACCTGGCGCGGCTGGGCATTCCGCCGGCGACCCTGGAACGCCTGCGGCCCTACGTCACCATCCTGCCCGAAACCACCTGGATCAACGGCAATACCGCACGCGCCGAAGTGCTCGCCGCCTGCGTCCCGGGGCTCGGCCTGGAGCAGGCGCGGCGGGTGCTCGGCGAGCGTGACCGGGGCCGCTGGTTCCTCAATCGCGGCGACTTCGTCAACCGCCTGAACATGCCGCAATTGCAGGCGCAGTCGGTGAAGGTCGGGATTACCAGCGACTGGTTCCTGCTCACCGCCTATGCTCGGCGCGACCGGCAAGAGGTGCGCCTGCAAGCCCTGGTGCAGCGCAAGGCCGGTGAAAGCACGGCGGTCAACTGGATGAGGGTGGGCTCATGAAAGCCGCCTGGCGTTGCCTGCTGCCGCCGCTGAGCGAGTTCGCCGAGGCGGCGCCGCTGCATTGTTTGCGCCTGGATGCGCGCGGCGCGGTGCAGGAACGAATCGAGGTCTCGCTGGCGGAACTGGCGCGGCGGCGCCAGGGATTGCCGGTGGCGCTGTTCCTGCATCCGCGCGATTGCCGCTTGGTCAGTCTCGAACTGCCGGCGCTGCCTGCGGCGAAGCTCGCCGCCGCGGTGAACTGCGCGGCCGAGGCGCTGGTCCTCGGCGATCCGGCGCAGCTACGCCTGGCCCACGGCCCGCGCGGCGCCGACGGGCGCCTGACCTTGGGGTGGCTGGAGGCGTCGGCGCTGGCCTCGTTGGAGCAGGCCGTGCAGCGGCTGCGGCTCGACGTGCGGGAGGTGCAGGCCGCGCCGTTCCTCCTGCCGTTGCGCGATGACGGTTGGGTGGCCGGCGAGTGGGACGGCCATCTGCTGTTGCGCCGCTCGCTGAGCGACGCTGCGGTCCATCCCTTGCCGGAGCAGGGCCTCGCTGAGGTCCCGCAGGAGTTGCGGCTGTTCTGGCTGGGCGAGCGACCGGCGTGGCGCTCCGCAGCCCTGGAGCGGGCCGAGACGCTGGACGAAGCGCTGCGCTGGAGCGGGCCCGCCAGTCCGTGGGGATTGGCGCTGAAAGCGCCGGCGACGAGCGCCGGCAACGGCACCTGGAAGATGCCCCTGGTCTGCGCTGCCCTGGCCTTGCTGGTGTGGGTCGCCGGTCTGAACCTGTACGCCGGGCAACTGGCCGGGCAGGGCCAGTCCTTGCAACGGCAGAGCAGTCAACGCGTGCAGCAGGCCTTCCCGGAACTGCCGGTGGTGCTCGATCCGCTACGCCAGGCTCGCGAGCGACGCGACGCTTATCTGGCCGGCAAGGCCGATGGCGATGCCGCACCGGGACTGGCCGCGCTGCTGCATGGCGCCGGCGAGGCGATGCCGTTCCTCGCCGGGCGCCTGCGACGACTGGACTACCACGCCGGCGAACTGGACCTGGAGCTGCTGCCGGGACCGCCAGGCGGCGATGCCGCTGCCTGGCAGGGCGAGTTGGGCAAGCACGGGTTGCAGGCCGATGCCTCCGACAAGGGCTGGCAGGTGCGCGCCATGGAAGCGCCGCCAGCGCCGGCCGCTGGCGCGGCAGACAGTGGCACTGCCGAGGCGGCTGCCGATGAAGATGAATAAGCGCCTGGCGGGCCTACTGAATACCCCGGCGCAGCGCTGGAGTCCCCTGCTGCTGCGGCTGCAGGCCTACTGGCGGCAACTGGCGCCGCGCGAGCGCAAGATTCTCGCCGGCGGTGGCCTGGCGCTATGCCTGGCGCTGACCTGGCAAGTGTTCATCGATCCGCCGCTGGCGCGGATCGAGCATTGGCAAGCCGAGCTGCCGCGCCTGCGTGCGCAGGCCGCGGCGGTGGACGGCGTGTTGCGCGAGGTCGAGGCGTTGCGCGGTCCGACCCTGAGCGGTACGGCGGACGCCGAGGCGATCCGTCGCAGCCTGCGCGATCAGGGACTCGACGGTTTCCAACTGGACGCCCCGCAACCGGGCCAATGGCAACTGGACTTCGCCAGCGTGTCCGGCGAGGCCTTACTGCGCTGGCTGGCGCGCAGCCCGGCAGCGTTGCGCCTGAGCGTCAGCGAGGCGCAGGTGACGCGTCTCGACGCTCCTTCCGAGGAGCGCTCTGGCTCTTCGAGCGAGCCGTCCGGCGGGCTGGTGTCCGCCTCGATCCATTTGCAGTCGACTTCCGCTCCCAAGGATTCCCCATGAGGCAATCAGCTTTCCACCATGCCCGGCGTCGTTGGCCTGTACTGGGCGTGGCGCTGGGCGCGCTGCTGGTCGCGGCGTGTAGCGAGACGCCGAAGGTCCCCGGCGTGCCCCCGGCCGACGAGGAAGTCGGTCGGCCGCTGAGCAGTGTCCGCTCCGGTGCGCCGTTGCGCAGCGCCGACGTCCGCGAGCGGCCCCAGGCCGAGCAGGCCCGCCGCGCGCTGAGTGCCGGGCGCGGCGTAGCGCGCTCCGGTGCCGTGGCTCCGGTCTCAGCGGCAGCGGCCGAACTCGGCGAGCAGCCGGTCAGCCTGAATTTCGTCGATACCGAGGTGGAAGCGGTGGTGCGCGCGCTGTCGCGCGCCACCGGCCGGCAGTTCCTGGTCGACCCGCGGGTGAAGGGCAAGCTGACCCTGGTTTCCGAAGGCCAGGTGCCGGCGCGCACCGCCTACCGCATGCTCACCAGCGCCCTGCGCATGCAGGGCTTCAGCGTGGTCGACGTCGACGGGGTCAGCCAGGTGGTGCCGGAAGCCGACGCCAAGCTGCTCGGCGGGCCGGTCTACGGCGCCGACCGGCCGGCGGCCAACGGCATGGTCACGCGGACCTTCCGCCTGCGCTACGAGAACGCGGTGAACCTGATCCCGGTGCTGCGCCCGATCGTCGCGCAGAACAACCCGATCAATGCCTATCCGGGGAACAACACCGTGGTGGTCACCGACTACGCGGAAAACCTCGACCGGGTCGCCGGGATCATCGCCAGCATCGACATCCCCAGCGCCAGCGACACCGACGTGGTGCCGATCCAGAACGGTATCGCGGTGGACATCGCCAGCACCGTCTCCGAACTGCTCGACAGCCAGGGCAGCGGCGGCGCCGAGCAGGGCCAGAAGACCGTGGTGCTCGCCGACCCACGCTCCAACAGCATCGTGATCCGCTCGCCGAGCCCCGAGCGCACGCAATTGGCGCGCGACCTGATCGGCAAGCTGGACAGCGTGCAAAGCAATCCCGGCAACCTCCATGTGGTCTACTTGCGCAACGCCCAGGCGACCCGCCTGGCCCAGGCCCTGCGCGGACTGATCACCGGCGACAGCGGCGGCGAGAGCAACGAGGGCGACCAGCAGCGCGCGCGCCTGAGCGGCGGCGGCATGCTCGGTGGCGGCAACAGCGGTACTGGTAGCCAGGGTCTGGGAACCAGCGGCAATACCACGGGCAGCGGTTCCAGCGGGTTGGGCGGCAGCAACCGCAGCGGCGGCGCCTATGGTGCGATGGGCAGCGGCCAGGGCGGCGCCGGACCCGGTGCGATGGGCGAGGAGAACTCGGCGTTCTCCGCCGGCGGAGTCACCGTACAGGCCGACGCCACCACCAACACCCTGCTGATTTCCGCACCCGAGCCGTTGTACCGCAACCTCCGCGAAGTCATCGACCTGCTCGACCAGCGCCGCGCCCAGGTGGTGATCGAAAGCCTGATCGTCGAGGTCAGCGAAGACGACTCCAGCGAGTTCGGCATCCAGTGGCAGGCCGGCAACCTCGGCGGCAACGGCGTGTTCGGCGGGGTCAACTTCGGCCAGTCGGCGCTGAACACGGCCGGCAAGAACACCATCGACGTGTTGCCCAAGGGGCTCAACATCGGCCTGGTGGATGGCACCGTGGACATCCCCGGGATCGGCAAGATCCTCGACCTCAAGGTGCTCGCCCGGGCGCTGAAGAGCCGCGGCGGCACCAACGTCCTGTCGACCCCGAACCTGCTGACCCTGGACAACGAGTCGGCGAGCATCATGGTCGGCCAGACCATACCCTTCGTCAGCGGCCAGTACGTCACCGACGGCGGCGGTACCAGCAACAACCCGTTCCAGACCATCCAGCGCGAGGACGTCGGCCTGAAGCTGAACATCCGTCCGCAGATCTCCGAGGGCGGCACGGTCAAGCTCGACGTCTACCAGGAGGTCAGCAGCGTCGACGAGCGCGCCAGCACCGCCGCCGGGGTGGTCACCAACAAGCGCGCGATCGATACCAGCATCCTCCTTGACGACGGCCAGATCATGGTCCTCGGCGGCCTGTTGCAGGACAACGTGCAGGACAACACCGACGGTGTTCCCGGACTCTCCAGCCTCCCCGGCGTCGGCTCGCTGTTCCGCTACCAGAAGCGCTCGCGGACCAAGACCAACCTGATGGTCTTCCTGCGTCCCTACATCGTCCGCGATGCCGCCGCCGGCCGCAGCATCACCCTCAACCGCTACGACTTCATCCGCCGCGCCCAGCAGCGCGTGCAGCCGCGCCACGACTGGAGCGTCGGCGACATGCAGGCTCCGGTGCTGCCGCCGGCGCAGCAGGGCATCCCGCAGGCCGCCTACGACTTGCGCCCGAGCCCGCGGCCGCTGCGCGCGGTACCGCTGGGCGAGGCGGCGCCGCTATGAGCCTGCTGCCCTACGCCTGGGCCAAGGCGCAGCGCGCCTTGCTGCGGCCGGGCGAGCATGGCGCGACCCTGCTGGTCAGCCCGCGCACGCCCGGCTGGGCGATCAGCGAGGTGCGCCAGCGGCATGCGCTGGCCAGCCTGGAGAGCGTCCGCGACGACGAACTCGACACCCTGCTGGCCAGCGCCTACTCCGATACCGGCAGCGCCGCGGCGGTGGTCGGCGCGGCGGAGAGCGAGGTCGACCTCGACCGCCTGATGGACGATATCCCCGAGGTCACCGACCTGCTCGACACCCAGGATGGCGCGCCGGTGATCCGCATGATCAACGCGCTGCTGACCCAGGCCGCGCGCGACGAGGCCAGCGACATCCACATCGAGCCCTTCGAGACCCATTCGGTGGTGCGCTACCGCGTCGACGGCGCCCTGCGCGACGTGGTCGCGCCGCGCAAGGCGCTGCACGCGGCGCTGGTGTCGCGGATCAAGATCATGGCGCAGCTGGATATCGCCGAGAAACGCCTGCCCCAGGACGGCCGCATCGCCTTGCGGGTAGCCGGGCGGCCGATCGACATTCGCGTCTCCACCGTGCCCACCGGCCACGGCGAACGGGTGGTGATGCGCCTGCTCGACAAGCAGGCCGGGCGCCTGAGGCTGGAGACCCTGGGCATGGCCCCGGGCGTGCTGGCGCCGCTGGACAACCTGATCCGCCAGCCGCACGGCATCGTGCTGGTCACCGGGCCCACCGGCAGCGGCAAGACCACTACCCTCTACGCCGCCCTGGCGCGGCTCGATGCCAGCACCAGCAACATCCTCACCGTCGAGGACCCAGTGGAGTACGACCTGCCGGGGATCAGCCAGATCCAGGTCAACGCGCGCATCGACATGACTTTCGCCGTAGCCCTGCGGGCGATCCTCCGGCAGGACCCGGACATCATCATGATCGGCGAGATCCGCGACCTGGAGACCGCGCAGATCGCCGTGCAGGCCTCGCTCACCGGACACCTGGTGCTGGCCACGCTGCACACCAACGACGCGGTGTCGGCGGTGACCCGGCTGGTGGACATGGGTGTCGAGCCGTTCCTGCTCGCCTCGTCGATGCTTGGCGTACTCGCCCAGCGCCTGGTGCGGCGCCTGTGCACGCATTGCCGGGTCGAAGAGGACGGCGGCTGGCGCGCGGTTGGCTGCCCTGCCTGCAACCAGACCGGCTACAGTGGGCGCACCGGCATCCACGAGCTGTTCGTGATCGACGACGAGATCCGCCGCCTGGTCCACCAGGGCCGCGCCGAGCAGGATCTCCGCGAAGCCGCCCGCGCCGCCGGCATGCGCAGCATGCGCGAGGACGGCGAGCGCTGGATCGCCAGCGGCTCCACCACCCTGGAGGAAATCCTCCGCGTGACCCGGGACGCCTGATGCAGACCTTCCGCTACGAAGCCGCCGACGCCCAGGGCCGGATCGAGACCGGCACCCTGGAGGCGGACAGCCAGCGTGGCGCCCTCGGCCAACTGCGCGCCCGCGGCCTGACCCCGCTGGAGGTCCGCGAGCAGGCTGGCGGCGGGGCCGGGCAAGGGGCGGGCGCGCTGTTCGCCCCGCGCCTGTCCGACGGCGACCTGGCCTGGGCCACCCGCCAGCTGGCCAGCCTGCTGGCCGCCAGCCTGCCGCTGGAGGCGGCGCTGAGCGCCACCCTCGACCAGGCCGAGCGCAAGCACATCGCCCAGACCCTGAGCGCCGTGCGCAGCGACGTGCGCGGCGGCATGCGCCTGGCCGACGCCCTTGCCGCACGGCCGCGGGACTTCCCGGAAATCTACCGGGCGCTGGTGGCGGCGGGCGAGGAGTCCGGCGACCTGGCTCAGGTGATGGAGCGCCTGGCCGACTACATCGAGGAACGCAACGCCCTGCGCGGCAAGATCCTCACCGCGTTCATCTACCCGGCGGTGGTCGGCGTGGTCTCCATCGGCATCGTCATCTTCCTCCTCGGCTACGTGGTGCCGCAGGTGGTCAGCGCCTTCTCCCAGGCGCGCCAGGACCTGCCGGCGCTGACCCGGGCGATGCTCCAGGCCAGCGACTTCGTGCGCGCCTGGGGCTGGCTCTGCGCCGGCGCCATCGGTGGCGCTTACTGGGGCTGGCGCTTGTACCTGCGCGACCCGCAGGCGCGGCTCGGCTGGCACCGGCGAGTGCTGCGCCTGCCTCTGCTCGGACGCTTCGTGCTCGGGGTGAATACCGCGCGCTTCGCCTCCACCCTGGCGATCCTCGGCAGCGCCGGCGTACCGCTGTTGCGCGCGCTCGATGCGGCGCGCCAGACGCTGGCCAACGACTGCCTCGCGCAGGCGGTGGAGGAGGCCACCGCGCAGGTTCGCGAAGGTGTCTCGCTGGCCTCGGCGCTGCGCACGCGGCAGGTGTTCCCGCCGATCCTCACCCACCTGATCGCCAGCGGCGAGAAGACCGGTGCGCTGCCGCCGATGCTCGACCGCGCGGCGCAGACCTTGTCGCGCGACATCGAGCGCCGCGCCATGGGCATGACCGCGCTGCTCGAGCCGCTGATGATCGTGGTCATGGGCGGGGTGGTGCTGACCATCGTGATGGCGGTGCTGATGCCGATCATCGAGATGAACCAGCTGGTCCAGTAGTCCGTGCCTGAACAAGCCCTTCCCGTGCTGGGCGGTTAACCGCTCGCGGCTATCCGCCGTGGGGATGGGGCGTCTCAGCAGTCTTCCGAGGAGAGGTATCGGCGGATAACGCCGCTGGTGTAATCCGCCCTACGGGAGGGGCCTGTGCAAGCAGGCCTTCCTCTCGCTGTCATCAACCCGTGTGGCCCCTCGCCAGGGCTCGGGTGCATGTTTCAGCGAGGTTGCCCCGAGGGCGCGCCATGGCCGTCGCGGGCTGGCCGCCGGGAGGCGCTCGCGGAACCTCGCAGGTCCCGCGAAAAGGCCCGGTGCAGAGCCTGCGAACACCCGAGGAAAGGCTGCGAAAACAATTCGATGCTCCCGAGATTTTTTCCCCGATCTGTCACCGGAACTTGCGAGTTTTATCCCCAGCGGCCCCTTCGACCGGCTAGGGATGCAAAGCCCGGCAAGCACGGCGCCGCCTCATGCAAGACGACTTCCTCAACGTACCAACACCACGATGAAAGGAGATTCTTCATGTTCAAGCGCTCTCTGATCGCTGCCTCGCTGAGCGTGGCCGCCCTCGTATCCGCCCAAGCCATGGCCGACATCAACGGCGGTGGCGCCACCCTGCCGCAACAGCTGTACCAGGAGCCCGGCGTCCTGACCGCCGGCTTTGCCGCCTACATCGGCGTAGGCAGTGGCAACGGCAAGGCGGCCTTCCTGAACAACGACTACACCAAGTTCGTCGCCGGCACCACCAACAAGAACGTGCACTGGGCCGGCAGCGACTCCAAGCTGAGCCCGAGCGGTGAAACCAACCCCTATCTGAGCGCCCATGGCTCCGCCTGGGGTCCGCTGATCCAGGTGCCGTCGGTAGCCACTTCGGTCGCTCTGCCGTTCAACAAGTCAGGTAGCAACGCCGTCAACTTCGCAGACGTGAACACCCTTTGCGGTGTCTTCTCCGGCCGTCTGACCGATTGGAGTCAGATTCCTGGCTCGGGCCGTAGCGGCGCCATCACAGTGGTCTACCGTTCCGAGAGCAGCGGCACCACCGAACTGTTCACCCGCTTCCTCAACGCCTCCTGCTCCAGCACCCTCGAAGGTGGCACCTTCGCCATCACCACCAGCTTCGGTAGCAGCTTCTCCGGCGGCCTGCCGGCTGGCGCCGTATCGGCCCAGGGCAGCCAGGCCGTGATGAATGCGCTCAACGCCGCCCAAGGCCGCATCACCTACATGAGCCCGGACTTCGCCGCGCCGACCCTGGCCGGTCTCGACGACGCCACCAAGGTCGCCCAGGTTCGCGGCGTATCCCCGGCGCCGGCCAACGTTTCGGCGGCCATCGGCGCCGTTACTCCGCCGACTACTGCCCAGCGTTCCGATCCGAACAACTGGGTACCGGTCTTCGCTGCCACCGCCAACCCCAACGACCCGAGCGTGCGTCCGTATCCGACCAGCGGCTACCCGATCCTCGGCTTCACCAACCTGATCTTCAGCCAGTGCTACGCCAACGCCACCCAGACCCAGCAGGTGCGCGACTTCTTCACCCGTCACTACGGCGCCACCGCCAACAACGACACCGCGATCACCAACCATCGCTTCGTGCCGCTGCCGGCTTCCTGGAAGCTTGCCGTACGCCAGTCGTTCCTGACCTCCACCAACAACTTGTACATCGGCCATTCCAACGTCTGCAACGGCATCGGCCGTCCGCTCTAAGACGCTCCAGCCCACGGGCGATAGCGGAGACCGGCGGTGCGCAAGCACTGCCGGTTTCTTTTTTTCCGGCGCTTAGCCGCTTTCCATGAACTTTCCGTGACAAGACTTCGGCCCGCCCTGTCGCGGGCTGTCTTTCTATCAGGAATGCGCGTTGGCAAGCCGACGCGTCGAGTTGAACACGCCCAAGGAATCTCGCGTCATGCCGTCTCGTCCGTTCGTGCCGTCGTCCCCCGTCACCGTTTCGCTCGATGGCGGCTTGCCGCGGCTGAAACCGCTGGCGCAGATCATCGCCTTGCTCATGGTTGCAGGTGGCGCCCAGGCTTCCCAGCCGTTCAGCGCCGCCTGGTTCGCCGCCAAGGGCGCCCAGCAGAGCGCCGGGGCGGCGCGTCCGGGTGCGCAGTTGCCGGGCATGACGCCACCGCCGCTGGCCCAGCAGCAGAAGGTCAACCAGCAGTTGCAGCGTTCGCTGCAAAACCTCAACAACACCGTGGCGGCCATCGCCGCGCAGCAGGCCGCCCAGGCGGCGGGACGCCAGGCTGCGCTGGCGGCGCCGACGGACATCCCGGACGGCCTGGGCGAGGGCGGCCTGAAGGTGGACGCCTCCCTGCCTTTCGAGCAGGCCTGGCAGAACGCCAAGGCGCCAGTGCAGTCGCAGGCCGACGGGCGTACCACGGTGATGGTCGAGCAGACCGCGGATCGGGCGATCCTCAACTGGGAAACCTTCAACATCGGCCGGCAGACCACCCTGCAGTTCGATCAGCAGAGCAACTGGGCGGTGCTCAACCGGGTCAACGACCCGAGCGCCCGGCCGAGCCAGATCCAGGGCCAGATCAAGGCCGACGGCACGGTGATGGTGGCCAACCGCAACGGTGTGGTGTTCAGCGGCAGCAGCCAGGTCAACGTACGCAACCTGGTGGCCGCCGCCGCCAGCATCAGCGACAGCCAGTTCCGCGAACGCGGCCTGTATTTCGACGCCAACGGCAGCCAGCCGAGCTTCACCGACGCCGCCGGCGCGGTACGGGTGGAGCAGGGCGCCTTGCTGCAGACCGCTAATCCGGCCAGCTCCACCGCGGCGGGCGGCTACGTGCTGCTGCTCGGCAGCGAGGTGGAGAACGCCGGGCAGATCGTCACGCCCAAGGGCCAGACCACCCTGGCGGCGGGCGACAGCTTCTACATTCGCCGTGGCGTCGGCACCGATGGCAACCTGCGCTCCACCACCCGCGGCAATGAAGTGGCCACCTCCCTGGCCGCTGACAGCGCCGCCGGCCGGGTGGTCAACCAGGGTCTGATCCAGGCCGCCACCGGCGACATCACCCTGACCGGGCGCCAGGTCCGCCAGGAGGGCGTCGCTCTGTCCAGTAGCTCAACCGACGTGCGCGGCACCATCCACCTGCTCAACTCGGCCAGCGACGCCAGGGGCAGCGTGGTCCTGGGCGAGGGCAGCACCACCGCGGTGCTGGTCGATGCCAGCGGCGCCGGCGCCCTCGACAGCCAGCGCGACGCCGCCCAGCAGGCGCTGGATGGCACCACGCCGACCAACAACGTGATCGGTCGTTTCGACAACCTCAGCCGGGTCGCCGATCGCAGCGAGCAGTCGCGGGTCGAGATCGTCAGCGGCGGTAGCGTGGATTTCCAGGGCGGCTCGCTGACCCTGGCCAGCGGCGGCCAGGTGGCGGTCAGCGCGGCGGGCCGGAGCCTGCTGCGCGACGGCGCGCAGGTGGACGTCGCCGGCGCCGTCGGGGTGAAGGTGGCGATGGAAAGCAACAACATCCAGATCAATGTCCAGGGCAACGAGCAGCGCGACGCGCCGGTCAACCGCGACGGCGGCGGACTGGCCAGCAATGATGTCTGGGTCGATGCCCGCGAACTGGTCCTGGTTCCGGCCGGCACCAACGGCTACGCCACCGATCGCTGGTATACCGCCGGCGGCCTGCTGGAACTGGGTGGCTACCTTGGCACGCGCAACCATTCGGCCGGCGAGTGGATGGCCCAGGGCGGCACCCTGACCTTCACCGGCGGCGAACTGGTGAGCCAGCCCGGCTCGACGGTCAACCTCTCCGGCGGGACCCTCGATGTGCAAGGCGGCCTGATCCGGCAGACCTGGCTCAAGGGCAGCGACGGACGTCTCTACGAAATCTCCCGCGCCCCCGGCGACCTGCTCTACGAGGGCATCTACCGCGGCTATGAGGACAGCAGCCCGCGCTGGGGGCAGACGCGCTATTTCTACAATCCGCTGATCGCCCCGCAGAGCCGTTACGAGAGCGGCTACATGGTCGGCCGCGATGCTGGCCGCCTGGTGGTCGGCACCGCTTCGGCGGTGCTCGAGGGCGACCTGCTCGGCAAGGTATTCCAGGGCGAGCGCCAGGTGCGCGCGCCGCAGCCGGGGGCGGATGGCTACCAGCAGGCGCAGAACGCAGTGGCGCGCGGCGCCGAGCTGATCGTGGGCAGCTATACCCCGCGCTACGAAAGTGCCAGCGGCAACGTGCTGTACAACCTTGCGCCGACCCTGCAGCAGGTGCGCCTGGCCGATGGCGGCGAGCCGCTGGCGGCGAATCTGGACCTGGATACCGCGCTGGCCGACGAACAGCGGGGCGTCCTCCTGCTCGACAGCGAACGGCTGTCGGGTTTCGAGTTGGGGGCGCTGCGCGTGGCCGCCCGTGAGCGGATCGCGGTGGACAATGCCCTGCAGGTCGGCGATGGCGGCGAGATCGTCCTGTACGCGCCCGAGGTCGAGGTGAACGCCGACCTCACGGCGCGCGCCGGCAGTTTGCGCCTGGGCAACGTTCTGGAGCAGGTGGAGGTGGCCCGTGGCGAGCGGATCGATACCTATCTCACCCCCGCCGCCGGCCAACGTGCCGCCCTGACCCTGGGCGATGGCGTGACGCTGGATGCGCGTGGCCTCTGGAGCAACCAGGTGCAGGGCGGCGTGGATGCCGATCGAGCTTATCTCGACGGCGGGCGGATTTCCCTGCGTAGCAGCGGCGACCTGTCGCTGGGCGATGGCAGCCGGATCGACGTGTCGTCCGGGGCCGCGTTGCTCGCCGATGGCAAACAGGTGGGCGGCAAGGGCGGCGACCTGACGCTGTCGGCCAATACCGGCTCGGCGGCAGGTGACGGCCGCCTGCAACTGGGCGGCGAACTGGCCGGCCATGGCGTCGCCGGCGCCGGCACCCTGAGCGTCCAGGCACCGCGGGTGAGCATTGGCGCGGCGGCGCAGGACGGCACCCTGGCGCTGGCCGCCGGGTTCTTCGACAAGGGCTTCGCCAGTTACCAGGTGATCGGCGAGCAGGGACTGGAAGTGGCGGAAGGCGCACAGGTGAAGGTGCTGCGTCCGCTGTACCGTTTCCGCGACGACGCCATCAGCGTCGCCAGTGGCGCCGACCCGCTGCTCGCGCTGGAGCCTTGGCTGACGCCGCTATACGAGGAGCGGCCGGCCGACGGCGAACTGCGCCAGCGTCCCGGCGCCAGCCTGTTCCTGCAGGCCGGCAGCCGCCAGAGCGGTGCCGGGCAGGTGGCCGACAGCGTCCTCGACATCGGTCGTGGCAGCCTGCTGGAGGTCGATCCCGGCCAGCGCATCGAGCTGCGCAGCGTCGGCCAGTTGAACGTCGATGGTCGCCTGAACGCCTGGGGCGGCTCGATCGAACTGGGCAGCGTGGCGTTGCCCGATCCGGTGCGCGACCAGGTCGAGAGCGTCGGCCACCAGCGCGCCATCCGCGTTGGCGAGCAGGGTGTGCTCGATGTCGCCGCACGCGCTGCGACCGCGCTGGACTTCCAGGGGCGGCGCTACGGCCAGGTGGCCGATGG
Organism: Pseudomonas sp. YA1; assembly: GCF_058680555.1. Lineage (NCBI taxonomy): Bacteria > Pseudomonadati > Pseudomonadota > Gammaproteobacteria > Pseudomonadales > Pseudomonadaceae > Pseudomonas > Pseudomonas sp. YA1. The sequence goes on from NZ_JBZWBG010000024.1 coordinate 25,629, forward strand.
TGGCAGCATCGTCATCGGCGGCACGGTCGAACATGCCAGCGGCAAGGCCGATGCCGCCGAACTGTTCATCGACCTGCGCCCGGGAAGCCTGCTGGATGCCTCCGGCACCCAGGCGCTTCTGGACGTGCCCGGAGTCGGCCAGACCCGGGTCAGCAGCGCCGGCGGCAGTATCTCCCTGGCGTCGGCCAATGGCTTGTACCTGGATGGCGACCTGCGCGCCTTCGCCGGCGGGGAAGGTGCCGCCGCCGGCAGCCTGACGCTGGCGCTGGCCACGCCGAACTACCTGACCAGCCTGGCGACCGACCAGGTGCTGCGCCCGCGCGAGCTGATCGTCGGCCAGCAGCGCGAAGCCGCCGGGGAAGGGCGAGACTATGCCTATGGCCATGGCCGCCTGGCGGCGAGCCAGGTACAGGATGGCGGGTTCGGTGACCTGACCCTGTTCAGCGACGGCCTGCTGAGTTTCGCCGGCGATCTGGAGCTGTCCCTGGCGCAACGTTTGCGCCTCTACAGCGGGGCATTGGGGCTTGGCGAAGGCGCCGCCGGCGATAGCCGGGTCAGGTTGTCGGCACCGTCCCTGCTGTTGGCGGGAGCATTCGTCAACGAAGCGGCGGAGAACAACGAAACCCAGCCGCTGTCGACCGGCCTGTTCGAGGTTTCCAGGCAACCTAGCGAGGCGCTCTTCGAAGCCAGCGCGCAGGTGCTGGATATCCGCGACAGCCTGGTCTTCGGCTCGCGTGGCAGTTTCCGCGACGCCAGTGGCGGGACGCAGACGATTGACCGGCGTGGCTTCGACCGGGTCGAGCTGTCCAGCACGGGCGACATGCGTTTGCTGGCGGGGAACGCGACGCCCGTAGAGCGCATCAACACCCAGGTGCTCAGTGGCGGCGATCTGCTCATCCGCGCTGCGCAGCTCTATCCGGGCACCGGGGCGGGCGCGCGGATTCTCGCCGGCTACGGCTACCAGGCCGATGGCGCCGCTGCGGCGTTCGACCCGGCGCGCAGCTTGCGTATCGAGCGCAGCGACGCGACGACGCCAGAGCAGCCCCTGGCGGTCTTCGGTCGCTTGTCGCTGGGGGCGGCGAGCGTCGTTCAGGGCGGCGTCGTGCGCGCTCCGTTGGGCTATCTGGAAATCGGCCAGAACGCCGACAAGGTCGAGTTGTTGTCTGGCAGCCTGACCTCGGTCAGCGGCGCCGGCCTGACCTTGCCCTACGGCGGCACGGTAGACGGCCAGGTCTGGCGCTATGCCGGGGAGGAAATCGCCCTGACCGGCGTCGGCGGTAGCTTCAACGAGAGGGGGATAATGGATACCGGGGTCGACCTGGGTGGCCGCTCCGTACGGGTGGCGTCCGGAGCGACGCTGGATCTTTCCGGCGGCGGCGAACTGCTCGGCGCCGGTTTCGTTTCCGGCCGCGGTGGCTCCACCGATGCGCGCTACAACCCGCTGGTGCGTTTCGACGAGGAGGGCCGCTTCGACCTGCCGGGATTGGCCGACAATCCGATCTACGCCATTGTGCCCGGGGTTCAGCGCATCGCGCCGGTGGCCGCCGAAGGCGGCGCCGTCGACCCGCTGGTCGGCCAGCAGATCAGCATCGGTAGCGGCGTGCCCGGCCTGTCGGCGGGAACCTACACCCTGTTGCCGTCGACCTACGCCCTGCTGCCCGGCGCGTACCGGGTCGAACTCAACGGCCAGGCCGGGCTGGGACGGGCAGCGCCCACCCAGCTCATGCGCAGCGGCTCCTGGTCGCTGGCCGGGCAGTTGTCCCTCGCCGGCACCGGGGTGCGCGACGAACTGTTCCGCCAGGTGCTGCTGACCCCGGCGGATGTGCTGCGGCGCCATTCGCAGTACAACGAAACGAGTTACAGCGACTTCGCCATGGCCGATGCTGCTCGCCGTGGCATCCCGCGGCCGATGCTGCCGGTGGATGCGCGCAGCCTGCGCCTTGACCTGCTCGCCGGTGGCGGTGCCGATGCGCTGGCGTTCGACGGCACTGGGCTGTTCCAGGCCGCCAGAGGCGGCTATGGCGGTAGTCTGGTGGTATTGGGCAACAACCAGCGGATCGAGATCGTCGGCGCCGGCGCGCAGGCCAGCGAGGGGTTCCAGGGCGTGACGCTGCGGGCCGACGATCTCAACGCCTTCGGTGCGGCGCGCATGGTGATCGGCTCGACGCCAGCAGTACTCTACGGGCAAGGCGGCAATTACGTCACCTTTGACATCACCGATGGCGCGCAAAGCATCGTCCTGCGCAATGGCGCCGAACTGGCCGCACCCGAGGTGTTCCTCCTGGCGAATCGGCCGGGGGAGGCGATCAGCCTTGAACAAGGTGCCGCCATTGTCACCCTAGGGCGGGGGGCTGCTGCCTACGATGCACGGGATGGCTTCCTGTATGCGTCGGGAGGGCGTTCCATGCTCGCCCTGTCGAACGGCGTGCTGAACGTCTTGCCACCGGAAGCCGGAACGCCGGACAGTGGTCCCGGCGACATCCTGCTTGGCGTTCCCGCTGCCGATGGTGTGGCCGGCGAAACCCGGCTGTATTCCGAGGGCAGTCTGGTCGCGGCCACCGACAAGCGCTTCGTGCTCGACGGCAGCGTGCGTTACGGCACCCGCAACCTGACCCTGGCGGCGGGCGGCTTCAATGTCGGCGAGCAGGCGCTGCTGGCCGAACTGGCCGAGCGCGGTGTGCTGCCGACCGGGTTGGCGCTCGACCAGCAAGTGCTCGACCGCCTGCTGCAGGGTGATGCGTCGGAGGGCGCGCCGCCCCTGGAGACGCTGGTGCTGAACGCCCGCGACGCGTTCAACTTCTACGGCGACGTCAGCCTCGATTCCTACGATCCGAGCAGCGGTCGCTCCCGCTTGTCGCGCCTGGTGCTGGGCACCCCGGCGATCTATGGCTACGGCGACAGCGACAGCGTCGCCTCGATCCGCACCTCCAACCTGATCTGGAATGGCGCGCAGACGCCGGCTGCCGGGGTCATCGCCGGCGGCGCCGGCAGTGGCCAGGGCACGCTGGACATCCGCAGCGAACGCCTGGAGTTCGGCTACGGTCCCTTCAGCCAGCCCAGCGCCATCGACAGTTACCAGCGCCTGGCGCTGGGCTTCGCCACGGTCAACCTGGCGGCCAGCGAGCGGATCACCGCCAACCACAAGGGTAGCCTCGCGGTCTATCAGAGCCAGGGCGAGTATCGGGCTGGTAGCGGCTACGCATACAGCGGCGGCGATCTCAACCTGATCACACCCTTGCTCACCGGCGAGGCCGGCTCGCGCAACAGCCTGCTGGCGGGCGGTGCGTTGCGGGTCAGCGCGGGGGGCGACGGCGCGGCATCCACCCCGGTCGAACTGGCCAATGGTGCACTGGGCGCCGAACTGGCCCTGGAGGGCGCCAGCCTGCTGCTGGACACCCGCGTCGGCCTGCCCAGCGGCAAGTTGAGCCTGACCGCGCAGGAGGACCTGGAACTGGGCGCCGGCGCCCAGCTCGACCTGGCCGGGCGCGCGCTGCGTTTCGACGACGTGACCCGCTACAGCTGGGGCGGCGAAGTCAACCTGCTGAGCCACGGCGGCAACATCCGCCAGGCCGGCGCTTCGCGCATCGACCTGTCGGCGAGCAACAACCAGGCCGGTAGCCTGACGGCGGTGGCGCTGGACAGCGCGGCCGGCGTGGTCGACCTGCAAGGGCAGATCCTGGCGGCGAGCAGCGGCGAATACGACGCTGGCGGCACCCTGGTGCCATACGCCGCGGGCAGCGTCGAGATCCGTGCCCAGCGGCTGGGCGAGGACGGTACGCCAGACAGCCTGTTCGCCGCTCTCAACCAGCGCCTGAATGCCGGTCAGGTGTTCGGTGCGCGCAGTTTCCAGATCAAGCAGGGCGACCTGAACATCGGCAACGACGTCAGGGCCTCGACGATCGAGGTGTCGCTGGATGGTGGCCATCTGAGCGTGAACGGCGTGCTCGACGCCAGCGGCGAGCAGGTCGGCAGTATCCGCCTGGCCGCCAAGCAGGGCCTGAGCATCGGTGGCGAGGCGCTGCTCGATGCCCATGGGCGGCGGCTACGGGTGGACAGCTACGGCAAGATCATCGATTCGCCGAACCGCGCGCTGATCGAGCTGAACGCCGGAGACGGGCTGCTCAGCCTCGGCGCCGGTGCCCGTATCGACCTGCGCCACGGCACCGAGGTGGCAGCGGGAAGCGCGCCCGGGCAGAACGACGGCGTCGCCCGCGGCACCCTCGACCTGTACGCGCCGCGTCTGGGCGGGGCGACGGCGGGCGATATCGCCATCGACGCCGGTGCGCCGCTGCAGATCCTTGGTGCCCGCGCCATCACCCTCAGTGCCGTGCAGCGCTACGACGACGCGCCGGTCGCCGCTCTGCCGGCGAGCAACGGCCGGCCGTACCAGGAGATCACCCAGGCCTACCTGGATGGCAAGCACCAGCAGAGCGAACTGTTCATGCAGGCGGCGTTGGCCAATAGCGCCCTGCTCGACGGCAAGCTGGCTGGATTGAACAATGCCACCTACGCGGAAGCTTTCCACCTGCGCCCCGGGCTGGAGATCGTCAGCGCCACGGCCGATGGCGACCTGGTGGTGCAGGGCGACCTGGACCTGTCGGGCCATCGCTACGCCAGTCTCAACCCGCGGACGGCGAAAACCTCGGTATACGGCTCCGGCGAGGCCGGTTCGCTGGCGATCCGCGCCGGCGGCGACCTGAACATTTACGGCAGCGTCACCGACGGTTTCGCCCCGCCGCCGGAAACCGACGACGATCAGGGCTGGTTGCTGCTAGCCGGCCAGGATCACCTGGGCGGCGATCGGGTGGTGCCGACGGCTGGCGTGCGGCTGGACGACGACAGCTTCTTCCCGGCCGGCAAGACGCTCAACTTCGAACTGCCGATCAAGGCCATGACCCTGGCCGCCGGTACCCGGCTGCCGGTCGAGGCGGTGCTCAGCCAGCCACTGCAACTGCCGGCGGGAACGGTGCTCGAGGGAGCGTTGCTGGATGCCGCCGGCAACCTGCTCCGGCCGGCCGGCAGCCTGCTTGGCGAGGCTCTGGACCTGCCCGCCGGCACCCGCCTCGGCGCCGGCAGCCGTCTGCCGCTGGCGACGCCCGTGACGGGGATGACCTGGCCGGGCGGCGTGCCGCTGCCCGGCCGCGCCACGCTGGCCAACGACGAAGTCGACGGCGTGCGTCTGGCCGGTGGACTGGCCTTGCGCGCCGGGGCCTTCCTGCCGGCTGGCAGCGATATCCGCCTGCCCGATGGCGCCGCGTCGGTGGACGTACGCCCGGCCGGTGCGGTTTCGCACAATTGGGCCATCGCGCCGATGCTGGCGGCCGGTTCGCAGTCCTGGAGCGTGCGCCTGGTGGCTGGCGCCGATCTGCAGGCGGCCGATCCGCGGCTGACCGATCCGCGTTCCAGCGGGCAGATGCGCCTCGCCGATACGCACTACGGCATGCGGCGCATACCGGCGGCGGGTGGTGGGCTGGTATGGACCCAGGAAGGGGTGGATAACTGGGGCGATCCTAGCCTCAAGCCCGGTGATCCACTGGACCCGGAGGCTTTGGGCTACCCGACCATCTGCGACGATTTCCCGACCTGGTGCGCCGCGAGTTCGGGCGGCATGGTGTGGACCGAGGAAGGGGTGGCAGGATGGGGCGACCCCGGCATCAAGCCGGGCGACCCACTGGACCCGGAGGCTTTGGGCTACCCGACCATCTGTGACGATTTCCCGACCTGGTGCGCTGCGTCCAGCGACGACTATGCGCTGGAAGCCGAACCCTACGCTTCGCGCTTCAGCGTGCTGCGCACCGGCACTGGCGATCTCGACCTGTTCGCCGCCGGCAACCTGCGTATGGATTCGCCATTCGGAGTCTACACCGCCGGTACCGCGAGCGCGGTCGATTCCAGCTACAACCTGGCGCGTGCCAGGGACGGCGGCAGCGTTCTGCGCGATCCGGCGCTGGGCGGTTACGAGCAATGGGTGGACGGCGGCGAACAGAGCCTCTACAGCGCTTGGTACCCGACCCTGGGCGGCAACCTGACGCTGGCGGTCGGTGGCGATCTGCGCGGCGATGTGCTGGGTCGGTTGTCCGGCGCCGTACCCAACGCCGGCTACGACTCGGCGGCCGTCGGCAACTGGCTCTGGCGCCAGGGCAGCGGTTCGACCGCCGGTACGGCCGACCGCACCGCCTGGTGGATCAATTTCGGCACCTATGCGCGCCAGCCGGGCGGCGATGGAGCGGCTGCCGCCACGCAGCAGGTGGGCTTCACCGGCATCGGCACCCTGGGCGGTGGCGATCTGAGCCTGAAGGTCGCGGGCGATGCGGGCGTCATCGAGGCGCGCACGTCCAGCGTTCCGCAGGAAACGTCGCAGCGCAGCCAGGGGCTGGTGCTGGCGGTGGGCGGTAGCGGCCGGGTAGGCGCCGATGGCCAACTGACCCTGAGCGGCGGCGGAGACATGGACGTACGTATCGGCGGTGCGCTCAACCCGTTGACGCCCTTCGATCAGGGCAGTTCACTGTACGGCGCGATGGTCAACCTGCGCGGCAATGCTCAGGTCCGGGCGACGAGCCTGGGTGGTATCGATCTGATCTATGGTCGTCTGGATAGCGATCAGGTTCCGGGCGAACGGCGCGCCTACGATCCCTTCGTCTCGACCCTCGGCCTGGCCAACGGCGGGCCGACGCTGGTGCCGGGCGACGCCACCTTCAGCCTGAACAGCCTGGGTGATCTGGTGCTGCAGGGGGTGGTCGATCCTGGGCGGACGCCATTGATGAACGGCACCCCCTATACCAGCGCCAGCGGTGTCGAGGGTTACGGCCTGAGCGGTTTCTCGTTGTGGACCGAACGCACGGCGCTCGACCTGACGTCAGCGGGAGGCAACCTGACCCCGGTTTCCCGAGGCAGGACGGAACAGGACACCGATTCCGCGCTGGTCTATCCGGCGAAGCTGTCGGCCGTGGCGCTGACCGGCAGCCTCTATTATGGCAACGCGACACTCCGCTCAAACGCTCGCAGCGACAGGACCGCGCTGGTCCTGGCACCGTCGAGTCAGGGCCGTCTCGACCTGCTGGCCGGCGACTCCATCTACGCCGGCGGCTACAGCATCAGCCGTTCCGGCGCCAGCGCAGGCAGCCTGGCCACGCCGCTGAATCCGAGCTACCAGGGCTATACCGGGATCACGCTGCAGGTCGACAACCTGTCCAGCGACGGCAGCCGCGCCAACCAGGAGCGCTTCCCGTTGTTCGCCTTCGGCGCCAACAGCGTTTCCGGCGAATGGGGTGCGGCGCTGGAACCGTCGCGCTTCTACGCCCTTGCGGGCGATCTGGTCGGTGTCGACAGTGGCCGGCTGCTACGCTACACCGGGACCAGCGATGTGCGTTTCGGCCAGTTGCGTTACGAGGGGCATGGGGCGGTGCGCATGATCGCCGGCCGTGACATCGTCAGCAGCGGCACTGGGTTGGGCTCCGAGCGGACCGCGAACGACAACATGGGGGACTACGCCAGCAGCGGCAATCTGTTCGTCAATACCTCGGCTACCGACGTGTCGCTGGTGCAAGCGGGGCGCGACATCCTCTACGGCAACTTCAACGTCGCGGGACCGGGCAGCCTGGAGATCAGCGCTGGACGCAACCTGCTGATGAACGACGAGGTGGCGGTCACCAGCCTGGGGGCGGTCGCCGCGGGCGACACGCGCTCCGGCGCCAGCATAGTCCTGCAGGCGGGCGCCAGCCAGGCGGACTACTCCGGCTTCCTCCGGCGTTACCTGGAGCTCGACAACCTGGCGCAGGCAGGAACGCCCCTGGCGGAACAGCCCGGCAAGGTGGTACGGACCTACGAAAACGAATTGATCGAATGGTTGAGCGGGCGTTATGGCTTCAGCGGCGACGCCCTGCAGGCGCGGGAGTTTCTCGCCGGTCTGCCGGCGGAGCAGCAGCGGATCTTCGCCCGCGATGTGTACTTCGCCGAGCTCAAGGCCGGCGGCCGCGAGTACAACGAAGTCGGCGGGGTGCGCCAGGGCAGCTACCTGCGCGGGCGCAACGCGATCGCCGCGCTGTTCCCCGAGCGCGATCCGGCGGGCAATCCGATCAGCTACGAAGGCGATATCGTTATGTACGGCGGTGCCGGCGTGCACACCAACTTCGGTGGCGACATCCAGTTGCTCACCCCGGGTGGGCAGCAGGTATTCGGTATCGAAGGTGAGGCGCCGCCGTCCACCGCCGGTGTGGTGACCCAGGGCGTTGGCAATATCCGTTCCTACGCCCTGGGCAGCATCCTGCTCGGCCAGAGCCGGGTGATGACCACCTTCGGCGGAGATATCCAGATCTGGTCGGCCGAGGGTGACATCAATGCCGGTCGCGGCAGCAAGACCACCGTGGTCTACACCCCGCCGCGGCGCATCTACGACGCCTGGGGCAACGTCAGCCTGTCGCCGCAGGTGCCCAGCACCGGCGCCGGTATCGCCACCCTCAACCCGATTCCCGAAGTGGCGCCGGGCGACATCGACCTGATCGCCCCGCTCGGCACCATCGATGCCGGCGAGGCGGGCATCCGGGTCTCCGGCAACGTCAACGTGGCGGCGCTGCAGGTGGTCAACGCGGCGAACATCCAGACCCAGGGCCAGTCCAGCGGCATTCCGCTGGTGGCTTCGGTGAATACCGGTGCGTTGACCTCCGCCAGCGCCGCGGCGAGTTCCGCGACCCAGGCGGCGGAGGACGTCAGTCGCCAGCAGCAGGCCGCCGCGCGGCAGCGCATGCCGTCGGTGATCACGGTGCAGGTGCTCGGGTTCGGCAACGAGCGCCTGGAGCCTTCGCGCGACGGCGCCAGTCGTTCGCCGGGCTACAACCCGGACAGCGCCGTGCAGGTGCTCGGCGCCGGAGCCCTCGGCGAACAGGCGCGCAGCCAATTGACCGATGAAGAGCGCGGCAACCTGATCCTGTAAGGCACCGCCGCGGAGGCACGATACCCGCCAGGCCCTCCCCACGGAGGGCCTTTTTTTCGGCGAACTTCCGAGGCGCTGGTCGATTCTCGGGTGAATGCCCGTTCGTCCCCGCCGGCGGCGCGCGAACGGCCGGTCGCATGAAGTTTTCATGACAAAAGTTCGGTGGTGCGGCGGGGTTGCCGTCAAACAGGTGTGAATGAGGAAAACGGAATTCAGTGGTGAAAGGCAGGGACGGGAACGAAAGGAATCGGCCATTTCCCGGTTGCGCTGACCGGTTGCTGGAAATGAGCGTGTCGTTCGAGAAAGACGCGTTCCGCTCTGAAACAAGAGAACAGTATCCGCTAACGGCCGTGGTCACTCCGGTGAATACGGCGAAGGACGGTGAGTATTGATGGAAAGTTACTCGAAAGTCGGTATGCAGGAACTTGATCAGCGCCTATCGAAGATCGTCGAAGCCGCACGCAAGAAACCGGTATCGGTTTATCGATATGGGGCGCCATGGGTCTGGATAGTGTCCCAGGAAGATTGGCAGGGTGCGCTCAAGGAAGTGTCCAGCTATATACCGCCGGGACATTCCCTGGCGTTGCTGAAACCGCAAATAGAAAGTCTTCTTGGCGAAGAGGCTAAAGTCCTCTCGGCGCTCGCCCGCGAACATGGCATGCAGTTGGCCCCGGAGCCGCTGATCCATGCGCTGCTGCTGCAACTGCTGTACGCGATTCCCAGCGAGCAGCAGTTGTACGAGCAATTGAACTACAACCTGCTGTATCGCTGGTTCGTCGGCCTGGAAATGAAGCAGAAGATCTGGAGTTTTCCGGTTTTCGTCGGCGATATAACCGTCCTGCTGAACAGCGCGGAGGCGGTAAGGATAATAGGCAGGATTATCGGGGAAGTGATTTCCGGGGATCTCATGCAGATGCCGGAGTTCTCCCTGAACTTCGCCTTGTTGCATACATGGCAAGCGCGCCATGGCGGAGCGCGACGGCTGAATATCTAGCGCGAAAGTGAAAATAGAGAAGAACGAAATTTCATAAGGGCGGGGCGCTGTTTTTAACAGGTTGTTCATGCGTCATCGCTAGTTTGTTGTCTTTCATAGAACTGTTCGATGAACGGACTTATTGCACTAGAACAATAAGTCCCGATGGAACTTCGGGGGACCGTGTGAAGCGTTCGCTGTTCAATTGTGCGCACCCGTTTCGCCAGCGCTGGTCGATCGGTTGCCTGGCTGTCGCATTGTCGTGCGCTTCGCTGGCCGACGAGGCCCCTCCCGCCGCGGCGGGAGCCGAGCCCCAGCGTCTGGTGGACATCAACGAGTACGTGGTACGCGGCAACACCGTGCTGGACAACCGCGCCATCGAGGCGGCGGTGTATCCCTTCCTCGGACCGCAGCGCAGCCTGGGCGACATCGAGGGCGCGCGCGATGCGCTGCAGGCCGCCTACCAGGAGAAGGGCTACCAGTCGGTCTACGTCGAGCTGCCGGAGCAGCAGGTGAGCGGCGGGGTGGTCTACCTGCAGGTCACCGAGACCACTGTCGGTCGCGTCCGGGTGGTCGGCGCCAAGCACTATTCGCCGGTGGAGTTGCGCGAGGAAGTGCCGGCCCTGGAGGAGGGCAAGGTGCCCGACTTCGCCCAGGTCCAGCGCGAGCTGGCGCAGGTCAACCGCACCCCCGGCCGCCAGGTGCTGCCGATGGTGCGCGAGGGCCAGCGGCCCGGCACCATGGACGTCGACCTGCAGGTGGAAGACAAGAATCCCTGGCACGCCAGCATCGGCCTGAACAACGACTACAGCGCCGACACCCGTCACTTGCGCTCGGTGGTTTCGCTGGGCTACGACAACCTCTGGCAACTCGGCCACGCCATCTCGCTGACCTATTTCACCGCGCCGCAGGACCAGGACAACGCCAAGGTCTGGTCCGGCTCCTACACCGCGCCGCTGAGCCAGCGCTGGAGCGTGCAGCTGTCCGGCTACCAGTCCGACAGCGACGTGGCCACGGTGGGCAGCATGAATGTGGTCGGCCAGGGCCATTCCTATGGCGTCGCGGCGATCTACAGCCTACCGGTCACCGGCCTCTGGTCGCACTCGTTCTCCTTCGGCGTCGACTTCAAGGACTTCGAGGAACAGACCCGGATCGGCGGCAACAACGACAGGGTGCCGATCAAGTACGCCCCGCTGACCCTCAGCTACAACGGCTTCCGCTACACCGAACGTTCCCAGTTGGCCCTCGGCCTGAGCCTGGTGGCCGGTACCGGCAGTCTCCTCGGCTACGGCGACGACGACGAGGAATTCGACCGCAAGCGTTATCGCGCCAAGTCCGGCTTCGGTGTGCTCAAGGGCGATCTCAACCACACCCTGACCTTCGGCGGCGACTGGCAGGTGGCGACCAAGGCGGCCTTCCAGCTCGCCTCCGGGCCGCTGATCTCCAACGAACAGTTCGCTGCCGGCGGTGCCACCAGCGTGCGTGGCTACCTGGCGGCGGAGAACACCGCCGACGACGGCTACCTGCTCTCCCAGGAATGGCGTACGCCGTCCCTCGGACGCTTCCTCGGCAAGCGCGCCGGCGGCTACGTCAACGACTGGCGCTTCTACGTGTTCGCCGAGGGCGCGCAACTGCGCCTGCAGGATGCGCTGCCCGAGCAGGACGACGACTTCAGCCTGGCCAGCGTCGGCATCGGCACCCGCGCGCAACTCGCCGACTGGCTGTCCGGCAGCCTCGACTGGGCCTTCCCGCTGCTGGAAGGGACGAACACCGACAAACACGACTCGCGCCTGCATTTCAGCGTGCAGGCGAGCTTCTGACGCTGACCCCGGAGTAACCCCACATGTATCGCTTATTGCTGACATCGCTGATCTGCCTGGGCCTGCTGGCCCCGGCCAGCGCCAGTGCCTGGTGGCAGGACGACTGGCAGTACCGCAAGCAGGTCTCGGTCGATACCACCCCGCAAGGTGCGGCGATCAACGACAGTCTCGGTCGCCTGCCGCTGCTGGTGCGCCTGCATACCGGCAACTTCACCTTCGACGGGGTCAACGAGAACGGCTCGGACATCCGCTTCGTCGCCGCCGACGACAAGACCGTATTGCGCCACCAGGTCGAGAGCTTCGACCCGCTGATGGGCATGGCCCTGATCTGGGTCGACGTGCCGCGGGTGGAGGGTGGCCAGCGCCAGGACATCTGGATGTACTACGGCAACGCCAAGGCGCCGGAGAGCGGCAACGGCCAGTCGGTGTTCGACCCGGACTACACCCTGGTCTATCACTTCGACGGTGCGCCGGGCACTCCGCCGCGGGATTCCACTGCCTACGCCAACAATGCGCAGACCGCCGCCGGCAGTCCGGTGGAGGGCGTCATCGGTCGCTCCGCGCAACTGCTGGGCCAGCCGCTGCTGCTGCCGGCCAGCCCATCGCTGGCGGTGAGCGCCGGTGGCACCTTCAGCTTCAGCGGCTGGGTGCGTCCCGACCAACTGGCCGGCGAACAGGTCCTGCTGTCGCGCCGCGAAGGCGGCAACGCCCTGTTGGTCGGCCTGGCCCAGGGCGCGCCCTTCGTCGAGCTGAACGGTCAGCGCGCTGCCGCCAGCCAGGCCCTGGCGCAGGGGCAATGGCAGCACCTGGCGCTGGTCGCCGACGGTACCCGGCTGGCGCTGTATCTCGGCGGTCGCGAAGTCGCCAGCCTGGCGGCGGCGCTGCCGGCGTTCAGCGGCGTGATCGCCATCGGCGCGGAAGGTCAGGTCGCGCCTGCGGCCGCCACCGAGGCGGCAAGCGGGGAAGGTGAGGCGAGCGCCGCGGCGCCGACCCTGCAACCCTTCCAGGGCGCCATCGACGAGTTGCGCCTGTCGAAGATCGCCCGCCCGGCGGCGCTGCTCCTCGCCGATGCCACCGCCCAGGGCGCCGAGTCGCGCCTGGTGGCCTACGGGGTCGACGAGAAGCAGTCCGGCTTCGGCTTCGGCAAGCTCGGCTTCCTGCTCAACGCAGTGCCGCTGGATGCCTGGGTGATCATCGCGATCCTGGCGCTGATGATGGTCCAGTCGTGGGTCATCATGTACCGCAAGAACCAGAACGTCGGCCGCGTCAGTCGCGCCAACGGGCTGTTCCGCGAGCGCTTCGCCGAGGTCGGCACGCGCCTGGAACTGCTCGCCGACGACCGCGAGCTGGCTGCCCGCCTGCAACACTCCTCGCTGTGGCGCCTGTACCAGGTGGCGGTGAAGGAGATCCGCACCCGCCGCGAGCAGGGCGCCGACACCTCTTCCGTCTCCGCGGCCACCATCGAGGCGATCCGCGCCTCCATGGACGGCGTGCGCACCAAGGAGAACCAGCAGCTCGGCTCGCGCCTGTCGAGCCTGTCCAACGCCATCGCCGGCGGCCCCTACATCGGCCTGCTCGGCACCGTGCTGGGGATCATGGTGGTGTTCCTCGGCACCGCCATGGCCGGCGACGTCAACATCAATGCCATCGCCCCGGGCATGGCCGCCGCCCTGCTGGCCACGGCCATGGGCCTGTTCGTCGCGATCCCCGCGTTGTTCGGCTACAACCGCCTGGTCACGCGGAACAAGGAAGTCAGCGCGGACATGCGGGTGTTCGTCGACGAGTTCGTCACCCGCCTCGCCGAGGTACATGGCGAAAGCCAGCTCAGCGAAGTGGCCCATCGTCGCAACGGCCAGCCGTTGCCGGCCTGAGGAGAACGCCATGGCTTCCGTGAACAGCAGCCACGACGATGACGACGACGGCGCCGTCGACAGCATCAACATCACCCCGCTGGTGGACGTGCTGATGGTGGTGCTGGTGATGTTCATCCTCACCGCCACCGCCCAGGTCGCTGGGATCCAGATCAACCTGCCGAAGGCCAGTGCCACCGTGGCGCTGTCGCAGCCCAAGACCAAGGCGATCTCGGTGAACGACGCCGGCCAGGTGTTCCTCGACGCCTACCCGGTGACCCTGCCCGAGCTGGAGGACCGCCTGCGTACGGAGAAGGCCCTCAACCCCGACTTCCCGGTAGTGGTCCGCGGCGACGCCACGGTGCAGTACCAGAAGGTCATCGAGGTCCTCGACCTGCTGCGCCGCCTGGAGCTGTCCCAGGTCGGCCTGGTCACCGGCAAACCGACCTGAGGCCCGGGATGAACATGTCCGCCGATCCCAAGCACACCCCCGAGCCGAAAAATGCCGCGCCGCTGTCCATCGACGGCCACCCGGCGAACCCGACCCTGCGCTACCTCAAGTGGGGCCTCGGCGCGCTGCTGCTCGCCGGCCTCGCCTGGCTGGTCTGGGAGTGGGCCAACGACATGAGCGGCGTGCGCCGCGAGGCGCCCAAGGTGCCGGCGATCATCCCGCTGCCGCCGCCTCCGCCGCCGCCGGAAAAACCGCCGGAACCGGAGCAGCCGGTGGAAGAGGAAAAGATCGTCGAGCCGGAACCGCAACCCGAACTGGAGGAGGTCAAGCCGCAGGAGGAAGCGCCGCCGTCGCCGGCCGACGACCTGGCCGACCCGATGCAGATGGATGGCGACGCCCAGTCCGGCTCCGACGCTTTCAACATCGGCGCCGGCAAGGGCGGCGGGATGGCCGGTTCCGGCGGCGGTCGCGCCGGCAACGCCAGCTATAGCCAGTACCTGGCCTACGCCTTCCAGCGCCTGCTGCGGGACAACCCGGAGCTGCGCAACCTGGCGTTCCGCCTGCAGGCGGAGATCTGGCTGAGTTCCTCGGGGGATATCACCCGGGCCGAACTGACCCGCTCCAGCGGCGACCCCGAGACCGACCAGAAGGTGCTGGCCGCGCTGCGCGCCGCCGGCCGCCTGGAAGAACGCCCGCCGGCTTCGCTGACCCTGCCGGTGCGCATCGCCCTGCAGGGCAAGCGGCCGGGATGAGAAGACGCCAACCCAGAACGATTTCCGGCAGGCGACTGCCTTGAAGGACCTTAGGAGCCGTACACAGATGAACGCGAAAGTGAACCGACTGGCGCTGGGGATGGGCGTCATGCTCGCCGCGCTGGCCGGCCAGGCGCAGGCCCAGCCGCCGGCGCCCTCGGAGAACGCCACGATCAACCTGATCCGCCTGTTGGTACAGCAGGGCGTGTTGAAGAAGGAACAGGCCGATGCGCTGGTCAGGCAGGCCGAGGCCGAGGCGTTGCAGGCCCAGCAGGCGCGCCAGGCCGTGGCGCCCGCGGCGGCCGTCGCCGCGGTCCCCGGGGAGGTCCGCGTACCCTATATCCCGCAGGTGGTGCGCGACCAGATCCGCGACGAAGTGAAGGCCGAGGTAATGACCCAGGCCAAGGCGGAGAACTGGGCGCAGCCCAACGCCTTCCCGGACTGGGCCTCGCGCATCAGTTTCGACGGCGACGTGCGCCTGCGCTACGAGTCGCGCTCCTTCGGCAACGGCAACAGCAACCAGATCACCGACTTCGCCGAACTCAACGACGACGGTCCCTATGACGTCAACCCGAATACCAGCTCGGGCCTGCCGCCGCTGCTCAATACCCGCGAGGACCGCGACAGCCTGCTGCGCCTGCGCGCGCGCTTCGGCCTCAAGGCGGCGCTGTCGGAAAGCTGGAGCGCCGGCATCCGCATCGGCACCGGTTCGGACAACAACCCGGTGTCGACCACCCAGACCCTCGGCGGCGGCTTCGGCAAGAAGGACCTCTGGCTCGACCAGGGCTACCTGACCTGGAAGCCCAGCGAGCGCCTGAGCCTGACCGGCGGGCGGATCGCCAATCCGTTCCTGTCCACCGACCTGTTGTATTCCAACGACCTCAACTTCGACGGCGTGGCGGCGATCTTCAACCAGCCGCTGAGCCGCGATGTCTCGCTGTTCGGCACGGTCGGCGCGTTCCCCGTGGAGTACAGCTCGGACACCGCCTCGTCGAACGGTTTCGACAAGGAAGACAGCGACAACAAGTGGATGTACGGCGCGCAATTGGGCGCCACCTGGAAGATCAACCCGCAGCACAGCCTTACCGGCGCGCTGGCCTACTACCGCTTCGACGATATCGAAGGGCGGCGTTCCAGCCCCTGCCGGCCCTGGGCCGGGGATCCGGAGTGCGACACCGACGGCAGCCGTCCGACCTTCATGCAGAAGGGCAACACGGTGTTCCTCCTGCGCGACATCGTGCCCAACCCGGCCGACCCGGCGAACACGCCGAACCCGCAGTACGTCGGCCTGGCCTCGGAGTTCAACCTGCTCGACCTGAACTTCGGCTGGGATGCCGAGCTGCCCAACGACTTCAAGCTGCGGGTGGCCGGCAACTACGTGCACAACCTGGGCTACGACGAGGGCGACATGCGCAAGCGCGCCGGCGGTGTGGCGCAGATCGCCAACAACCTCGGCTCCGATGGCGACATCAAGAGCGGGGCGAACGCCTGGATGCTCCAGTTCACCCTGGGCAACGCCCTGGACATGCGCGACGCCGGCGACTGGCAGGTCTTCGCCGCCTACAAGTACATCCAGCCGGATGCCCTGCCGGATGGTTTCAACGATTCCACCTTCCACCTTGGCGGGACCAACGCCAAGGGCTACATCCTCGGCGCCAGCTATGGCTTCGACAAGCGCGTCTACGGTACCGCGCGCTGGCTCAGCTCCGACGAGGTCTACGGCGCACCGTTCTCCATCGACGTCCTGCAACTCGAGGTCAACACGCGCTTCTGAGCGCTCCTCGAGGCAGACCATGAAGAGGCAGACCATGAACACGCGACCTTTCTCATTACCGATCTGGGCCCAGGCGCTGCTCGCCGGGGCCGCCTTCGCCGCCTACGCCAGCCAGGCGGCCTACGCCGACAGCCTGGAGGAACGCCTGCGTGCCCAGTTGCGCAGCACCACCCAGCAACTCCAGGCGCTGCAGACCGAACAGGCCCAGGCCACCGCGGCGAAAGCCGCGCTGGAAAGCCAGCGCGATGCGGCGCTGGCCCAGGTCAAGCAACTGAGCGCCGAGCTGGCCCGGGCCAAGGGCCAGGCCGAGCAGCTCTCGGCCCAGCAACAGGGCTTGCACGACCGGGCGCGGCAGATGGTCGAGGCGAGCAACGAGCAACTGGGCAAGTACAAGCAGGCCTACGACGAGTTGCTGGTCATGGCGCGAGCCAAGGAGGCCGAGCGGCAGAAGCTCGACCTGGCGTTCCGCGAGCACGACCAGCAGTTGCAGCAGTGCACCGCGAAGAACCGGGAAATGTATGGCGTGGCCAAGGAGATCCTCGGCGCCTACGAGAACGTCAGCGTCGCCGAGGTGATGAAGATCCGCCAACCGTTCGCCAGCGGTGCGCGGGTGAAATTCGAAGAGATGGCGCAGAAGCTCGGCGACGACCTCTACAAGACCCAAGTCGAGAACCGCCAGGCGGCGCTCGCCCAGTGAAATCCGATAGCAAACCAGGAACCCGGACATGAACGACATCACCCTGATCGAACACCTTTCCGTCGACAGCCTGACCGAGGCCTTGCAGGAGGCCGGATACCGGGTCAACCGCAGCGAGCAGAACGGCGTCGTGCAACTGCTCAGCGCCAGCCAGGGAATCGGCTACGCGGTGCGCTTCGGCAATCCGGCGGCGACGCCGGCGAGCTACCTCGACTTCACCTTCAGCTGCGCCCTGCGCGTGCAGGGCGAGTTGCCCGCCGGGCTGACCGAGCGCTGGAATCTCAGCCGGCGCTTCGGCCGCCTGTCGCAGCAGGGCGAGTTCCTGGTGATGGAAATGGACGTGATCGTCGCCGGCGGCGTCAGCCCGGCCAACCTGCGTAGCCATATCGAACTGTGGGATCGCCTGCTGCAGGAGTTCATCGCCTACCTGCGCGACTACAGCCGCCTGGCCGCGGAGCAACAGGGCATGGCGCAGGATGCCGGTCAACCCGTCGATGGCGAGGCCTGAGCCGATGCGGCCGGCATTTCGTTGCGGTGTCCTGGCGTTCGCGCTTGCCGTTCTCGCCGGCTGTGGCCAGCGCGAGGACGGCGGCGCGGGCCAGGCCCAGGCCGCGCTTGCCAAGCCATCTGCCAGCGCCGCCGCGGAGCCCGCGGTGGCCCGCCTCGGCGCCTTGCAGGTGGCGCCGGACGAACTGAAGGCGCTGCTGGCCGAGGTGCCGGCGGAAACCCGCGTGCAGTTGAGCGAGAACCGCGACGCGCTGGAGCGCTGGATGCGTGCGCGACTGGCCGAGAAGGCGCTCTACGAGCAGGCCAGCGCCCAGGACTGGCAACAGCGTCCGCAGGTGAAGACGCTGATCGATGCGGCGGCGCGGCAGATCGTCCTGCGTACCTACCTGGAGTCGGTGAGCACGGTGCCCGAGGACTACCCCAGCGATGCCGAACTGCAGGCCGCCTACCAGGCGAACAAGGCGCAACTGGCTGTACCGGCGCTGTACCGGGTCAGCCAGATCTTCATCGCCGCCTCTGCGGCCGGCGGGCTTGCCGAAGCGCGCAAGCGCGCCCAGGAACTCTACCGGCAGGCCGCGGACGGCGACTTCGCCGAACTGGCGCGCAAGCATTCCGACGACCCGCAGACCGCCCGCAACGGCGGCGACATCGGTGGGTTGCTGGCGCAGGCGCAACTGCTGCCGGCGATCCGTCCGGCGCTGGAACGGCTGAAGGTCGGCGCGGTGTCCGAGCCGATCCAGGGCGCCAACGGTTTCCACCTGGTCAAGCTGACCGAGCGTCGCGACGCTCGCCTCGCCACCCTCGACGAGGTCCGTGGTCGCCTGCGCGAAAGCCTGCGCGCGCAACGCCAGGAGCAAATCGCCAAGGCCTACCTGGATGGCCTGGTGAACAACGCTACCCTGAGCATCGACGGCGCGTTGCTCGGCAAGACCCTGGCGGAACTGCACTGATGGACGGCATCCCGGAGGCCAGGCGTGGGCCGCGCGCGAGCCGCTGGCGGCACCTGCGCAGTTGGCTGTTCGGCGAGCCCGAGCGGTTCCGCGACGAACGCCAGCGGCTCTGGGGCGCCTATGCCGCATGGCTCGGCGAGCAGGTCCAGCAGCGCCTGGGCGAAGACGCCGAAACCGCGCCGCGGCTGCTGGCCTTCCTGGAGTCGCGGCGCGCGGCGGGGCAGTTGCCGAATACCGACATCGACCTGCGGGTCTGGCTCGACGAACGCGGCTGGATCGTCCGTCTCGCCTGCCTGCGCAGCGACGCCGAGCCGATCGAGAATGAACTGCGGCGCGCACTGATGGACCGTTCGTTGCGCCTGCCGCCGCCGGAACACATGCCGCAGCCGATCGAACTGCGGATTCGCCTCATGCCTGGACGCTAGCGAGGAAGCATGGCCCTATCGGAGTCCGCCGGGCAGCGCCCGGCACTGCTCAGGCCCGCGCAGGGACGCGACGACCGTGCCTATTGGCACGAGCTGTTCGGTTCTCTGGAGGTGGTGCATTTCTTCCTGGTCACCGCCCGTTGCGGCTGTTTCATGCAGGCTGCGCGCAGCCTGGACGTCAAGCCGACACTGCTGCGCAAGACCCTGGCCCGGCTCGAGGAGCGCCTCGGCTTGCATCTGTTCGTGCATGAGGGCAACGCCCTCTCGCTGACCCGCGAGGGCCGCATCGTCCAGGCCGCCGGGCAGCGCCTGGTCGAGGACAGCCAGAGCCACGCCGATCTTCACCGGCAACAGCCGCTGGTGCGCCTGGCGGTGGCCGAAAGCGTCCTGCACGATGTGCTCAGTCGCGAGCTGTGGGGCTACCTGCGCAAGAACGCCAACCTGCGCGTAGCCCTCGCCGAGTTGCGCGAGGGCTGGCCGGAAAGCGCAGGGCCGGCGGAGATCGCCATCTGGATCGCCGATCCGGGGCAGCCGCATCCGGCGATGGAAGGCCACTTCGCCGCACCGGCGCGCATCGCTGAGCTGGAGTACCAGCCGCACATCGGCAAGCGCTATTCGCGCGAGCGCACGCGGCCGGCCAGCGAGGACGAGCTGGACGACTACCTGCTGGCGCAGCTCCACGGCCAGGCCGCCAGCGCCGCCTTGGCACCCTGGAACCGGCGAGTGGCGGCTCGCCAGTCGGGAGTGATCGAGGTACAGAGCCACGACCTGCTGCTACAGGCGATCCTCTGGGGCGCCTGTATCGGCCTGCTGCCGCATTACGCCGGACGCCTGGAGCGCAACCTGGCGGCGTTGCCGCAGGTCTTCGACGAGCCGATGCGGCGGGAAGTCTGGATGAGCGTGCAGCCGGAAGCGGAGAACCGCGTGGAGGTGCGTGCCTTGCTCGATCTGATCGAGCACGCCTTCGACGACCGGCGTGACTGGTTCGGACGCTGACCTTGCGGGCTTGACGGCGGCCGCCATAGCCGACACCGTTTCGCCACGGAGCGGCATTGGCAGGGCGAGGATGCCGAGTGCGTTCAGGCTTTCGTTGACCGACGCGTGCAGGACATCGCGCAGGCGGTCGGCGTGCGGCCGGTTCCAGCGTGGCTGGTAGGGCAGTCGTCGTTCGGCGAGAAAGGACAGGCCGAGCGCCCCCAGGAACAGGGCGACCAGCCAGATGTGGGAAGCCTGGCGATAGCCGACCTGCCAGGTCGCCAGGCCGATGAAGCCGGACCAGAAGAGGGGCGCGTAGGCGTAGCGCAGGAAGAACTGCATGGTGGGACCTCCGGATGAATGAGGACCCCAGCGTCGCCCGCGACAGGCCGGCGGCGCTTGAACGAACCGCGCAAGTTCTCAGTCGCGCACCACCAGTGGCGCACCTCCCATGTCCCCGCGACCCGGCCAGGTCTCGCGGGCCAGCCAGGCCCCACCCAGGCAGACCAGGTTGGCCAGCAGCAGGTAGCCCAGCGGCGACAGCGGATTGCCGGTGACGCCGATCAGCCAGGTCACCACGATCTGCGCGGTGCCGCCGAACGCGGCGACGCCGGTCGCATAGACCAGGGAAAAACCGGTGGAGCGCAGCGCCCGGGGGAAGCTTTCTACCAGCAGCACGATCAGCGCCGCGCCGCTCATGCCATGCAGGGCCGAGAGCAGGGCGAGGACGGCGAGGAAGACTGCCGGCTCGGGGTGACGGGTCATTGCCTGCAGTGCCGGGAACAGCACCGCGAGCAGCGCCAGGCGCGGCAGGATCAGCACGGCGCGGCGCCCGTAGCGGTCGCAGAGCACGCCGCCGAGCAACGCCGAGAGCGCCAGGGCGGCGCCGGCGACCAGCGTCGAGAGCATCGCGATGCCCGCCGGCAGGTGTAGCTCGGTAAGGGCGAAGGTGGTCATGTAGTTGAGGAAGTACTGGGTGATGGTGCTTCCGGAGAGGATCAGCAGGCCGAGCAGCAGGGCCCGCCGATGATTGCCGAACAACTCGCCGAGCAGGTTCCGGGTGCTGGCCTGGCGGCCGCGTCCGGAAAAGGTCTCGGCCAGGTTGAGGCGGATGTACAGGCCGATCGGCAGGACCAGCAGGCCGGCCGCGAAGGGAATCCGCCAGCCCCATTCCTGCAGTTGGCGCTCGTCGAGCCAGAGGGTGAGCAGGTAGCCCATCAGCCCGGCGGCGACCGCCGCGATGCCTTGCGCCACGACCTGCCAGCAGGCGTAGGTGCCGCGCTTGTGCGGCGGTGCCGCCTCGAGGATGTAGGTGGTCGCCGGTCCGGCCTCGCCGCCCCAGGCCAGGCCTTGCAGCAGGCGGGTCAGCACCAGCAGCAGCGGCGCGGCCGGGCCGATGCTGTCGTAGCCGGGGAGCACCGCGATGCCGCCGGTGCCCAGCGCCATCAGGAACAGGGTAAGGAGCATCGCCGGCTTGCGCCCGGCGCGGTCGGCGTAGGCGCCGATAAGGACCGCGCCGAGGGGGCGGATGACGAAGCCGACGCCGAACGCGGTGACCGACAGGAGCAGGCTGACGAAGGCGCTGTCGGAGGGGAAGAAAGTCCGTCCGATCATCACCGCGAAGGTGGCATAGACCCCGAAGTCGAAGAATTCCACGGCGTTGCCGAGGACCACGGCAAAGACGCTGCGGCGGCTGGCCGGATCGGCGGCCGCCGGGGGACGGGTGGGGGAGCGCATGGCGAAGGCCCTCTCGGAGTGACGACTGAAACACTCAGGCCTGGAGCCGAGCGACGAGCGGCTGCCGGCTTCAGTCAGCCGGCGGCCGTGGCCAGCCGTGGATCGGACCGCGCCAGCCTTCGTAGGTCTTGCCGATGCGCAACAGCCAGGTATCGGCGAAGCGCGGCGCGACCAGTTGCAGGCCGATCGGCATGCCGGCGGCCGTGAAGCCGCAGTTTATCGAGAGCGCGGGCTGTTCGCCCATATTCCACGGCACGGTGAAGACGATGTGCTCGAACGGCCGCTGCGGATCGTTCAGCGGCGAGGCCCAGTCGGCGGGGAAGGCCTCGACCTGGTTGGTCGGCGTCAGCAGCAGGTCGATCTCGCCGAACAGCCGGGCGGCGCGCCGGCGCATCTCGAAGGTCTGGTTGAAACCGCGCACCGCATCGACCCCGCTGACCCGTGCGCCGCCCTCGGCCCAGGCGTGGACATAGGGCAGCACCCTGGCCCGCCGCGTCTCGTCGAGGAGCAGCAGTTCGCTCCACAGGCGGGCGCGCCAGAAGTCGTTCAGGCCGTCGAGCAGGCTCCGGTCCATCAGCGGTTCGACGATCCTGAGCTGGGCGCCGTGCTCCTCGAACAGCCGCGCCGCGGCCTCGATCGCGGCGCGGATTTCCGCGTCGGGCTGCAGGCCGCAGCCGGGGTCGAGTTGCAGGCCGACCCTCAGGCCGCGCACCGACAGCGGCTCGGCGCTCCAGTCCAGCACTTCCGGCGGCAGGCTGGTGGCGTCGCGGGCGTCGGGCTGCGCGAGGTAGCGCATCAGCAGCAGGCAGTCGTCCATGCAGCGGGTCATCGGACCGGCGCAGCGACCGGTGTAGTAAGGGTCGATGGGGATTCGCCCGAGGCTTGGCTTGAAGCCCACCAGGCCGCACCAGCCCGCCGGCAGACGCACCGAGCCGCCGATGTCGGTGCCCAGGTGCAGCGGTCCGTAGCCGGCGGCGGCCGCCGCTGCCGCGCCCGAACTGGAGCCGCCGGTATTGTTGGCCAGGTTCCAGGGATTGCGGGTGACTCCGTGGAAGCTGGAGAGGCCGGATGAAAGCATGCCGAAGTCTGGAACCGTAGTCTTGGCCAGGACGATCGCGCCGGCTTCGCGCAGCCGAGCGGCCGGCGGCGCGTCGCAGGGCGCGGGTTGCAGGGCGGTGGCGGCGCTGCCCAATGGGATAGGTTCGCCAGCGGTGGCGATCAGCTCCTTGATGGTTACCGGCAGCCCGTCCAGCGGGCCTTTGGGCTGTCCCTTGCGCCAGCGCTCGGTGGCCGCCGCGGCCTGTTCGCGAATCCGTTGCGGGTCGAAGCGATACAGCGCGTTGAGATGCGGTTCCCAGCGCTGGATGTGGGCCAGCAGATGCTCGTAGTACTCGCTGGGCGAGAGTTCCCGGCGGGCGAACAGTGCCAGCAGGCGGGTTCCCGGGAGGTCGTGCAGCGCGGTCATTCAAGCTCCCTCGAAGAACGGCCGCGGGCGTCAAGCGGCCAGCCTACCCGTTGTCGGGCGGCAATTCGAAACCAAGGTGTATCCGGGAGGTATAGCCCATGCACGACGAATCTTCGCGGTGACGGACTCAGCTCTCGTGATGGAGAAGGAAGCGCTTCAACCGGCGGAAGGTGGTACGGTTCCACTGCCGCAGCGGCAGCGAGCGGAGCAGTTGCCAGGCATGCCGCTTGTCCGCGACCACGGCGTATTTCAGGGCCTTGTTGACCAGCTCCGTGCGGCCGCGCTCGTAGGCGGGATGCGACTGGTAGGGCGCGATGGTGCGCAGGTCGGCATCGAGCAGCACCTTGTAGCGCCGCGACAGGTTGTCGGGGTGGCGCCGGTAGCGGGTGACCAGCACCGGCAGCTTGTGGATCTGGTAGCCCTGGCTGGCGATGCGCAGGGTCATCTGGAAGTCCTGCACCTTGATCTCGGGATCGTAGAAGCCGGCGGCGCGCAGGGCCTCCATGCGGTACAGGGACACCGGGGCGCCGCAGACATAGGCGTTGCCGAGCAGGTAGTCGAAGTCCAGCTGGCGGATGCGGTTGCCGTTCTGCCGCTTGGTTTCCTGGCCTTCGCTGTCGATGTAGATCACCAGGGCGCCGACGCAGCCGACCTCCGGGTGCTGGTCGAGGTACGCGGCGCGCACGCTCAACGAGTGCGGCAGCATGATGTCGTCCAGGTCCGGCGTGGCTACGTAGTCGCCGCGAGCGTGTTGCAGACCGAAGTTCAGCGCTGCGCTGACGCCCTGGTTCTGCTGGCGGTAGAGCTGGAAACCGTGGACTTTCTGCAACTGCTCCAGCATGGCGTAGCTGTTGTCGGTGGAGCCGTCGTCGACGATGATCACTTCGAAATTCGGGTAGTCCTGCTCGTAGATGCTGCGCAGGGCTTCTTCCAGGTACTTTTCCGCGTTGAAGCAGGGCGCTACGACGGATACCAGCGGGGTGTCCGTCGTGCCTGAGTGCTTGCTGGAAGTGGCTTCTTCAATCATGTGTCGTTCTTGTCACTCGTCTTGCCCGGTAGCCGTTCCAGGGGGCCGTCGGTCATGAAGTCCTGCGATCGTTCCGGCGATCGGTGCTCGGCACGGGCTGGCGGAAACACAGCGTTTCGCTCCGCCGGTACGGTCGCTGGAGTGGCTCTGGCACGCATGTCTGGATGGCCAGGCATCGCGACAGTATACCGTTGGAAGCATAGAGGGTAGGCCATCGGGCCCGAGAAAAACCCTCGACCTCCTTCGTCCAACCGTCAGGCCGTGGCCTGGCACTGTTTCCAGTGCCGGTACAAGGCGGGGATATCCCCAGTACACAGCAGTGGCATGGCTGCCTCGATATCGGCCAGTGGCCAGTCCCACCAGGCCATTTCCAGCAGGTTCTGGATATCGCCATCGGAAAAGCGCTTACGAATGGTCCGGGCCGGGTTACCGCCGACGATGGCATAGGGCTCGACATCGCCGGTCACCAGCGCGCGGCTGCCGATGATGGCTCCGTGGCCGACCCGTACGCCGGGCATGAACATCGCCTCGGTACCGATCCAGACGTCATGGCCGATCAGCGTGTCGCCGGCTGGCTGGTAGCCGTTCACGGCGTCGGCGAAGGCCGGCTCTTCGTGCATGAAGTGGAAGGGGAAGGTCGATGCCCATTCGGCGCGGTGTCCCTGGTTGCCGGCCATGATGAAGGCGGCGCCACTGCCGATCGAGCAGAAACTGCCGATGACCAGCTTGTCCACGTCGTCGCGGTCCGGCATCAGGTAGCGGGCGCAGTCGTCGAAGGAATGCCCGTGATAGTAGCCGGAGTAGTAGCTGTAGCGCCCTACCCGAATGTTCGGGTTGCTGACCTGTTCCGAGAGCAGCTTGCCCCTGAAGGGGCTCTCGAAATAGTTGCCCATGACCGTCGTCCCTGTCTGTCGAAACCGCCAAGGGTAGCGCCTGGCGGGATAGCGGGCCAGCCTGGCGTGACGGCTGGCAGCCGCGTCGGCGTTCAGCAGGCCGGACTGCTGAACGGCCAGGCCTGGAAAGGCTCCGAATAGTGCCTGCCGTGACGGAAGGCGAAGGGGAGTGCGTTGGCTTGTTGGTGCAGTTCCTCATTGTCGACGTTGAGGCAAAGCATCTGGATGTCCTGTGCTACCAGCAGCCGGTTCAGGTACTCGATGCTCTTGCGCTGGCGCAGGTTACGCGTCAGCGGGCCGGGGGCAAGCAGGCGCGCGTCCAGGCCCAGGTAATCGCAGAGGCCGGCGTCGACCTCGGCGAAGCACTGGCGAGCGTCGGTATCGATGCGTTGCGGGTGCAGCGCGATGCGCACGCCGCTGTCGCGTAGCCGGGCGAGAGACGCCAGGTACTCCGCCGAGGCGGGTTCCTGCTCGTCGATGGCCAGCAGCAGGCAGAGTTCGACCTGGTGCTGCTGCAATTGCCTTGCCGAGGCCATGATCCGCTCGCAGACCCCGGCGTTGCTCAGGCTGCTGGCATGCAGGGGAATGAAGTTCTTGCCGAGCAGTTCGAGGTCGGTGTTGTGCCGGTGCACGCACAGGAGGCGCGCCAGCAGGTGCTTGACCGCCGCCTCGGCAAGCAGCGGCGGTGCGCCGGAAAGGAAGGCCGACAGGTCGACGCGCTGGCGCCGTTCGCGCAGGGAGAGCTTGCTGCCGACCAACGCGCCGTTCCTCGCATAGATGCCATGGGCGAAGAGCTCGAATCCGTCGTTCGCATCACGGTTGCCGAGGCAGAGCCATTTCAATGGCGGGGGCGTTCTGTCTGTCGCAGTCATAAGTGATGGCTCTATGGGCAAATCTCGCCAAGGCGCTCGGGCATGGGAGCCCGCACGCAGGGTTGAGGGGTATCTAGCGGAGACGACCCTACCTCCCACGAATCAAGGTCTTTCGTCGGAAAACCCAGGGGGCAGGTAGGGGATCGGCTCGGCAATCGGCCGCCGAGGGTACTTCCGGTGTCGCCGCCAGGCCTGGTTGGTGGCGGCTTTTTCTCTGGTCTGTGCAGTGGTTCCGCTGTTACCGATTTTTCCGAGTGCGTTTGTGTTGCGGCATCGTTCGTTGGCGTCAGTCGGCGCCGATGCTGTCGATGAAGCCCTGGATCAGCGGCGAGGCTTGCTGTTTGCGCCAGACGAAATGGATATCGCTGGAGTCCAGGCCGGCTACCGGTTCGGCATGGAAACCCCGTCGCGTGGAGGGCATGCGTGCAACGAAGCTCTCCGGTACGCAGGCGAAGCCGAGACCGGCCTCGATGCAGGCGAAGAGGCTCGGGTAGGACTCGATTTCCAGGGTTACACGCGGCTGGATACCGCTCTCCGCCAGCCAGCGGTCAACCTGGCGGCGGTAGTGGCAAGTGTGGCCGAACACATAGAGTTCGAGGCTGGCGAGGTCCTCGGGAGTGGGCGCTGGCAGGTCGGCGGGAGTGACCCGCAACAGGCGCTCGCGGAAGGCCAGGCGGCTGGCCAGCAACGGGTGTTCGATGGGGCCGTCGGTGACGATCAGGTCCAGCTCTCCCTCCATCAGCAGGCGCTCGAGCAGCAGCGAATGCTCCGGGCGGATGTGCAGTTCAACGCCCGGCGACTCGCGGCGGTAGCGGGCCAGGCGCTGGGGCAGGTGATTGGCCAGGGCCACGTCCAGCGCGCCGACCCGTAGCGCGCCGTGCGCCTGGTCGCCGGCGAACAGCGCGGCGGTCTCGTCGGCCAGCGCCAGCAGGCGCCGGGCGTGGCGGTACAGCAGGCGGCCCTCGGGGGTGACCAGCAGGCGGTTCCTTTCGCGATTGAACAGGGCTACGCCGAGTTGTCCTTCGAGTTCGCGCAAGCGGGTAGTGATGTTCGACGGCACGCAATGCAGTTGTTCGGCCGCGGCTGCGATGGTGCCGCGTTCGACCACCGCGCAGAAGAATCCGAGTTGGGAGAGTTTCACATCATTCTCTTTAAGTGAGTGATTTACTGATTATTGATTACTTTTAATGAGTGAAAGGCCACCCTAGCATGGACCTTGCGATCGCTTCCAACCCCATTTCACGAGGAAAGATTCCATGACCTACCACGTACTGGTTCAGTTCGACGTTCCCTCCGACAAGCGCGAAGCGTTCGCCGCGGCAGGCCTGTTCGATGCCAATGGCTCGTTGCAGAACGAACCGGGCACCCTGCGCTTCGAGGTGATCCGCGACGAGAACAACCGCAACCGCTTCTACCTCGACGAGGTGTACGAAGACGAGGCGGCGTTCCTCCAGCATTGCCGCAACGAAACCATCGCGCGCTTCTATGAACTGATCGACAGCTACGCCTTCGGTCCGCTTTTCCTGTTCAAGGGCTACCGCGTCGAAGGTTGATCCCCGCTCCGGCGGCTCGCCGCCGGACTCCACGGAGAATTTCCATGCGAATCCTGCACAGCATGCTCCGCGTGGCCGATCTCGAGGCCGCGCTGGAGTTCTACACCCGGGCCCTGGACATGCGCCTGCTGCGGCGCCGGGACTATCCCGAAGGCCGCTTCACCCTGGCCTTCGTCGGCTACCAGGACGAGCGCGCGGCCGCTGCCCTGGAGTTGACCCACAACTGGGACCGGGAGAGCTACAGCCAGGGCGACGGCTACGGCCACCTGGCCATCGAGGTCGAGGATGCCGCCGTCACCTGCGCCCGGGCCAGGGCGCTGGGCTATCGGGTCACCCGCGAGGCCGGGCCGATGCAGCACGGACGCAGCGTGATTGCCTTCCTCGAAGACCCGGACGGTTACAAGGTGGAACTGATCCAGAAGGGCACCCAGTTCGATTGAGCCCGCGACCAGGGGGCGACATAGCGGCTGCTGTCGTTCCGGCTCAGCCGCTGGCGTCGAATGCGGCGTGGAAGGCCACTATTCCTCGCGCCATGCGCCCGCTGAAGGACTGTGCCTGGAAGTATTCGGCGGGAACGCCGGGCAACGCCAGGCCGCTTTCCACCCGAAAGCCGAAGTGCGAGTAGTAGGTCGGTTCGCCCAGTACCACGCAGCCGCCCGCGGGCAGTATGCGCAGCTCGGCGAGCAGGCGCCGGACCAACTGCGAACCGAGGCCCTGGCGCTGCCGCTCGGGCGCCACCGATAGCGGCGCGAGGCCGTACCAGTCGTCCGCTTCGCCATCGATGGTCACTGGTGAGGCCGCGATATGGCCGATCACCTGGCCGTTCGCTTCGGCCACCAGCGAAAACGTCAGCGCGCCGGCACGGCGCAGGGCGTCGATGATGTACTGCTCGGTATGGCTGCTGTGCGTTTCGTTGCGGAACGCGGCTTCGGTCAGGCGAGCGATGGCGTCGATGTCGCAGGGCGTTTCCGCACGGATGGAAATATTCATGCAAGCACTCCTCGGAACCCCCGCCTTGTCCCGGCGGGGGCAATGGAAAAGGAAGGGGGTCAGCGATTGTCCGCTTGCGGGCGCACGGCTTTCAGCCCGGCCATGGATATCCGGTAGGGCCTGCCCTGGCGGGAGTGGACCAGGCCCTTGTTCTTCAGCCTGGAGAACACCGCCAGGGTGCAGTCGAGCAGCAGGTGGCCGTCGCGGTTGTAGCACTCGACGTGGGTGATCTTGCCCGAAGCGTCGCGAAGGAAGGCGATATGGCCGCCCTGGGCCAAGGCGTGAAGCGTCCGTTGTTCCGGCTTGGAAACGTTCATGTCGGTAGAACCTGTAATCATCGGTATGACAACGCGGCCGCACTGCGCGAAAAGGCGCGTGCGAGCCATGGCGAAGGCAGATAACCGGCGACACCTCGTGCAGGATGACGAAGTGGCGGTTATCGGATGACTACTATCTCCAACATGCAAGCCTCGGATCGGGGAGGGCGCAGCCACGAAAGCGTGCTGCGATGCGGCAGTCTAACGAAGCTGGCGAAGCGACGGCAAGGAACTGCCTGCGTCGCCATGCCGCTGTGCGACGCTTGCGCCTTTGTGAGGGAGTTCGCCTCGCCCCGCGGCGGTCCGCGCTTTCATTATCGGGGGAGGCGGGAGGTATCCATGTTTCGCACGGCGCTGATGCTGTTCATGTCTTCGTTGGCAATTCCTGCCCTCGCCTCGATGAGATGCGGCACGCATCTGGTGGACGAGGGCGACAGCGTCGAGCAAGTCCTGGAAAGGTGCGGGCAACCGCTGAGCAGGATCGTCAACGAGCCTGCCCTGCGCAACAACGGCGTGCCCAAGTTGAATGCCGCACGCACCGAATTCTGGGTGTATGGCCCCAGTGGAGGCGTCTACCGACACTTGCGCTTCATCGATGGCAAGCTGGTCGAGATTCGGCTCGAGCGGAAGTGATACGAGGCTGTTGAGGAGTTATTCCTACAGATAATTACTAATTTGCTGCGGAACACCGTGAAAGAGCGCTGAGCGAGAAGACGAGCCGGGTGCGGGCCCAGGTGGATGCGTCTTCCGTCGTGTAGGAATTGCCCGATATCGGGCGGCGGGGCGGAAGGTTGCGGGCCACCCTGATCGCATACCTGAAAAGTTGGCGGCGTAATCTCCGCGATTTTCAGGCGAGGACGCGTCGTGTTGAAGTTATTGGTCGTGGTTGCTTCCCTGTTCATCGGCGGAGGCATGGCCATGGGAGAGCCCGGCGGGGCGGATGGGTTTTCCGCTGTCGCAGCGGTCGATCCGGGAGCGAACCCCGAAGCGCAACTGGACGAGGAGCCTCAGGAGGTCAGCGAAGCGCCGGCCTATCGCGTGGATGACCTCACCTTCCTGTACCTCACCCATGAGGTCTATCTGGAACCCTACGTTTCCTGTCGTCCGAAAGTCCTGGGCGAACGTTCGTACGTCGCCTGCTGGAACGAAACCTATTCCGGCCGCTCCCCGCTGAACTTCTGGGAATACGACGGGGGTGACTTCCTCGCCCTCAACGACCCGGCACGTGTGTTGGCCGAGGGGAAGTTCGCGAGCGAGCAGCACATCGGCGAAGCGCCCCTGCCGCTGCCCCTGGATATCGATCTGGACCAGTTGGAGCGGGCCTACTCGCTGATGATGTAAGGGAGAGGAACCTTCCGGCTGCGCCTCCACCGAAATCCATGGGGCGCTTCCGATCTTTCCCGGGCTTTACGCGGGGAAAGCCTGAAAGCAGAAAGCCCCTGGCACTGGTTGGTGTCAGGGGCTTTTGCATTGGAATCTGGAGCGGGCGAAGGGAATCG
Organism: Pseudomonas sp. YA1; assembly: GCF_058680555.1. Classification (NCBI taxonomy): domain Bacteria; kingdom Pseudomonadati; phylum Pseudomonadota; class Gammaproteobacteria; order Pseudomonadales; family Pseudomonadaceae; genus Pseudomonas; species Pseudomonas sp. YA1. Next base: position 56,085 of record NZ_JBZWBG010000024.1, read on the forward strand.
AACCCTCGTCATGAGCTTGGGAAGCTCAGGTAATGCCATTATACGACGCCCGCTCGGACGGCTTTTGCGGCCAGGGCGCCTTTTTACCAGATGCGCGGCGGCAGGTGAAGCCCGGGGTGGGGTTTTTGTTGATTTCGCTGGGTTTTTCCGCCAGGGGAGCGGGGCTCCCCGTGGCGGTGGCGGTTAGCTGGCGAGGGCGGCGAGGGGGACGCTGGCGCCGTTGGGCTGGGGGCGGTAGATCGGGTTGAGCGGCTGCGTGCGCTGCGGGCGGAGGAAGGCCAGCAGGGCGTCCTGGGTCTGCTGCCAGGCGGCCTTGTGTTCGACGTCGATGAAGTGGCCGGCATTGCGGATGGTGTGGAATTCCGCGCCGCGGATCAGTTGGCCGAACTGGCGGGCTTCGTGGGGCGTGGTGTAGATGTCCAGCTCGCCGTTCATGAACAGCACCGGGATCTCGATGCCGGCGAAGCTCTCGGTATAGCTATCGGCGTTCAGGCGCAGCACCTCGCGGATATGGAAGTGCATCTGGTGGTATTCGTGCTCGTCCAGGCTGCTGACGTGGCGGAAGTTGTAGCGCTTGAACAGCTGCGGCAGGTAGCGGCCGATGGTTTCGTTGACCAGGTTGCCGACCTGGGTGCGATCGCAGGCGGCGAGGTAGTCGAGGCCGCGATGCAGGTAGTCGAGCATGGCCGGGTTGAGCTGAGGCGAGAATGAGTTGACCACCGCCCTGCGGATCCGTCCGGGACGCTGCGCCAGGGCCAGCAGGGTGGCGACGCCGCCCCACGAGAACGACATCACCACGTCGGCGCGGAAGCGTTCGATCAGTTCCAGCAGGATCCTGGCCTCGCATTCCTTGCTGATCGGCGTGAGGTTTTCGTTATGGGGTTTGGACTGGCCGGCATACGGCTGGTCGTAGAGCACCACGTTGTAATGCGGCTGCAGGTACTTCACGGTCTGGGCGAAGGACGCTGTGGTCGACAGCGAGCCGTTGACCAGGATGATGGTCTGCTGCGCCGAGGGGTTGCCGTAGAACTCGGTGTGAATCCTGTATTGCCCGTGGATCTCGATGATGGCTGTTTCCGGCCTCATGTCGCTTCCTCCTGGAATCGTTCGATGGGAACGCGGCGACCTGCTTGTCGCGGCGAATACAAAATGCTCATGGGCAGATGAAAGCGCCTCCCAATGACAGTTGAATGTCATTCGGATGGATTTAATAAACTTTTAATTTTCAACGACTTACAGGCAAATAGAGTTCGTCCGAAACCCTTTCGGGTCTTGGCGATGCGGCTATTGGCCGGGCAGGAAAGGCCGGCGCCGAAGCGCGGGCAGTCACGCGGGCTTTCTTGGAAGTCGTTTGTGACCGATCGGTCACAACGTGAGCGTCAGTTAAGCAGCCGGCGTGCCGGGCTGCAAGCCCTGTTTCGCTTGTGGATGGGGGAAGAAGGGAAGGAATCCGACGAAATGCCGCCGGGCAAGCGCTGATGCCGCGATTTCGGGGGGCCGGGAAGGAGAGGGGCGGCGCGGCCGCCGCCCCGGCGGTTCACTTGAGCAGGCTGGCGATGACTTCCGGCGTGCGTGCCGCACGTGCCACGGCGCAGCTCTGCGGAGCGAGGAAGCGCGAGGTTTCCAGCCACTTCGGCTGTGGGTAGTAGGCGAACACGTAGCTGCCGCGCTTGAGGGTGTTGATCAGCCGGGCGGCCACGGCCGGGCGTACCGCAGGGCAGCCCTGGCTGCGGCCCAGGCGGCCGAGCCCGGGAACCACCCTGGGATCGGCGTAGGCGGCGGAGTGCATGACGATGGCGCGTTCTTCGCTCTTGTCGTTGAAACCCGGCTCCAGGCCAACCAGGCGCAGCGACTGGCCGTGCTTGCCGGTATAGAGCTGGCCGGTCTGGAACAGCCCGATCGACGACTGGTAGCTGTTCGGCCGGTTGGAGAAGGAGGTGGCAAGGTCATCGCCGCTGTTCTTGCCGTGGGTCACCCACTCTTCGAAGAGCAGCTTGCGGGCCTTCAGGTCGAATACCCAGAGGCGCTTGTCGCGCGACGGCCGCGAGTAGTCGATCACCGTCAGCAGGCCGTTGTCGCCACCCTGGCTGGCACTCGCGCAGGCATAGGCGGTGAGGGCCAGTTCGAGGGTCGGCAGGCTGGCCTGGGGAGCGAGTTTCTGAAGGTCCTTGGCGGAGGGAAGTGGCATGGCGAACACCGGCCCGCTGGCCAGTGCGCAAAGGGTGGCGCCCGCCAGGCTCAGCCTGCGCAGGGCGGCACGGAGGAAGATTGGCATACGAGCAGTATTCCCATCGGTTCAGTGTGGTTTTTACCGGATGAGAGGCATTGTGCTCGATTTTTGAACAACTTGCCGACTACTTTTTAAGCGATTTCGTCGGATTGTTCGGTGTTTCCGTGGCGATCACCGTGAAATCGGAGTCGCTGTGGGTGTCCCGGGTCGAGGCCCAGTCGGTGATCACCAGGGTACTACCGACGTCCATGGCGCTCAGCATTTCGCGGACGAAGGTCGGGTCCATGCGGATCTTGCCCAGTTGCTCGGAGGGTGTCAGGCCCTGTCCCGGGTTGCTCACCTGGACCACCGACCAGCGCAGGTTCGGCGAGGTCTCGCCGATTTCGTCCAGGGTCGGCTTTTCCAGCAGCGAGAACACCGCCATGCCGGTTTGCGGGCGTGCCGGCAACTGCACCGGTGCGGTGCCTATGCGCTGGCCGCCGCGGTAGACATAGGCGCGCTGGTCGGCGCGGCTGATCAGCACCGACAATGGACCGCGCTCCGCGCCGGGGTCGTTCCAGGCGATCTCTCCGGGCTCAACCGGCAGCGTCACCGGTCGCCCGTCCGCTACCGTCGGCGCCAGCAGGCCGGGGTGGTCGACTTCCTTCGGCGCGCTGCTGGCGTTGGAAATGATTACCGTGGTGGAGCTGAATCCGGTGATGCCGTAGAGCTTCTTGGCGAACGCCATGGGCAGGCGGATGCAGCCGTGGGAGGCGGGATAGCCGGGCAGGTTGCCGGCGTGCAGGGCGATGCCGTCCCAGGTAAGGCGCTGCATGTAGGGCATGGGCGCGCTGTTGTAGAGGTCGGACTTGTGGTCGACGCTCTTTTGCAGGATCGAGAACACTCCGGTCGGGGTCTCCCGGCCCTTCTTGCCGGAGCTGAGGGTGCTGACCCCGATGGCGATACCGTTGCGGTAGATGTAGGCCTTCTGTTCGGTAAGGCTGACCACGATGGTCACTGGTCCCTGCGGGGAAACCTCCGGGTACCAGAGGTACTCGCCGGGCTTCATGCTCTTCAGCCGCGCCTTGATGTCGGCCGGCGGCAAAGGCGCGTTCGCTGGGCTGGCGGGCGCCGCGTGGAGGCTGCCGACGGCGAAGGCCAGCAGCAGTACGGCAAGGGATCTTTTCATCGGCGCTTTCTCTTGCTCCATGCGGGAAAGGCTGTCGCTCCGACAGACGCCATTCAGCTTAGCGTCGCTCGCGACGGCCGGCCAAACCCCTGCGGTCCGGCCTCTTTCGGTGGACAGGCGGCGGGCGGCGGGGTTTCACACCGAACAGATTTCTTCAGCATTCAGGGGGCGCCAGGCTCCCGGCGGCAACTGCGGGTCGAGACAAATATCGCCCATGCGCTCGCGGTGCAGGCGCAGCACCTTGTTGTCGAAGTGGCCGAACATGCGCTTGACCTGGTGATAGCGGCCTTCGTGCAGGGTCAGGCGGGCGCAGCGTGGGCCGATCGGTTCGAGCTGTGCGGGGAGGGTGACCAGGTCTTCGAAGCGGAAGTGGAGGCCGGCGGCGAAGGCATCCACGTAGCGTTGGTCGATGGGCGCCTCGGTTTCCACGTAGTAGACCTTGTCGCGCCGGCTGCCCGGCAGGGTCAGGCGGCGCGACCACTGACCATCGTTGGTCAGCAGCATCAGGCCGGTGGTGTTGTAGTCGAGACGACCGCCAATGTGCAGGTCGTCGCGCTGGTCTTCCGGGAACAGGTCGAGGACGGTCGGGTGTTGCGGGTCGCGGGTGGCGCTGACGCAGCCCATCGGTTTATGCAGCATGTAGTAGCGCGCCGGCTTGCCAGCCTGGAGCAGCTGCTCGTCCAGTTCCACCCGGCTGAAGACGCGCACTTCGTGGGTGCCGTCGCGCACCACCTGGCCGTCCACGCGCAGGCGTCCACCGGCGATCAGCATCTGCGCGTCGCGGCGGCTGAGTTCGGGCAGGTTGGCGAGGAAGCGGTCCAGGCGCATCAGTCGTCGGCGTCGGGCGGCAATAGTTGCGCGCAGCGCGGGCAGAGGCAGGCACGGCGGCGCAGCTCGGCGGGAATCCGCTCCAGCGCGGTCGCATCGATTTCCGTGGTGAAGCACCAGCAAGCCTGGGCGGCGCTAGCGGGATCGGCCAGGGTGCAGCGGTTGGATTGCTGGCACAGCGGGCAGCGGCCGGGGTCGATTTCGCTGTTCATGGCGCGGTGGATGGCTGGCGGGTGTCCAGGGTGCAGCGCCCGGCGCGCGGATGCAAGCATCGCGCGCCGGGCGGGGCGTTTCAGCGGCGAACGGCGTTGGTGATCCAGGGCTCCAGGCGCTGGCCGAAGCTGAGATGCAGTTCCAGCGGCGCTAGCCGGTAGTTTTGTCCGTCGACCTTGGCGAATACCGCGTGCCATTGTCGTGGCACGTTGATCGCGGCGAGGTCGGTACGGCTGATGTAGCCGCCGACCAGCGTCCTGCCTTCGTCGACCGCGGACCAGGGACGCACCCGGCCCTTGACGATGGCGTAGCGCTGGCGCTCGGGGTAGCGCTGGCGCAGGGCGGCCAGGTCGAGGCCGGCGTCGACGATGAACAGTCGGCTGGCCTCTCCCTGCTCATGCTTCAGTTGGTGGCGAGCGGCTTCCATCTGGCTGGACAGCATTTCGTCCTTGGGCAGGGCCTTGCTGCGGGCGCGGGCCTCGGCCAGGCGCTCCTCGGCCAGGCGTACTTCGCGGCGATAGGCCGGGCCGTCGAGTTCCAGGACCAGCAGCACCTGTTTTTCCTGTTGGCGGCGGTAGCGCCGTACGCTCTCTTCGTCGAGCGCGTCCGGGATGCTGAAACCGAGGGCGCGCATCTGCTCGGGCGGCAGCGGGGGCGCGAGGTCATTGGGCGGCTCGCCGTTCGGCGAGCGAAGCTCCAGGCGCAGTTCGACGCCACTGTTCTCTTCGCTCCAGAAGCCGTAGGACCAGTTGCGCTGGAGTTCGCGCTGACTGAGCACCAACTTGCTTTCGGCCTCGCCGGACCGGTTCCAGGCGACGCCACCGAGGGCGGCCAGGTTCGCCGCCAGCATCAGGAGGCTGCCGGCGATCAGGGCGTTGCGACGGTTGCGATTCATGCGTCAGTCCTCGCGGCGATGCCCAGGGGCGTGCGCAGGCGGCGCAGGACCAGCAGGATCAGCAAGGCGCTGAGGCCGAGCACCAGGAAGAACAGGTACTTCGGCATCGCTTCCCACCACCAGTCGAAGAACTTGGTGTAGAGGAAGATGACGAAGAAGGTGATCCCGGTATTGCTCACGTCGGCCCAGTTGCGTCGCGCGCCGAGCCAGATCACCAGGGCGGCGGCGACGAAGCCGGCGACCTGGTAGAGCCCCTCGATGAGCGCCGACGGCAGCGCCAGGTAGCTGCCTGAGCCCCAGTTGGCCAGCACCAGCATCGGCAGGAACAGGCCGAGCAGGGCGAACACCCGGTAGATCACGGCGAAGCCGCTGAAGTTGCGCTGCTCGAAGCACAGCGGCACGGCGAAGATCAGCGCGGCGGCGGGGAAGAAGTTCTCCGGTCGCTCGCCTACGCCCAGCCAGTAGCCGCCGCCCCAGGTGCCGACGCGCGCGGCGATGAACCCCATCACGCAGAGGATCGCCGCCGCCAGCAGCAGGCGGGCGTTGCACAGGTAGGCCAGGAGCAGGGCGTAGAGCGCCCAGGGCACCAGGGCCAGGTCGCTGGGGGTGACGTTGAATATCTGCCCGAGCATGGTCAGGTCGAGGACGAAGCAGGCGAACGCGACCATCGCCGCCAGCTTGCTGAAGTAGCCCGAGGCGTCCTTGGCCTGGACCCAGAGCGTGGCGAAGAACGCGACGAAGGCGCTGCCGACCAGGATCGCCACCTGGGCGACGGTAGGGAACAGGCCCCAGAAGCGATAGAACAGCAGGAACACGCTGGCGGCGAAGGCCAGGGCGCCGAAGAACGAGGCCACCCGCATGCCCAGCGAAAGTTGCTGGCTGCGCAGGTCGTGGTCGATGTCGAAACGGTCGCGATAGCTGTCCAGCAGGGCCAGGTGATAGTCGGCGAGTTGCCGGGCCTGGGTCGGTTCGAGGCGGAACGCCTGCTCCTGGTCGAGGCGTTGCAGCTCGCGCTGGAACACCAGGATGTCGTTGGCGCGCTGCTGTGCCTGGGCGCGGTCGATGGGTTGCATGCATGCTCCTTGAGCCTTGCCGGCGGGGCCGACAGTCCTTGATCCGCGCACTCTACCGAGAAACGCCGGCGGCGGTCACGCCCTGGAGGGGCCTGTCGTTGGTCGGATTCAGGGAATTTCCGTTTTTCCCTTCGGTCTCTAGTGCAGCCGGGTTGCAACCGCCGCAACCGGCTTCCCGCTCCATCGGGATCTTGTCCAGGCGTGGTTCGGCTGCGTTCTGCGATGAAGGAGAATGCTGATGGTCATGCGATTGATCGGGCTGCTGCCGGCGGCCTTCCTGGGGAGCGGTTGCAGCGGGGGGCCGGGCGCCTGCGTCGAACTGGACTTCGACCAGGGTTACTACGGCTACCATCGCGGCGGCCCGCCCCATTGTCCTCCAGGCCAGGCCAAGAAAGGCTGGTGCTGAGCCCGCTCCCTTTTCCCGAGTCTTCACGTCGTATGCGCGCCTCGCAGCGTCGCCGGTTGTCCGGCTGGCGGCGGGGCCGCAGGAGGCTGCCATGTGGCGCACATTCCTGAGAGTTCCGCTTCTTCTGCTTCTCGCCAGCCTGGGTGGCTGCGCGGTGTATGACTACGACTACGATGACGGCGACTGGCGCCGCTATCGCGGCCAGCCCTACGCCTACGAAGTGCCACGCTATCGCGTCTACGACGATGGCTGGCGTAGCGAACGGCGCTACTACTCGACGCGCTACTACGACCAACGCTACTACCCGGCGCCACGCCGCTACGATGGCCACCGCGACTACCGGCGCGAGCAATATCGCTACCCGCAGCGCCACCACGAATCGCGCCCGGCCCATCGCGGCGAGCGGCATCCGGGCAACTGGCAGCGCGGTGGCCAGCCGCAATGGCGCGGGCATTCTCCGCAACGCTGGCAGCAACACGGTGGGCAGGATCGTCCGCGGCACCGGGGCCAGCAGGGCGGGGCGCCTCGCTGGCGCAACTGAGGTGCGCAAGGAAAGGCGGCGCCTGCGGGCGCCGTCGTGCTTTCCAGTCGAAAGTGCGGACCCTCTTGGCGCATTTGCTCGGCACACTCTGCCGATACCGAAACGAGGAGGTTCCCATGAGTCATTTTCTGTCGTTCGCCAAGGGCGCCCTGGCGATGTTCTGGCTCGTCGCGCTGGTCAACCTGGCCTACCCGCTGGGCGAGTTGCATCGACCGATCCTGCTGTTGTCCGGCGTGCTGGTGCTGGTCCATGCCGCCGAGATCCTGCTGCTCAACGGGCGTCTCAAGGCGCGCCCGGCACCTTGGCTGGAGCGCCTCCAGGTGCTGCTGTTCGGCGTCCTGCACCTGCGTAGCCTCGGCTGATTTACCCAGGCTTTACCCTCGCCGCGGGCACCGCCCGCGCGCCGCGCAGTCCGATGTGCAGGCTCCGGAACAGGCATTCCTCCCGCATCCGCAGGAGAGGCCGGAGCCGCACAGGAGGCGCCATGCGTCGTTTGCTTTCCTTGCTGATCCTCGTCCTGCCGTTGTCGGCCTGCGTGGTCTACGACCGCGACGACCACCGGTATCGTCCCGACTACCGCTACGAGCACTATCACGACCGTGACCGTGACAACCGCGGGCGCGACTGGAACCGTACCTGGCAGGAGCGCCGCGACGACGGTCGCTGGCGCTGAGCCTCAGGTGGCGGCGAAGCGCCGGTCCTGTTCCAGCACCCGCTCGACGAACACCGCCGCGGCCGGCGACAGGCTGCGGCCGGCACGGCTGACCAGACCGTAGGCGGAGCCCTTGGCGCGGGCGGGCTCGGCGCCGGCGGGCCAGGGCAGCAGCGCCAGGCGGCCGGCCTCGACGTCGGCGGCAACCACGTCCCAGGGCGCCAGGCTGATCAGCTCGCTGGAGCCGACCAGGCCCTTGAGCATCAGCACGTCGTCGCACTGTATGCCGAGCGGTTCGTCGCGTTGCAGCAGGCGCGCCAGGTCGCCGCGGACTTCCGCGGGCAGACGCGGGCCGGCCAGCGGGTAATCGGCCAATTGCCCGGCGCTCGGCCGCTCCAGACCCAGCAGCGGATGGCCGGGGCGGCAGAAGAGTACGCCGGGATGCTCGCGTAGCGGGTGGATGCGCAACTGCGGATCGCCTTGCAGCTCGCGGATATCGGCGACGAAGAGTTCGACGGCGTCATCCAGCAGGCGCTGGCGCAGGGTCTGCCAGTCCTCGATGAGCAGTGCGACGCGCACGCGTGGGTGGGCGCTGGAGAAACCGGCCAGTGCCTCGGGCAACAGCCGTGCGGCGGGGAAGGGACCGCCGCCCAGGCGTAGCTCGCCGCTGTCGAGATTGCCCAGTTGGCTTACCGCGTTGTGCAGTGCGCGATGCCCGGCCAGCAGGCGCCGAGCGTGTTCCAGCACCAGCCGGCCGTGGGCCGTGAGGGCCACGCCGCGGCTGCCGCGCTCCACCAGGGTGCAACCCAACTGTCCCTCCAGCGCCTGGATGCTGCGTGACAGCGCCGGCTGGCTGAGATTCACCGCTTCGGCGGCGCGGGCATAGTGGCCGTGCTCGGCGAGGGCGACGAAGTGGCGGAACTGGCGTAGATCGCTCATGCGGACTCCGCATCGAATATCGGCCTGGAATGCATTGGAATTATTGCCGTGCTGCTCGGCATAGTGCCAGCCGAACCTCACAACAATAAAACGGAGCATCCGATGAGCCGTCTGCTCGCACTCCTGGCGCTCGCCCCGCTACTCGCCGGCGCCGCCGAACCCTCCGCGTCCAAGCCGCCCAGCGCCTTCACCGTCGAGGCCCAGCGGCGGGTCGAAGCGGAATTGCCGTTCGCCGACCGTGCCGACTTCGAGCGCGCCGAACGCGGTCTGATCCGGCGCCCGGAGCGGGTGCTCATCCGCAACCCCGACGGCAGCGTCGCCTGGCAGCTCGGTGGCTACGACTTCCTCCTCGACGGCAAGCCTCGCGACAGCATCAATCCCAGCCTGCAACGCCAGGCCCTGCTCAATCTCAAGTACGGCTTGTTCGAGGTTACCGAGGGTATCTACCAGGTGCGCGGCTTCGACCTGGCCAACATCACCTTCATCCGCGGCGACAGCGGCTGGATCGTGGTCGACACCCTGACCACCCCGGCCACCGCCAGGGCGGCCTACGAACTGGTCAGCCGCGAGCTGGGCGAGAGGCCGATCCGTACGGTGATCTACAGCCACGCCCACGCCGATCACTTTGGAGGCGTGCGCGGTCTGGTCGAGCCACAGCAGGTCGCCAGCGGCGCGGTGCAGATCATCGCCCCGGCTGGCTTCATGGAGGCGGCGATCAAGGAGAACGTCCTGGCCGGCAACGCCATGATGCGCCGCGCCACCTACCAGTACGGCACGCAACTGCCCAAGGGGCCGCAGGGGCAGGTCGACATGGCCATCGGCAAGGGATTGGCGCGCGGACCGCTGAGCCTGCTGGCGCCGACCCGCCTGATCGAAGGCGAGGGCGAGGACCTGGTGCTGGACGGCGTGCCGTTCACCTTCCAGAACACGCCGGGCACCGAGTCGCCGGCGGAGATGAACATCTGGCTGCCGCGGCAGAAGGCCCTGCTGATGGCCGAGAACGTGGTCGGTACCCTGCACAACCTGTATACCCTGCGGGGCGCCGAGGTACGTGATGCGCTGGGCTGGAGCAAGTACATCAACCAGGCGCTGCATCGTTTCGGCAGGCAGGCCGAGGTGATGTTCGCAGTGCACAACTGGCCGCGCTGGGGCAACGCGGAGATCGTCGAGGTGCTGGAAAAGCAGCGTGACCTGTACGGCTTCCTGCACGACCAGACCCTGCACCTGGCCAACCAGGGCGTGACCATCGGCCAGGTGCACAACCGCCTGCGCCTGCCGCCCAGCCTCGACCAGGAATGGTACGACCGCGGCTACCACGGCTCGGTCAGCCATAACGCACGGGCCGTGCTGAACCGCTACCTGGGCTACTACGACGGCAACCCGGCGACCCTCGACCCGCTCAGCCCGGAGGACTCGGCGGGCCGCTACGTGGAATACATGGGCGGCGCCGAGCGCCTGTTGGAGCAAGCGCGGGCGTCGTACGCCAGGGGCGAGTACCGCTGGGTGGTCGAGGTGGTCAACAGGCTGGTCTTCGCCGAGCCGGATAACCGGGCCGCGCGCGAGCTGCAGGCCGACGCCCTGGAGCAGCTCGGCTACCAGGCGGAGAACGCCGGCTGGCGCAACAGCTACCTCAGCGCCGCCTACGAACTGCGCCACGGCGTACCGCGCGACCAGCCGACGATGAAGGCCGGAAGCGCCGATGCCCTGGCGGCGATGGACACCGGCCTGCTGTTCGACTATCTCGGCGTGCGCCTGGACGCCGGCGCTGCGGAGGGCAAGGCGCTGAGCATCAACCTGCGCCTGCCGGATATCGGCGAGAACTACCTGCTGGAACTGAAGAACTCGCACCTGAACAACCTGCGCGGCGTGCAGAGCGAGGACGCCGGGCAGACCGTGAGCATCGACCGCGCCGATCTCAACCGGCTGCTGCTCAAGGAGGTATCGGCGGTACGCCTGGTCTTCGAGGGCAAACTGAAGAGTTCCGGCAATCCGCTGTTGCTGGGGCAACTGTTCGGCATGCTCGGCGACTTCGACTTCTGGTTCGATATCGTCACACCAGCGGCGAAGTCCGAAGGCTGACGACGAAGGCGCCCGAGAGGGGCGCCTGGTCTTTTCAGTAGGCCACGGTGAAGCGCTGGCGATGATGACGGGGCTGCTCGGCCTCGTCGAGCATGGCTACCGCCAGGTCTTCCAGGGAAATCCGGCTCTCGCCCTTGGCGTCAAACAGGACCTGGTCGCCGCCGAGGCGGAACTTGCCGCTGCGCTGGCCGGGTTCGAGGAGCATCGCCGGGCTGAGGAACACCCAGTCCAGTCGTTGCTCGCCGCGCAGTTGGTCGAGGGCGTCGGCGGCGCCGAGGGCGCCCTGCTTCCACTGCTCGGGGAATTCCGGGCTGTCCACCAGGCGCTGGCCGGGGGCGATCTCCAGGCTCCCGGCGCCGCCGAGAACCAGCAGGCGCGGCACGCCGGAGCGTTTCACGCCGTCGAGAATGGCCTGGCTGCCGGCGGCGTGGCGGGCGCGGAGGTCGGCGCTGCCCCAGCCGCCGTTGAAAGCGCTGATGACCACCTCGTGGCCTGCCACGGCGCTGGCCACCTGGGCCGGGTCGCTGACGTCCGCCTGCACTACGCAGAGGCCGTTGCGCGCCGCCAGCTTGCTCGGGTCGCGGACCAGGGCGGTTACCGCGTGGCCGCGTTGCAGGGCTTCGTTGAGGAAATAGTGGCCGACGTGGCCGGTGGCGCCGATCAGGGCGATTTTCATGCTGCACCTTCCGTTCGAGAAATGCCGCAGAGCGGCGTCGATCAGCATCATCCGCCCTGCGCTCGCCGGGATAAACCGCTGCGAGGGGGATGCACTCGTTAGCCCAGCTTAATAATCAGACCTCCTCGCTGTCGCTCATCAGGGTCAGGCTGCGGGCCACGGCGAGGGCGATGAACAGGACCCCGATCACTCCTTCGCTGCCGGCCAGCAGGCGCGCCAGCGGGTTGATCGCCTGGATGTCGCCGTAGCCCACGGTGGTCAGGGTCACCAGGCTGTAGTAGACGAAGGTATCCAGGCCGAGTGCGCCATGGCTGGCGATGAAGCTGGCTGGCTGCATCTGTTCGACCATGTAGTAGGCGAGAGCGAAGGCCAGCGCCATCTGCAGGTAGAGCGCGCAGAGTCCGTAGAGCAGCTCGTGGGTCACCGGGCGCTCCTGGGTGACGCGGCGGAACAGCGCGGCGAACAGGGTCAGGTACAGCAGGATCAGGCTCAGCCCGCGCAGCAGGCCGGGCGGCAGGCTGGAGTAGGGACTGCTGAAGTCCGCAGTGGTGTACAGGGCCAGGCTGAACAGGCCGAAGAAGGCCGTCAGGTAGACCAGCGGGCTGCGTCTGCGCAAGGTGTTCATCCCGGCCAGCACCAGCAGCAGGAGGCTGCCGAGCACCCGTGGCTTGGTGCTCGACGGCAGGCCGAGGATCGCCGTGAACAGCACGGTGGAAAAGAACAGCAGGCGGAAACGGTAACGCAGCAGCAGGGCGTTCAAGGCGGGCTCCTCGCATCGTCGAATCGACCAGCCTGGGCGCGGACCCGCCTGCCTGTCTATTGGCCTTGGGTCGGATCGAACAATTTCTGCACCACGGAAAAGTCCCGCTCCGCATAGCCCTGCTTCAGCAACAGGCGGTACAGGCTCAGCGCCAGGCTGCCCATCGGCGTGCTGCTGGCGCTGGCCTGGGCGGCTTCCTGGGCCAGGCCGAGGTCCTTGGCCATCAACTGGGCCATGAAGCCGCCGCTGTAGTCGCGCGACGCCGGAGCGTTCTCCATCACCCCCGGCCAGGGGTTGTAGACTTCCAGCGCCCAGTTGCCGCCGGAGCTGCGGCGCATGATCTCGGCCAGCACCTTCGCCTCGAGGCCGTTGGCCACGCCCAGGGCCATGGCTTCTGCGGTACCGATCATCAGCACCGCGAGGAGCTGGTTGTTGCACACCTTGGCCACCTGGCCGGCGCCGTCGGGGCCGGCATGGAAGATGTTGCGACCCATGGCCTCGAACAGCGGCCGGGCCTTCTCCAGGGCTTCGGCGTCGCCGCCGACCATGAAGGTCAGGGTGCCGGCTGCCGCGCCGGCAGTGCCGCCGGACACCGGCGCGTCGAGCATCGCCAGGCCGCGCTCGCGGGCGGCGGCGTGGACCTTGCGCGCCGAGGTCGGGGCGATGGTCGAGCATTCCAGCACCAGGGTGCCGGGGGCGATGTGCGCGAGCAGGCCATCGTCGTCGAGGTACAGGCCTTCGACGTGCTGGCTGGCCGGCAGCATGCTGATGACCACGTCGGCGCCCTGCACCGCGTCGCGGGCGCTGCGGGCGGCGCTGGCGCCGGCGGCGACCAGGCCGTCGACGGCGCTCTGCACCAGGTCGAAGACGTTCAGCAGGTAGCCGGCCTTGAGCAGGTTGGTGGCCATCGGCGCGCCCATGTGGCCGAGGCCGATGAAGGCGATCTGTTTCATGGAGCTCCTCCTGTGGCGGCCGCGAGGCCTCTTGGGGATGCTGTGAAACAGCTTAGACGCTATGGACGTGGCGGGCGCGCGCCCTCCTACGGCAGAGGGCGGCGCGGCGGATCAGAGCCCCGCCAGCGGATGCTCGCCCTCCCAGGTCGGCTCGAAGTGCGCCTCGATCACCGCCTGCGGGATCGATTCCACCTGCGGCCAATGCCAGTTCGGTGCGTTGTCGCGATCGATCAGCCTTGCGCGTACCCCCTCGGCGAAGTCCGGATGGCGTGTGCAGTTCAGGCTCATGGCGTATTCCAGGCGGAACACCTCGGCCAGCGACAGGTAGCGCGCACGCTCGATCTGCTGCCAGACCAGATGCGCGGTCATCGGGCAGCCCTCGGCCAGGGTCTTCGCGCCACGCGCAAGCAGCGGGTCGGCGTCGTCGCGCAGCGCCACCAGCGCCTGCCAGGCGCTCGCCAGGTCCGGCTGGTCGAGCAGTGCGTCCAGGCGCGGCCGGCGCGGGAGCAACTGGGCCTCCGGCAGTTCGCCGCGGGCCTCGTGTTCGAGGGCGCGAAGCAGGCTGTGAAGTTGCACCTGGGGCGACTCGTTCCAGTTCATCTGCACCAGGCCGGCGAGCAGGGCGTCCTGCTGGTCGTCGAGAAGGAAGCGGTCGGCCAGGTCGAGGTCGAGAGCGTCGCGGGCGTTCATCTGCGCCGCGCTCAGGCCGAGGAACAGGCCGAGCCTGCCGGGCAGGCGGGCGAGGAACCAGCTGGCGCCGACGTCCGGGTACAGGCCGATGCCGATCTCCGGCATCGCCAGGCGGCTGGACGGGGTGACGATGCGAATCCCGGCACCCTGCATCAGCCCCATGCCGCCGCCCATTACATAGCCGTGGGCCCAGCAGATGAAGGGTTTCGGGTAGGTGTGGATGCGGTAGTCGAGGCGGTATTCATCGGCGAAGAAGCGTCGCGCCAGGGCCGGTACCTCGCCGGGTTGCTCACGGCAGGCGTCCACCAGCTTGCGCACGTCGCCGCCGGCGCAAAAGGCCTTGGCGCCGTTGCCGCGCAACAGCACGCAGGCGATGCCGGCGTCCTCGGCCCAGGCGTCGAGTTTCGCCGCCAGGGCCTCGATCATCGGCAGGGACAGGGCGTTCAGGCTCTTTTCCGCATCCAGGGTGGCAATGCCGATGCGGAAGCCATGCAGGCTCGGGCGTTCTTCGAAAAGCACGTTCATGTCGGGGCTCTCGGCTCGGGCGGGCTGTGGCGCAGCCCGCCGGGTTCGATGGGAAGGCTCAGCAGTTGCGCCACTTGGGATCGCGCTTCTCGAGGAAGGCGTTGACCCCTTCGCGGGTGTCCTGGGCGTCGAACAGATCGACGAAGCGCTCGCGCTCCTCCGGCAGCCAGGTGTTCGGCGCGCGTTCGCGGGCACCCTGGATCAGCGGCTTGATGGTGCGGATCGCCACCGGGCTCTGGCGTGCCACCTTGGCCGCCAGCAGCAGGGCGGCGCCGCGCGCCTCGCCGCTGTCCACCACCTGTTCGACCAGGCCGATGCGCAGGGCGGTTTCCGCATCCACCCGCTCGTTGCAGAGGATCATCCGCTTGGCCCAGCCTTCGCCCACCAGCCAGGGCAGCGCCTGGGTCCCGCCGGCGCAGGGCAGCAGGCCCACCGCGGCCTCCGGGAGGGCCATCTGCGCCTGGCGCTCGGCGATGCGGATGTCGCAGGCGAGGGCGCACTCCAGGCCGCCGCCCATGGCGTAGCCGTTGATCGCCGCGATCGACACCCCGCGGAAATCGCGCAGCGCCTCGAAGGCCTCGCCGAAGCGGCGGGCCATCTCGCGAGCGCGGGCCTTGTCGCCGTCGGCGAACATGTTCAGGTCGGCGCCGGCGGAGAAGAACTTCGGCCCCTGGCCGGTCACTACCAGGGCGTAGATATCGTCGTCGCGGTTGAGGTGCTCGATCAGTTGGCGCAGGCCGATCAGCGAGTCGCGGTCCCAGGTGTTGGCCGGCGGGTGGTTGATGGTGATCAGCGCGGTGTGCCCGTGCTTTTCCACGGTGAGCTTGTGGGTCAGGTCGAAGGAGGAAGCCTTGTAGGGTTCGACGGCAGTGTTCATGAAGTCCCTCACTGGATCATGGGCCGGGGCGTCCCGGCACTATCGGATGCGATGGTTCGCGGCGTTCACAGCAGGCGATCGAGCATGCCGCCCTGCTCCAGCAGGCGGCGGGCGACGATCACCCGCATGATTTCGTTGGTGCCTTCGAGGATCTGGTGCACGCGGGTGTCGCGTACCCAGCGCTCCAGCGGATAATCGTTGAGATAGCCGTAGCCGCCGTGCAGTTGCAAGGCCTCGTTGCAGACATCGAAGCAGCGGTCGGTGGCGAAGCGCTTGGCCATTGCGCAGTACAGGGTCGCCTCGGCGTCGCCGCGGTCCAGCCGATGGGCGCCGAGGCGGACCATCTGGCGGCTGGCGGTGAGTTCGGTGAGCATGTCGGCGAGCTTGAACTGCAAGGCCTGGAAGGTCGCCAGCGGCTTGCCGAACTGCTCGCGCTCCTCGACGTAGCGCATCGACTGCTCCAGCGCCGCCTGGGCGGCGCCCAGGGAACAACTGGCGATGTTCAGGCGGCCGCCGTCGAGGCCTTTCATGGCATAGACGAAGCCCTGGCCCTCCGGGCCGATGCGGTTGCCGGCGGGGATGCGCACGCCTTCGAAGGTGATGGTGCGGGTCGGCTGCGCGCGCCAGCCCATCTTGTCCTCGTTGCGGCCGTAGCGGATGCCGGGCGCGTCGGCCGGCACCAGGAAGCAGGAGATGCCCCTGGCGCCGTCCTCGCCGGTGCGCGCCATGACGATCAGCACCTGGGTGCTGCCGGCGCCGGAAATGAAGCACTTGCTGCCGTCCAGCACGTATTCGTCGCCCTCGCGGCGGGCGCGGGTGCGCAGGCGCGCGGCGTCGGAGCCGGCATCGGGCTCGGTCAGGCAATAGGAGGCGAGCGACTCGCCGCCGATCAGGCCGGGCAGCCAGGCCTCCTTCAGCGCCGCGTCGCCGAACGAGGCGAGCATCCAGGCGGCCATGTTGTGGATGCTGATGTAGGCGGTAGTGGCCACGCAGCCGGCGGCCAGTTGCTCGAAGATCAGCGAAGTGGACAGCCGCGACAGGCCCAGGCCGCCGTCTTCCTCGGCGATGTACAGGCCGAGGTAGCCCTGTTCGGCGGCGGCGCGGAGGACTTCCACCGGGAAGTGATGGTCGCGGTCCCAGTCGGCCGCCTTCGGCGCCAGTTCGTGGCGGGCGAAGGCGCGGGCGCTCTCCACCAGCAGGCGTTGTTCTTCGGTGAGGTCGAAATCCATAGGTCCTCGGGTCACTTGAGATGGATGGTCATGTTCGGGCCGGCCGACGATTCGTCGGTCGTCGGTTCATCGTCGAACCAGCGGCTGGTGACGGTCTTGGTCTCGGTATAGAAGCGCACCGCCTGCTTGCCGTAGGCGTGCAGGTCGCCGTAGAAGGAGCCTTTCCAGCCGGTGAAGGAGAAGAACGGCAGCGGTACCGGGATCGGCACGTTGATCCCCACCTGGCCGACCTGCACCGCGTGCTGGTAGCGCCGAGCGGCGCCGCCGGAGCGGGTGAACAGGCTGGTGCCGTTGCCATAGGGATTGGCGTTGACCAGGGCAATCGCCTCTTCCAGGGTATCGACCTCCAGGCAAGCCAGCACCGGGCCGAAGATCTCCTCGCGGTACAGGCCCATCTTCGGCGTCACTGCGCGGAACAGGGTGGGACCGAGCCAGTTGCCGTTGGGATAGCCTTCGACCTGGCACTGCGAGCCGTCGAGCAGGCACTCGGCGCCTTCCGCCTTGCCTTCGGCGATCAGGCGCAGCACGCGCTGGCGCGCCTGCGGACTGATCAGCGGACCATAAGCGGCGTCCGGGTCCTGCCAGTGGCCGGGGCGCAGGGCGGCCATCCGCTCGGCCAGTTCGGGAATCCACTCGCGCGCCGCGCCGACGAACACCGCCGCGCTGATCGCCATGCAGCGCTGGCCGGCGGCGCCGCAACTGGCACCGACCAGGTTGCCGAGAACCTGGGCCTTGTTCGCGTCGGGGAGGATCACCATGTGGTTCTTCGCCCCGGCGAAGGCCTGCACCCGCTTCAGGTGCGCGGTGCCGGTGCGGTACACGTGCTGGCCGACGGCGACCGAGCCGACGAAGGAAATCGCCCGGATGTCCGGGTGGGTGAGGAGGGCATCGACCTGCTCGCGGCCGCCATGGATCACCTGCAGCACGCCCTTCGGCGCGCCGGCCTCGAGGAACAGCTCGGCGAGGCGATTGGGTGTCAGCGGATCCTGTTCGGAGGGCTTGAGGACGAAGGTGTTGCCGCAGGCGATGGCCAGCGGGAACATCCACAGCGGGATCATCGCCGGGAAATTGAACGGGGTGATCCCGGCGCACACGCCGAGGGGCTGGATCCAACTGGCGGTGTCGATCTCGCGGGCGACGTTTTCCACCGTCTCGCCCATCATCAGGCTGGCCACGTTGGCGGCGTGTTCGACCACCTCGATGCCGCGCCACACGTCGCCCTTGGCATCGGCGAGGTTCTTGCCGGTCTCCCGGGCCAGCAGTTCGCCGAGTTCGTCGTGGTGTTCCTTGAGCAGGTGCTGGTAGCGCAGCATCAACCGCGCTCGCTCGGGAGCCGGGACTTCGCGCCAGGTCTCGAAGGCGCGCTGGGCGCTGGCGATGGCCTGCTCGATCTCGTCGGCGGTGGCCTTCGGCGCCAGCGCGAGGACGTCCTGGGTCGCCGGATCGGTGACTTCGATCAGTTCGCGGGAACGGCTGCCGCGCCATTCGCCGTCGATCAGCTGGGGGATTGCCTTGGCCATCGTCGCCTCCGCTTCCCGGTGGACCGGGATGTTGTTTTGAGTCGTTATAGCCGGCCGCAAGCCGCCTGTGGATTGACGATCTTGCGCAAGGGATGGACGATCTTGGGATTCAGACTACCGAGTCGCGTCGCCGTGAAGCGTTCCGTACTGACCTCCGCCTGGCCCCTGCCAAACCAGGGGGTGCGTTTCATCACGCCGCCCCGCCTGCGTCGCGCCCTGGCCCGCCATCCGCTCGGCCAGGCCTGCTACCCGCTGGCCCTCGGTTACTACCCGGAGGCGCATGGCCACCACATGCAGCGGCGCGCGCCGGACGACCATCTGTTGATCTACTGCCGTGCCGGACGCGGCTGGCTGGAGTGCGCCGACGAGCGCGTCGAGGTCGGCGGCGGCGACCTGCTGGTCCTGCCCAAGGGCCTGGAACACGCCTACGGCGCCGACCCGCAGCGGCCCTGGAGCATATACTGGGTACATTTCGAAGGCCTCCTGGCGGAGGACTTCCTGCGCCCGCTGGGCAGCGCTCCGCGCCTGCGCCTGGGCATGCAGCCGCGCCTGCTGGCGGAGTTCGACGCGCTGCTGGCGCTGCGTCGCCAGGGCCTCAGCCTGCCGCACTTCATCCATGCCGCGCACCTGTTGCAGGGCCTGCTCACCTCGCTGGCGGTGCGTCCGGCGCGGGCCAGCCTGAAGTCCGGGCGGGTGCTGGACATCGACGCGGTGCAGGCGCTGATGCGCGCGCACCTGCACGACAGCCTCAACCTCGACGAGCTGGCGGCGCAGTTCAAGCTGTCGCGCTTCCATTTCGCCAAGACCTACCGCGCCCTGACCGGCCAGGCGCCGATCCAGGACTTCATCCAGATGAAGATGGCCCACGCCTGCCGCCTGCTCGACGAGGGCGCGCTGGAGGTGCGGCAGATCGCCGAGCAGCTCGGCTACGCCGATCCCTATTACTTCTCGCGGCTGTTCCGCAAGGTGGTGGGCATGGCGCCCAGTCACTACCGGGCGCTGCACCAGGGCTAGTGCTCCGGGCATAATGCTGCCTCCGGCCCGTGGGCCGAGACCGACAAGGATCGTCGATGCGCAAACCCCTATCGCTCTACCACCCCTGGCTCTACTGGCTGCGGGTCTGGCAACGACGTCTCTGGCGGCACTGCCGCTGGCGTCTTGGCGGCCGTCGCTACGTGCGGCTGCCATCGGTCGACGAGCGCCTGCCGTACCGCTACATCAAGCACACCTCGAAGTTGATCCGCCGCCTCGGCGACAGCGACCTCGCCCTGCAACGCAACAAGGTGGTCAACCTGCGCCTGGCGGTGGACTGCATGAACGGCGTGCGCATCGGCCCCGGCGAGTACTTCTCGTTCTGCCGGCTGGTCGGTCGGCCCAGCGCCCGGCGTGGCTTCGTCGAAGGCATGGAGTTGTCCTTCGGCGAGGCGCGCAGCGGAATCGGCGGCGGCATCTGCCAACTGAGCAACCTGATCCACTGGATGACCCTGCATTCGCCGCTGCGCGTGGTGGAGCGGGCCAACCACAGCTTCGACCCGTTTCCCGACGAGGGACGGATCCTGCCGTTCGGCTCGGGCGCGGCGATCTTCTACAACTTCATCGACCTGGTGCTGCACAATCCGACGGCGGATACCTTCCAGTTGCGCTTCCATATCGCCGCCCACCAACTGGAAGGCGAACTGCTGTGCAGTGCGCCGCGCCCTGTGCGCTACCACGTCTACGAGAGGGCCCAGCGTTTTGTCCGCGACGGCGAGGCAGTGCTGAGGCTCAACGAGATCTGGCGCGACATCCGGGAAAAGGGCCAGGCCGGCACCTTGCTGGCCAGCGAGTGCCTGTACCGCAACCGGGTGCGCGTGAAGTATCCGCTGGAGGAGGCCCGCCTGTCCCGAGATTGACAAGCGCGGCGGGCTTTTCTACGGTTCCGCGGCCACAGGCTGTCGGCGACCTTCTGAAAAAGGCCGGACGACTTTTTCAGTACCGAGACAGGGGGTTCCATGACCGATAACGACGACCGCATCAAGCTCGAGGCGAGCTGGAAGGAAGCGCTGCGCGAGGAATTCGACAAGCCCTACATGAAGCAACTGGGCGAGTTCCTGCGCCAGGAGAAAGCCGCCGGCAAGGCGATCTTCCCGCCCGGGCCGTTGATCTTCAACGCGCTGAACACCACGCCGCTGGAGAACGTCAAGGTGGTGATCATCGGCCAGGATCCCTACCACGGGCCGGGCCAGGCCCACGGCCTGTGCTTCTCGGTGCAGCCCGGCGTGCCGACGCCGCCGTCCTTGCAGAACATCTACAAGGAACTCAACCGCGACCTGAACATCCCGATTCCCAACAACGGCTACCTGCAGCGCTGGGCGGAGCAGGGCGTGCTGTTGCTCAACACCTCGCTGACCGTCGAGCAGGCCAAGGCCGGCTCCCACGCCAATGCCGGCTGGCAGCCGTTCACCGACCGCGTCATCGAGGTGGTCAACGAGCGTTGCGAGCGCCTGGTGTTCCTGCTCTGGGGCAGCCACGCGCAGAGCAAGCAGAAGCTGATCGACCCGCAGCGCCACCTGATCCTCAAGTCGGCGCACCCGTCGCCGTTGTCGGCCTACCGCGGTTTCCTCGGCAACGGCCACTTCAGCCGCACCAACAAGTTCCTCGAGCAGAACGGCAAGACGCCTATCGACTGGTCGCTGCCGGACCTCTGAAGGCCGCTGTCGCCCAACTCTTCACATGGCGGGCGCCGCTGTGTGCCCTCTGGCCGCGCGCGGAATAAAAAAGCCCGCACGAGGCGGGCTGGAAAACGCCACACATCCAGTGTGGCGGCGTGGCTCGATCAGCCGGCGCGCTTCCTCCAGTAGCGGAAGCACGGCTCGGCGAGGAACAGCACCAGCAATAGCCGCAGCACCTGCAGGGCGGTGACCAGCGGCACCGAGAGCTGCAAGGCTTCGGCGGTCAGGCTCAGCTCGGCGATGCCGCCGGGCATCATGCCGAGCATCAGCGACTGGTGGTCGAGGGTGGTCAGCCAGCCGAGCAACTCGGCGGCGAGCGCCGCGGCGAACATCATCCACAGCGTGCAGACCAGGGTGCGACTGACGAAGGCCGGAGCGCTGCGAAAGAAACTGCGGTTGAAATGGCAACCCAGGGCGCTGCCGATCAGCCATTGGCCAACGCCGCTGGAACCGGCCGGCAGGCCGATATGCAGGTCGAAGCCGAGGCTGACGCTGGCCGCCAGCAGCAGCGGGCCGAGTAGCCAGGGATTGGGTTGGCGCAACTTCTGCCAGCCCAGCGCGACCAGCGCCCCGGCCGGGAACAGCAGGGCCAGCCAGCGCCAGTCCACCGGCGCGGCCTGGTGCGGGCCCGGCTGGCCGCCGCCGAGCAGGTACTGGAACGCCGCCGGCACCAGCAGCACCACCAGCAACAGGCGCAGGCTCTGCGCTGCGGCGACGCGGCTGAGCACCGCGCCGTGGCGCTGCCCGAGGTTGACCATCTCGCTGGCGCCGCCGGGCATGCTGGCGAAGAACGCGGTGGCGCGGTCCTCGCCGCTGCGGCGCATGAAGGCGATCGCCAGTACGCTGGAAAGCGTGGTGGCCACGGCGCCGAAAACGATGATCGCGCTGTGCGCCAGCACTTGCTCGATCACTGCCGGAGTGAAGTGCAGGCCGATGCCGATGCCGACGATCCATTGCCCGCACTTGCGTGCCCCCGGCACTTCGGCCAGCGGCAGGTCGGCCAGGCAGCGCACCAGCATCACCGCCAGCAGCGAGCCGATCATCCACGGCAGCGGCCAGCCGACCAGGCTTGCCAGCCAGCCGCCAAGGGCGCCGACCAACGGCGTCGCCCAGTACAGCCTCCAGGTGACGCGCTCAGGCATCGGCCAGCCCTGTCGCGCGACGGGTCGCGCGGCGGCGCCAGGCGCGGACCAGCGGCAACAGCAGCATCACCACCACCAGGGCCCAGGTCACCAGGCTGATCGGGCTCGACCAGAGGATGCCCAGTTCGCCGTTGGAGATCGACAGCGCGCGGCGCAGGTTCTGTTCCATCAGCCCGCCGAGGATGAAGCCCAGCAGCAGCGGCGAGAGCGGGAAGTCGAGCTTGCGCAGGATGTAGCCGAGCACGCCGATGCCGACCATCAGGAACAGATCGAAGGTAGTCGCGTGCACGCCGTACACGCCGATCCCGGTGATGATCGCGATGGCCGGCACCAGGGCCCAGTTCGGCACCGCGAGGATGCGGGTGAACACACGGACCATCGGCACGTTGAGGATGATCAGCATGACGTTGGCGATGAACAGCGAGGCGATCAGGCCCCAGACGATGTCCGGTTGCTGCTGGAACAGCAGCGGGCCAGGAGTGATGTTGTACAGGGTCAGGGCGCCGATCATCACCGCGGTGGTGCCCGAGCCGGGCACGCCGAGGGTCAGCATCGGCACCATGGCGCCGCAGGCCGCGCCGCCAATGGCGGTCTCCGGGGCGGCGAGGCCGCGCATGTCGCCCTTGCCGAACTCGCCCTTGGCGCCGGCCAGCTTCTTCTCGGTCATGTAGGCCACGGCGCTGGCCAGGGTCGCGCCGGCGCCGGGCAGCACGCCCATGACGAAGCCGAGCACGCCGCAGCGCAGGTTGACCAGGAATACGCTGGCGGCTTCCTTGAAGTTGAACATCATCCGCCCGGTGGCCTTGACCGCTTCCTGGCCGTGGTGGGTCTTTTCCAGCAACAGGAGAATCTCGCTGACCGAGAACAGACCCAGTACCAGGACCACGAACTGGATGCCGTCGGCGAGGTGGATGCTGTCCCCGGTGAAGCGGTACACGCCGCTGTTGGCGTCGATCCCGACGCAGGACAGGAACAGCCCGAGCAACGCCGCCAGCAGCGTCTTCAGTGGCTTGTCGCCGGCCATGCCGCCGAGGCAGACGATGGCGAAGACCATCAGTACGAAGTATTCCGCCGGACCGAAGGCGATCGCCCACTTGGCCAGCAGCGGGGCGAACAGGACCATCCCGCAGGTGGCGATGAAGGCGCCGATGAAGGAACTCCAGGCCGACAGCGACAGGGCCACGCCGGCCAGGCCCTTGCGTGCCATCGGGTAGCCGTCGAGGGTGGTCATCACGGTCGAGGCTTCGCCGGGGATGTTGAGCAGGATCGAGCTGATCCGCCCGCCGTACTCGCAGCCCAGGTACACGGCGGCGAGCAGGATCAGCGCGGTTTCCGGTGGCAGGCCCAGGGCGAAGGCCACCGGGATCAGCAGCGCCACGCCGTTGATCGGGCCGAGGCCCGGCAGCAGGCCGACGATAGTGCCGATCAGGGTGCCGATCAGCGCGGTGATCAGGTTGGTCGGGGTCATCGCGACGCCGAAGCCCTGGCCGAGGTAGTTCAAGGTTTCCATCGCGAAGTCCTCACAGCGGCAGGAAGTCGAGGACGCCCAGCGGCAGCGGGACGTCCAGGGCGCGGTCGAACAGCCAGTAGAGGCCGATCCCGAGCAGGCTCGCGGTGATCACCGCGGGCAGTGGCCGGGCGCCGTAGAGAATGGCCATGCAGGAGCCGACCAGGGCGGCGCTGAGGATGAAACCGAGCGCTTCGAACAGACCGGCGAACACCAGCAGCAGGGCGATGCAGGCGAGCACCTTGAGCAGCACGGCGCCGCTCAGCGGCTGTTCGTCCTCGGCGTGGCGAATCGGCGTCGGCCGCACGATCAACCAGGCCAGGCCGGCGCCCATCAGCGCCAGGCAGAGCAGCGGGTAGGCGCGCGGGCCGACCGGTTCGTAGGAAAACGGCGCCTGGTAACGCCAGCCGGCGACCGCCAGGCCGACGCAGGCGAGCAGCCAGAGCCCGGCGAACAGGCGCTGGTACAGGTTGGAACGGGTCATGGGACTATCCTCGTGGCGCGGCCGGGGCCCGGCCGCGCGCGGGCTGGCTTACTGGATCAGGCCGAAGTCCTTGGCCAGTTGCTTGTACTGCTGGACCTGCTGCTTCACGTAGCCGTCGAGTTCCTCGCCGGTCATGGCGAAGGGGAACAGCTCGCGCTGGTCGCGCAGCTTGGCGAAGTCCTCGGAGGCCAGCAGTTGGTCGAAGGCGTTCTTCCACCAGGCGTAGTCTTCGTCGCTGACCTTCGGCCCGAGGTAGAACCCGCGAACCACTGGCCAGACGATGTCGTAGCCCTGTTCCTTGGCGGTGGGGATGTTGGCCATCGCCGCCTCCGGCAGGCGTTCTTCGGAGAACACCGCGAGCAGGCGCATGTCGCCGCTGAGGATGTGCGGCATGGAGTCGGAAATGTCGGTGCTGCCGACCTGGATGTGCCCGCCGAGCAGCGCGGTGGCGATCTCGCCGCCGCCTTCCAGGGCCACGTAGCGCAGGTCGCGCGGATTGATCCCGGCGGCCTTGGCGATCAGCGCGGTCTGCATCCAGTCCTGGCTGCCGACGGTGCCGCCGGAGCCGATCACCACCTTGCTCGGGTCGGCCTTGAGCGCCTTCACCAGGTCGTCGAGGTTCTTGTAGGGCGAGTCGGTGCGCACCGCGATGGCGCCGTAGCTGGTGCCGATGGCGGCCAGCCATTTCACCGCGTTCTCGTCGAAGCGGCCGAACTTGCCCTGGGCCAGGTTCAGCAGCGAGCCGCTGGAGAAGGCGGTGATGGTGCCGGCATCGCCCGGGCGTTGGGCGACCACCGCGTTATAGGCGACCGCGCCGACGCCGCCGGGCATGTAGGTGACGCGCATCGGCTTGCTCAGCAGCTTGGCCTCGACCAGGGCGCTCTGCGCCAGCTTGCAGGTGAGGTCGAAACCGCCGCCGGGGGACGCCGGGGCGATGCATTCGGGACGCTTGGGTTCGGCCACGGCGGCGCCGGCCAGCAGCAGGCCGGCGGCAACCAAGGCGAGGGGACGAAAAGACAGTTTCATCATCATCGGTGCTCCTGTGGAGTTCTTGTTCTGGCTTACCAGATCGGCAGGGTATAGCTGACGATCAGGCGGTTCTCATCGATGTCGCGGGTGAAATTGGAACGGAAGGTCGCGTTGCGCCAGCGGATTCCGAGGTTCTTCAGCGCGCCGCTCTGGAACACGTACTGCAGTTCGGTGTTGCGTTCCCATTCGCGGCCTTCGCCGCGCTGCCCGGCGAGTTCGACATTGTCGCCCTTGACGTAGCGGGTCATGAAGGTCAGGCCGGGAATGCCGAGGCCGACGAAGTCGTAGTCGTAGCGCAGTTGCCAGGAACGCTCCTTGGGGCCGGCGAAGTCGTTGACCTGGACGAAGTTGACCAGGTAGGGGTTGCTGCCTTCCAGGTAGGGGAAGGCGTCGTCGCCGTTCATTCGCTGCCAGGCCGCGCCGAAGGCATGGTTGCCAAGGCTGTAGGTGAACATGCCGTTGAGCGACTTGTTGTCGATGCCGCCGGCCTTGGCCGAGCCGCTGTCGGTGCTGCGGGCGAAGCGCAGGTCGCTGGTCAGTTCGCCGGGACCGATCGGCCAGCTGTGCAGCAGGCCGACGAAGTGCTGGCGGTAGACGTCCTGCAGGTTGCTGTAGTGATAGCTGGCGGTGAGTTGGTCGGTGAGCTTGTAGTCCAGTCCGCCGAGGTCGAAGTGATCGGCGCTGACCCCGGCGAAGCGGCCGTTCTTGTCGTTCAGCGCGAGGTCCTCGGAGTCGCTGGAGTCGCGGATCTTGGTCTTTTCCAGGCGCCCGGCGGTGAAGCCGAGGTCCTTGATCTCCTTCGAGGTGAGCAGCGCACCTTCGAATATCTGCGGGAAGATCCGCCCGTTGTTCGGTTGTACCGATGGCAGCTTCGGAATCAGCGTGCCGACCTTCAGCTCGCTCTGCGAGACCTTGACCTTGGCGGTCAGGCCCAGTTTCGAGTAGGTGTCCGGCGCGCGGCCGTCGGAATCCTTCGGCAGCAGTCCGGTACCGCTGCGGCCGCGGCCGGAGTCGAGCTTGACGCCGAGCATGCCCATGGCGTCGAGGCCGAAGCCGACGGTGCCCTGGGTGTAGCCGGACTGCAGGTTGAGGATGAAGCCTTGCGCCCACTCCTCGCGCTTGGACTGGCCGGGGCCGTCGCGGAAGTCCCGGTTCATGTAGAAGTTGCGGGTTTCCAGGCTGGCCTTGCTGTCTTCGAGGAAGCCGGCGGCGTTGCCCAGGGGCGCGATGCCGGCGAGCACGACGGCGGTGGTGGTCAGGGTGGTGCTGCGGGACAAACGTACAGACCTTGCGGCCTGCGGCAGGGAAGTCGACATGCAGTGGTCTCCGATTCTTGTTCTTGTACGCCGAGCACCACGCTGCAGGGCGTTTTGGCGGACGATCTGCGCCGTCCATCGACTGATCCTAAGACGCCAAGCTTTCGCCAGGCTTTCAGCAATCCCCGGTGGCAGAGAAGCCATTTACCGGAGGGTTTTCCCCGGTACACTTCGCCTCTTGTGCCCTCATCCGGTGGTGGAGAACCGTCCATGCGCATCCTTCTGGTGGAAGATCATCCGCAGCTCGCCGAAAGCGTGGTCCAGGCGCTCAAGGGCGCCGGCTGGACGGTAGACCTGCTGCAGGACGGGGTGGCCGCCGACCTGGCCCTGGCCAGCGAGGAGTACGCCCTGGCGATCCTCGACGTCGGCCTGCCGCGGATGGACGGCTTCGAGGTGCTGGCGCGCCTGCGCGGGCGCGGCAAGACTCTGCCGGTGCTGATGCTGACTGCGCGCGGCGAGGTGAAGGACCGGGTGCACGGCCTCAATCTCGGCGCCGACGACTACCTGGCAAAGCCTTTCGAACTGTCCGAGCTGGAGGCGCGGGTCAAGGCCCTGCTGCGCCGCAGCGTGCTCGGCGGCGAACAGTTGCAGCGCTGCGGCGCCCTGGTCTACGACCTCGGCACCCGGCGCTTCAGCCTCGACGAGCAGCCGCTGACCCTGACCTCGCGGGAACAGGCGGTGCTGGAAGCGATGATCGCCCGTCCGGGGCGGGTGATGAGCAAGGAGCAACTGGCCGCCCAGGTCTTCGGCCTGGACGAGGAGGCCAGCGCCGACGCCATCGAGATCTACGTCCACCGCCTGCGCAAGAAGCTGGAAGGCGGCGCCGTGCGCATCGTCACCTTCCGCGGCCTCGGCTACCTGCTGGAGGCGCAGGGTGACTGATGCCGGCAGTCTGCGCGGACGGCTGCTGCTGTGGCTGGCCCTGCTCCTGCTGCTGGTGCTCCTGGCGAGCGGCCTGAGCGCCTACTGGAACGGTCGCGAGGTGGCCGACACCGCCTACGACCGGACCTTGCTGGCCTCGGCGCGGGCGATCGCCGACGGGCTCTACGAGAAGGACGGCACCCTGCGCGCCGACGTCCCCTACGTGGCACTGGATACCTTCGCCTACGACAGCGCCGGGCGGATCTTCTACCAGGTCAACGACATCCATGGTCGGATGATCTCCGGCTACGAGAATCTTCCGGCAGCACCCGCCGAGACCCTGCGCACCGACGACTACCCGGCCTTGGCGAAGTTCTACGACGGCGTCTACCAGGGCGTCGACGTACGCGTGGTGAGCCTGCTGCAACCGGTCAGCGAACCGAGCATGAGCGGCATGGCGGAGATCCGCGTGGCGGAGACCGAAGGCGCCCGCGAGCGCATGGCGCGCAGCCTGATGACCGATACCCTGCTGCGCCTGGGCGTCCTCGGCGTCGGCGCGCTGGTGCTGGTGTGGCTGGCGGTGAGCGCCGCGCTGCGTCCGCTGGATCGCCTGCGCCGCGAGGTGGAAGAGCGCCAGCCGGACGACCTGCGGCCGTTGCCGATGCTCGAGGTCCAGCATGAATTGCGGCCGCTGGTGGAGTCGCTGAACCACTTCACCCAGCGCCTGCGCAGCCTGTTCGAGCGGCAGTCGCAGTTCATCGCCGATGCCGCCCACGAGTTGCGCACGCCGCTGGCGGCGCTCAAGGCGCGCCTGGAACTGGGCCTGCGCGAGCAGGAGCCGGAAGCCTGGCGTTCGACCCTGGAGACCACGGCGAAGAACACCGACCGCCTGATCCATCTGGCCAACCAGCTGCTCTCCCTGGCGCGCATCGAAAGCGGCGCCCAGGCCATCGCCGAGGGCGGCGCCGAGCGTATCGACCTGACCGCCCTGGCCCGGGAACTGGGCCTGGCGCTGGCGCCGCTGGCCTATGCGCGGGGAGCCTCGCTGGCGCTGGAAAGCGCCGGGCCGGTGTGGATCCAGGGTGAACCGACGCTGCTCAACGAATTGCTCAGCAACCTGCTGGACAACGCGCTGGCGCACACCCCGCAGGGCGGCAACGTGATCCTCAGGGTGCTGGAGGGGGGAGTGCTGGAAGTGGAAGACGATGGTCCGGGAATTCCCGCCGCCGACCGCGAGCGGGTCTTCCAGCGCTTCTACCGGCGCGGCGACAGCCCCGGCAGCGGCCTGGGGCTGGCGATCGTCGGCGAGGTCTGCCGGGCGCACCGGGCGCAGATCCAGCTCGACCAGGGCGAACTGGGCGGCTTGCTGGTGCGGGTGCGCTTCCCGGCGGAGTAGGGCGGGCCTATTGCAGCATGCTGGTGGCGGCTTCCAGGGCGCTGGAGAGGTCCTCGTCTTCCTTCATGTCGACGGTCGGTTCGAGGCCGAGCTTGGCGAACGCCGGGATCTGGCTCCAGTCCAGGCGGGTATAGGGATGCTCGCTGCCAAGGTAGCTCTGCAGGGTGGCGACCTGGACCAGGTCGGTATAGTCGGCGCGCGGCGAGTTGCGGGTGAAGTCCAGGTGCTGGCGCGGGACCTCGGCGATCGGTGCGGGGAAATCCCAGGCCTTGAGGATGCGCTCGCCGATCAGCGGATGGATGCGCTCGATCACGTGGCTCAGGCTGATGGAGTCCGACAGCAGCTCGTTGTGATCCTCGGCGTAGGTGAGGATCGGCAGCACGCCGATCTGGTGCACCAGCCCGGCCAGGGTCGCCTGGTCCGGCGCCAGGCGGGTGTAGTGACGGGCCAGCACGTGGCAGATGCCGGCGATCTCGGTGCTCTTGTTCCAGACTTCGCGCATCTTGCGGTCGACCACGTCGGTGGTGGCCTGGAACATCTGCTCCATGGCCAGGCCGGTGGCCAGGTTGCAGGTGTAGTTGATGCCCAGCCGGCTGATCGCCATCTGCAGGTCGGTGATTTCCTTCGGGCTGCGTAGCAGCGGACTGTTCACCACGCGGATGATGCGCGCGGTCAGCGCCGCGTCGTTGCCGATCACCTTGCTCAGGGCCTGGATGCTGACATCCGGGTCTTCCGCCGCCTCACGGACCTGCAGGGCCACCTCGGGCAGGGTCGGCAGCACCAGTTCATCCTGATCGATGGCGCGGATCAGGTCCTGTTGGACTTTGTCGGCAAGCTTGCTCATGGCATTTCCTTTGAAAACGCAATGGCCGGAGCACGCTCTACGTGCACCGGCCATGGGAATACTGGCGGGCCGTCCGCGGACGGCGAGGCACAGTTTACGGTCAGCGCTGGATTTCGCGGTCGCTGTCCAGCGTGTAAGGCAGATTGAGGAGGACGAGCGGCGCTCCTTCGGCGCTTCCGAGGCTGATCCGGCCGTCGGCGACAGCGTCGTCCTGCAGCACGGCGAGCAATTCCACGCTGTTCTCCGGCGTACGGGCGGCCAGTACCACTTCGCCGACGCTGGTGGAATGGACCGGCGAGAACAGCCCGGTGCCGGGCGCCGGCACCTCGTCTCCGCCCAGCGCCAGGCGATACAGGCGGCGCTTGAGGCGGCCGAGATACTGCATGCGGGCGACGATTTCCTGGCCGGTATAGCAGCCCTTCTTGAAGCTGACCCCGCCGACCGCCTGCAGGTTGATCATCTGTGGGATGAACAGCTCGCGGGTAGCGCCGAACACCTGGCCGACGCCGGCGCGCACCTGGCCGAGCAGCCAATCGTCGAGCGGCGCCTCGCGGCTGTGCTCGCGGAGCGTGGCAAGCACCGTCTCGGCACGCTGCGCCGGAATCCACAGCTCGACGCGGGCGTCGCCCAGGGCGACGGCGAGCAGGTCGCCGTGGCGGACGATCCTGCCGCTCTCTGCCGGTGCCTCGATCCCCAGGGCGCGTAGCGCCTCGCCGGCGTCACGCAGGCCGACGCGGAGCCAGGCTGCGCTCTCGTCGGCAAGGCTGGCCTTGGAGAATACGGCGTATTTCTTCAGCTCCGCCAACTGGGCCTCGAGCAGCTCGCCGGCCATCGCCAGCAGCAGGCCGTCGCCCTCGGGCAGGATGCGGAAGCTCGATAGCAGGCGACCCTTGATGTTGCAGCGGCCGCCGAGGCTGGAGGTCTCGTCGTTCAGATAGGCGAGGTTGCAGGTCAACTGGCCCTGGAGGAATTTGGCGGCGTCCGGGCCGCGGACGGCGAGGATGCCTTCATGGACTAGCGGAGTGTGGAAAGCGGGGTCGGCCATTGCGATGCTGCGCGGTCAGTCAGTCAGGACCGTCATCATAGAACTCGGTCCGAGGCTTGTCAGCGGGCAAGACTGCCTGACGCATCCGCCTTGACGGTTGTCGGACACTTCCGAGGCCGCCGTCGGCATGGGCCTGCGTCCCGCGCGGATGCCCTTGGTTTTCCGGGCAATACGACCAAGGGCGGACGCCGGCGGAGCGACGCCTCGTCATCAGGCCGCGCCATTCGAGCGCAACCGCCCTATAATGCCGGGCGTTTTCGAGGAGCCCGAACATGGCAGATGAAACCGAACTGAAACGACTCTACTGGCACAGCCGTCGCGGCATGCTGGAACTGGATGTGCTGCTGGTGCCTTTCGTGCAGGAGGTTTACCCGGGCCTGGACGCCGAGGACCAGGCGCGCTTCCGCAAGCTGCTGGAGTGCGAGGACCAGGACATGTTCGGTTGGTTCATGCAGCGCGGCGAGCCGGAAGACGCCGACCTGCGGCGGATGGTGCGGATGATCCTGGACCGTGTCCAGCCGGATTGAGCCGTTCGAATGCCGCTGGCGGGTCTCTCCGATCCTGCTGGCGGCGAGCCTGGCACTGTGGGCCCTGGCGCTGCTGTCGATCCTGCTGGCGGCGCAGCCGGTCTGGCTGAAGCCGCCGCTGGCGCTGGTCTGCCTGGCCTACGGTGCCTGGGGGCTGTACCGCCAGGTACTGCTGCGCGGCTCGCGGGCCTTCCGTGGCTTGCGCCATGACGAGCGGGGCTGGCAGCTGTGGAGCGCCGGAAGCGGCTGGCAAGCGGTGCAATTGCGCCCTGACAGCCTGGCGCTGCCCTGGCTGATCGTACTGCGCGTGCGCCTGCCGGGCCGCTGGCGCATCCTTGGCTGCTGTATCCCGGCCGATGCGTTGGGGGCCGACAGCCATCGGCGCCTGCGTGTCCGCCTGCGCTTCAGTCGCCGTAGATGGGCGGCACCAGAATAGTGTCGCGGGCTTCGGGCAGCAGGTCCGGATAATCCAGCGTGTAGTGCAGGCCCCGGCTTTCGCGGCGCTGCATGGCCGAGCGGATGATCAGTTCGGCGACCAGCGCCAGGTTGCGCAACTCGATCAGGTCGCGGCTGACCTTGTAGTTGCTGTAGAACTCGTCGATCTCGCTGAGCAGCAGGCGCACCCGGTGCTGGGCGCGCTGCAGGCGCTTGTTGGTGCGCACGATACCGACGTAGTCCCACATGAAACGCCGCAGTTCGTCCCAGTTGTGCGCGATGATCACGTCCTCGTCGGAGTCGGTGACCTGGCTGGCGTCCCAGCTCGGCAGGCTTTCCGGCAGGGGCGTGCCGGGCAGGCGCTGGAGCATGTCGGCGGCGGCAGAGCGGGCATAGACGAAGCATTCCAGCAGCGAATTGCTGGCCATGCGGTTGGCGCCGTGCAGGCCGGTGAAGGTGGTCTCGCCGATGGCGTAGAGGCCCGGCACGTCGGTATGCCCGTGCTGGTCGACGAGCACGCCGCCGCAGGTATAGTGCGCGGCCGGCACTACCGGGATCGGTTGCTGGGTAATGTCGATGCCGAAGTCCAGGCAGCGCTCGTAGACGGTGGGGAAGTGCGCCTTGATGAACTCGGCCGGCTTGTGGCTGATGTCCAGATAGACGCAGTCGATCCCCAGGCGCTTCATTTCATGGTCGATGGCGCGGGCCACGATGTCCCGGGGCGCCAGTTCGCCACGCGGGTCGAAGCGCGGCATGAAACGCTCGCCATTGGGCAGGCGGAGCAGGGCGCCTTCGCCGCGCAATGCCTCGGTGATGAGGAAACTCTTGGCCTGCGGGTGGTACAGGCAGGTCGGGTGGAACTGGTTGAACTCCAGGTTGCCGACCCGGCAGCCGGCGCGCCAGGCCATGGCGATGCCGTCGCCGGAGTTGCCGTCGGGATTGCTGGTATAAAGGTAGACCTTGCTCGCGCCGCCGGAGGCCAGCACGCTGAAGCGGGCACGGAAGGTGTCGACTTCGCCGCTTTCCCGATTCAGCACGTAGGCGCCCAGGCAGCGCTTGCTCGGCAGGCCGAGCTTGCGCTCGGTGATCAGGTCGACCGCCACCCGCTGCGACAGCAGCTCGATGTTCGGTCGCCGCCGGGCCTGGGCCAGCAGGGTATTGAAGATCGCGGCACCGGTGGCGTCGGCGGCATGGATGATGCGCCGGTGGCTGTGCCCGCCTTCGCGGGTCAGGTGGTATTCGAAGCTGCCTTCCTCGTGGTTGTGCTGCTCGTCGCGGGTGAAGGGCACCCCCTGTTCGATCAGCCACTGGATCGCCTCGCGGCTATGCTCCACGGTGAAGCGCACCGCGTCCTCGCGGCACAGGCCGCCACCGGCGACCAGGGTGTCCTCGACGTGGGATTCCACGGTGTCGGTATCGTCCAGCACGGCGGCCACGCCGCCCTGGGCCCAGTAAGTCGAGCCCTGCGACAGTTCGCCCTTGCTGAGGACGGCGATGCGCAGGTGTTCCGGAAGGGTCAGGGCCAGACTCAGGCCGGCGGCGCCGCTGCCGATGACCAGTACATCGTGTTGATAATGTTGGCTCATGCCCGCATTTCCCCGTGGTGGAGCCCTAGTATATAGAAGGGCCTGGCGGCACAATAGCGCACCCCCGCTGCCGGTCCGGCGGATGAGCTGCGGGCCTGTCATCGGCAGGCGTCATCAGAGCGGGGCGATGTAGTGCTGGAACTTTCTTAGACGCATCGGTTCCAAAGCAGGATGCCTGAAGACCTCGTCCGGTTGGCCTACCCAGCGGCACAGAGGCCGGGCCCTGAGCCCGATGCAATCCATTTTCGCGGGGCCCGGACACGATGTCCGGGGCCGCACGTCACGAGCGAGGAAAAAACTCGTGACGCATGCTTGGAGGGGAGAACTTTTGCAAGAAGCCCGAGTCTATCTTGGCAAGACGATTCGCTGGGACGCTCGAAGCTCCTCCAGGTTCGAAGAGGAGCTTTCATGCTAACCCAGGAACAGGATCAGCAACTGGTTGAACGGGTACAGCGCGGAGACAAGCGGGCTTTCGATCTGCTGGTACTGAAATACCAGCACAAGATACTGGGATTGATCGTGCGGTTCGTGCACGACGCCCAGGAAGCCCAGGACGTAGCGCAGGAAGCCTTCATCAAGGCATACCGCGCGCTCGGCAATTTCCGCGGCGATAGTGCTTTTTATACCTGGCTGTATCGGATCGCCATCAACACCGCGAAGAACCATCTGGTCGCTCGCGGGCGTCGGCCACCGGACAGCGATGTGACCGCAGAGGATGCGGAGTTCTTCGAGGGCGACCACGCCCTGAAGGACATCGAATCGCCGGAACGGGCGATGTTGCGGGATGAGATCGAGGCCACCGTGCACCAGACCATCCAGCAGTTGCCCGAGGATTTGCGCACGGCCCTGACCCTGCGCGAGTTCGAAGGTTTGAGTTACGAAGATATCGCCACCGTGATGCAGTGTCCGGTGGGGACGGTGCGGTCGCGGATCTTCCGTGCTCGCGAAGCAATCGACAAAGCTCTGCAGCCTTTGTTGCGAGAAGCCTGACACAGCGGCAAATGCCAAGAGAGGTATCGCTATGAGTCGTGAAGCCCTGCAGGAAACTCTGTCCGCTGTGATGGATAACGAAGCGGATGAACTCGAGTTGCGGCGGGTGCTCGCAGCTTGCGGCGAGGATGCCGAGCTGCGTTCCACCTGGTCGCGCTACCAGTTGGCGCGGTCCGTCATGCACCGCGAGCCTACCCTGCCGAAGCTGGATATCGCTGCGGCGGTCTCGGCTGCCCTGGCCGACGAGGCCGCTCCGCCGAAAGCGGAGAAGGGGCCGTGGCGGATGGTCGGTCGCCTGGCGGTCGCTGCCTCGGTGACCCTGGCGGTGCTGGCCGGCGTGCGTCTGTACAACCAGAACGACGCCCTGCCGCAGATGGCGCAACAGGGGACCACCCCGCAGATCGCCCTGCCGCAGGTGAAAGGCCCGGCCGTGCTGGCCGGCTACAGCGAAGAGCAGGGGGCGCCGCAGGTGATCACCAACTCCTCGTCCAGCGATACCCGCTGGCATGAGCAGCGTCTGCCGATCTACCTGCGTCAGCACGTGCAACAATCCGCCGTCAGTGGTACAGAGAGCGCGCTGCCCTACGCTCGGGCAGCCAGCCTGGAAAACCGCTGAGGAGAGACATGCGCACCACCTCCCTGTTGCTTTTGCTTGGCAGCCTGATGGCGGTTCCCGCCACTCAGGCTGCCGACGCTTCCGACTGGCTGAATCGCCTCGCCGAGGCCGATCGCCAGAACAGTTTCCAAGGCACCTTCGTCTACGAGCGCAATGGCAGCTTCTCCACCCATGAGATCTGGCATCGCGTGGAGAGCGATGGCGCGGTTCGCGAGCGCCTGCTCCAGCTCGACGGCGCGCGCCAGGAAGTGGTCCGGGTCGATGGGCGCACCCAGTGCATCAGCGGCGGCCTTGCCGACCAACTGGCCGATGCCCAGCTGTGGCCGGTGCGTAAGTTCGATCCTTCCCAACTGGCTTCCTGGTACGACCTGCGCCTGGTCGGCGAATCCCGTGTCGCCGGCCGCCCGGCAGTGGTCCTCGCGGTGACCCCGCGCGACCAGCATCGCTACGGCTTCGAGCTGCACCTGGACCGCGAGACCGGCCTGCCGTTGAAATCGCTGCTGCTGAACGAGAAGGGGCAGTTGCTCGAGCGCTTCCAGTTCACCCAGTTGAATACCGGCGCGGCACCTGCCGAAGACCAGTTGCAGGCGGGCGCCGAATGCCAGGTCGTCGGCCCGGCCAAGGCCGACGGCGAGAAGGCCGTGGCCTGGCGCTCGGAGTGGCTGCCGCCAGGTTTCACCCTGACCCGCAGTTTCATGCGTCGCAGTCCGGTCACCCCCGATCCGGTCGCCTGCCTGACCTATGGCGATGGCCTGGCACGATTCTCGGTGTTCATCGAGCCGCTGCACGGTGCCATGGTTGGCGACGCGCGCAGCCAGCTCGGCCCGACCGTGGTGGTTTCCAAGCGCCTGCAGACCGATGACGGCGGCCAGATGGTGACCGTCGTCGGCGAAGTGCCGCTGGGCACCGCCGAGCGGGTGGCGCTGTCCATCCGGCCCGAGGCCGCCGCCCAGAAATGATCGAGGAGCAGGGGCGAGTGGTGGCGACCGAGCCGGGAGCGGTATGGGTCGAGACCGTGCGCCGCAGTACCTGCTCGTCCTGCTCGGCCAATGCCGGTTGCGGCCAGGGGCTGATGCAGCGCCTGGGCGTCGGCGCGGGGCGTGCCCGGGTGCGCGCGTTGAGCGACCTGAGCCTGCGGGTCGGCGATGCGGTCGTCCTAGGAATTCATGAAGACCTGTTGTTGCGCGCCTCCGTCTTCTTCTATCTTTTCCCTCTGCTCGGGTTTTTCGTGGCAGCATTGCTGGCGACCCGGGCGGGCCTTGTCGAACCTCTGATCATCGTGTCCGGGCTGGCGGGTTTGCTGGCGGCCTGGCTATTGGTGCGTCGGCATGCTCGTCGTCATGCCGATGATCCAGCCTCGCAGCCGGTGGTTCTGCGAGCGCTGATTTCCGGGCCGTCCGATTCGGCCTGAGTCTTTCTCTTCCCTCGAACATCACGGGAGCTGTAGTCGATGCATACCCTAAAACGCTGTATGGCTGCGATGGTGGCCTTGCTGGCCTTGAGCCTGGCGATGACGGCCCGGGCAGAACTGCCGGACTTCACGCCTTTGGTCGAACAGGCGTCGCCGGCGGTGGTGAATATCAGTACGCGGCAGAAGCTGCCGGATCGCGCCATGGCGCGCGGGCAGCTGTCGATCCCCGACCTCGAAGGGCTGCCGCCGATGTTCCGCGACTTCCTCGAGCGCAGCATCCCGCAGGTTCCGCGCAATCCGCGCGGCCAGCAGCGCGAGGCGCAATCGCTGGGTTCCGGCTTCATCATCTCCAACGACGGCTACATCCTCACCAACAATCACGTTGTGGCCGATGCCGACGAGATCCTGGTGCGCCTGTCCGACCGTAGCGAGCACAAGGCCAAGCTGGTCGGCGCGGACCCGCGCAGCGACGTGGCGGTGCTGAAGATCGAGGCGAAGAACCTGCCGACCCTGAAACTGGGCGATTCGAACAAGCTGAAAGTGGGCGAATGGGTCCTGGCCATCGGTTCGCCGTTCGGCTTCGATCACTCGGTCACCGCCGGTATCGTCAGTGCCAAGGGGCGTAGCCTGCCGAACGAGAGCTACGTACCCTTCATCCAGACCGACGTGGCGATCAACCCGGGCAACTCCGGCGGTCCGCTGCTGAACCTGGAGGGCGAAGTGGTCGGTATCAACTCGCAGATCTTCACCCGTTCCGGCGGCTTCATGGGCCTGTCCTTCGCCATCCCGATCGATGTCGCGCTGAACGTCGCTGACCAGTTGAAGAAAGCCGGCAAGGTCAGCCGCGGCTGGCTGGGTGTGGTGATCCAGGAAGTGAACAAGGATCTCGCCGAGTCCTTCGGCCTCGACAAGCCGTCCGGCGCGCTGGTGGCGCAACTGGTGGAAGACGGCCCGGCGGCCAAGGGCGGCCTGCAGGTGGGCGATGTGATCCTCAGCCTGAACGGCCAGTCGATCAACGAGTCCGCCGACCTGCCGCACCTGGTGGGCAACATGAAGCCGGGCGACAAGATCAACCTGGACGTGATTCGCAACGGCCAGCGCAAGTCCTTGAGCATGGCGGTAGGCAGCCTTCCGGACGACGACGAGGAAATCGCCTCGATGGGCGCTCCGGGCGCCGAGCGCAGCAGCAACCGCCTGGGCGTGACCGTCGCCGACCTGACCGCCGAGCAGCGCAAGAGCCTGGATATCCAGGGCGGCGTGGTGATCAAGGAAGTCCAGGACGGTCCGGCCGCGGTCATCGGCCTGCGTCCGGGCGATGTCATCACCCACCTGGACAACAAGGCGGTGACCTCGACCAAGATCTTCGCCGACGTGGCCAAGGCCCTGCCGAAGAACCGTTCGGTTTCGATGCGGGTACTGCGCCAGGGGCGCGCCAGCTTCATCACCTTCAAGCTGGCCGAATAAGCCGGCTGGCGAAAAAAGGGCGGTTTCCACCGCCCTTTTTCATGCCCGTCAATCCGTTACCTGCGTGACGCCTTGCCCGAGCATCAGGTAAACTCCCCGGCTATTTTTCGGCGGATTGCCGCCCTTGCCCTTTTCGAGTGTGTTGAGCCGTGAGCGACCTGAGCCATATCCGCAATTTCTCCATCATTGCCCATATCGACCATGGCAAGTCGACGCTGGCCGATCGCTTCATCCAGATGTGCGGCGGTCTCTCCGATCGCGAAATGGAGGCCCAGGTCCTGGACTCCATGGACCTGGAGCGCGAGCGCGGGATCACCATCAAGGCCCACAGCGTGACCCTGCACTACAAGGCGCAGGACGGTAAGACCTACCAGCTCAACTTCATCGATACCCCCGGCCACGTCGACTTCACCTACGAAGTCAGCCGCTCGCTGGCCGCCTGCGAGGGCGCGCTGCTGGTAGTGGACGCCGGCCAGGGCGTCGAGGCGCAGTCCGTCGCCAACTGCTACACCGCCATCGAGCAGGGGCTGGAAGTGATGCCCGTGCTGAACAAGATGGACCTGCCCCAGGCCGAGCCGGAGCGGGTGAAAGAGGAAATCGAGAGCATCATCGGCATCGACGCCACCGACGCCGTGGCCTGCAGCGCCAAGAGCGGGATGGGCGTGCTGGAGGTGCTGGAGCGCCTGGTGACCGCCATCCCCGCCCCGGAAGGCGAGATCGAGGCGCCGCTGCAGGCGCTGATCATCGACTCCTGGTTCGACAACTACCTCGGCGTGGTCTCGCTGGTGCGGGTGAAGAACGGCCGGGTGAAGAAGGGCGACAAGATCCTGGTGAAGTCCACCGGCAAGGTCCACCAGGTGGACAGCGTCGGGGTATTCACTCCGAAGCACACCGAGACCGTCGACCTGAAGGCGGGCGAGGTGGGCTTCATCATCGCCGGTATCAAGGATATCCACGGCGCGCCGGTGGGCGATACGCTGACCCTTAACAACACGCCGGACGTCGAGGTCCTGCCGGGCTTCAAGCGGGTCAAGCCGCAGGTCTACGCGGGCCTGTTCCCGGTCAGCTCGGACGATTTCGAGGACTTCCGCGACGCCCTGCAGAAGCTGACCCTCAACGACTCGTCGCTGCAATACGAGCCGGAAAGCTCCGAAGCCCTGGGCTTCGGCTTCCGTTGCGGCTTCCTTGGCATGCTGCACATGGAGATCATCCAGGAGCGCCTGGAGCGCGAATACGACCTGGACCTGATCACCACCGCGCCCACGGTGGTCTTCGAGATCGTGCAGAAGAACGGCGAGATCATCTACGTCGACAACCCGTCCAAGCTCCCGGACCTGGCGTCGATCCAGGAAATGCGCGAACCGATCTGCCGCGCCACCATCCTGGTGCCCAAGGACCACCTGGGCAACGTGATCACCCTGTGCATCGAGAAGCGCGGCGTGCAGCGCGACATGCACTTCCTCAGCGGCCAGGTGCAGGTGGTCTACGACCTGCCGATGAACGAGGTGGTGCTCGACTTCTTCGATCGCCTCAAGTCCACCAGCCGCGGCTATGCTTCCCTGGACTACAGCTTCGATCGTTTCGAGCCGTCCAACCTGGTTCGTCTCGACGTGCTGATCAATGGCGAGAAGGTCGACGCCCTCGCCCTGATCGTCCACCGCGACAACGCCCCCTACAAGGGCCGCCAGCTGGTGGAGAAAATGAAGGAACTGATCCCGCGGCAGATGTTCGACGTGGCGATCCAGGCAGCCATCGGTGGGCAGATCATCGCCCGCTCGACGGTCAAGGCGCTCAGGAAGAACGTGCTGGCCAAGTGTTACGGTGGCGACGTGAGCCGTAAACGCAAGCTGCTGGAGAAGCAGAAGGCTGGTAAGAAAAGGATGAAGCAGGTCGGTAGCGTGGAAATTCCCCAGGAAGCCTTCCTCGCCGTGCTCAAAGTGGATAGCTAGAACCCATGACACTCAATTTCCCGTTGTTGCTGGTCATCGCCGTGGCTGTATGCGGCGCCCTGGCCCTGGTCGACCTGGTGCTGTTCGCGCCGCGTCGGCGGGCCGCGATCTCTTCCTACGAAGGGCAGGTGAACGAGCCCGATCCGGCAGTGCTGGAGAAGCTCAACAAGGAACCGCTGCTGGTGGAGTACGGCAAGTCGTTCTTCCCGGTGCTGTTCATCGTGCTGGTGCTGCGTTCCTTCCTGGTCGAGCCGTTCCAGATTCCCTCGGGGTCGATGAAACCTACCCTTGAGGTCGGCGATTTCATCCTGGTCAACAAGTTCGCCTACGGCATCCGCCTGCCGGTGCTGGACACCAAGGTGATCCCGATCGGTGATCCGCAGCGCGGCGATGTCATGGTGTTCCGCTATCCCAGTGAACCGAACATCAACTACATCAAGCGCGTGGTCGGCCTGCCCGGCGACACCGTGCGCTACACCAGGGAAAAGCGCCTGTACGTCAACGGCGAGCTGGTGGCGGAGAAATTGGTCGGCGAGGAACCGGGTACCCTGGGCAGCGTGACCCTGTACCAGGAGAAGCTGGGCCAGGCCGAGCACCTGATCCGCAAGGAAATGAGCCGCTATCGCATCGAGCCCGACCGCCAGTGGACCATTCCCGCCGGCCACTACTTCATGATGGGCGACAACCGCGACAACTCCAACGACAGCCGCTACTGGAACGATCCGAAGATCCCCAAGGATCTGCTGGGCATGGTTCCGGACCGCAATATCGTCGGCAAGGCCTTCGCCGTGTGGATGAGCTGGCCCGATCCGAAGATGAGCAACCTGCCGAACTTCTCCCGGGTCGGCGTGATTCACTGACCTGTGCGCAGGTTCGCCACGCGGAAGGGCGCTCCTGCTGAATAATCGCGAAGCGGGGCTGCTCCCGAGGGCAGCCCCGCTTTCACTTCCGCGAACGCCGCCGCAGGGCCCTGCCCGATGGCGTTACCGCTCGCTGGACGGAATAACTACACTGACATGAGGTCCGACATGAGGTTCGCGCGTTCGCAGAAGGGGATGTCCCTGCTGGGGTGGCTGGTGGTGCTGGGCGTGGTGGCGTTCTTCGCCAGTGCCGCATTCAAGATCATCCCGCACTACATGGATTACTACTCGCTGGAGAAGGTGATCACTTCCGTGGAGACCGACAAGGCGGCCGAGGTGCGTTCCGTGCCGGAGTTCTACAGCTACGTCGGCAAGGGGATGCAGATCAACGGCATCCGCAACCTGGACCTGGAGAAGGCCCTGGAGGTGCAACTGGAAGACAACCAATTCCGGGCGCACCTGAAATATGAAAAACGCGAGCCACTGATCAGCAACATCGACCTGGTGGTCCACTTCGACAAAGAATTCCGTGTACGCATGCCGTGAGTAATTCGCTGGACCGACTCGAGCGCAAGCTCGGCTATACCTTCAAAGACCGGGACCTGATGGTCCTGGCCCTGACCCATCGCAGCTACGCCGGGCGCAACAACGAGCGCCTGGAGTTCCTCGGTGACGCCATTCTCAACTTCGTCATCGGCGAGGCGCTGTTCCACCACTTCCCGCAGGCTCGCGAAGGCCAGCTTTCGCGCCTGCGCGCGCGACTGGTCAAGGGCGAGACCCTGGCCCTGCTGGCGCGCGGCTTCGAGGTGGGCGACTACCTGCGGCTGGGCTCGGGCGAGCTGAAGAGCGGCGGGTTCCGCCGCGAGTCGATCCTCGCCGATGCGATGGAAGCCCTGATCGGCGCCATCTACCTGGATACCGGCATGGACTCCGCACGCGAGCGGATCATCGCCTGGCTCGGACCGCAACTGCGCGAGCTGACCCCGGTGGACACCAACAAGGACCCCAAGACCCGCCTGCAGGAGTTCCTGCAGTCGCGTGGCTGCGACCTGCCGCGCTACGAGGTGGTGGATATCCAGGGCGAACCCCATTGCCGGACCTTCTTCGTCGATTGCGAAGTGGCCCTGCTGAGCGACAAGACCCACGGGCACGGCGGCAGCCGCCGCATCGCCGAGCAGGTGGCCGCGGCCGCCGCGCTGGTGGCCCTGGGCGTGGAGAATGGCCATGACTGACATGCACGACGACATCCCCGCCGGCAGCCGTTGCGGCTACGTGGCGATCGTGGGGCGCCCCAATGTGGGCAAGTCCACCCTGCTCAACCACATCCTCGGGCAGAAGCTGGCGATCACCTCGCGCAAGCCGCAGACCACCCGTCACAACATGCTCGGGATCAAGACCGAGGGCGAGGTGCAGGCCGTCTACGTCGATACGCCCGGCCTGCACAAGAGCGGCGAGAAGGCCCTCAACCGCTACATGAACCGTACCGCCAGCGCGGCATTGAAGGATGTCGACGTGGTGATCTTCGTGGTCGACCGCACCCGCTGGACCGAAGAGGACCAGATGGTCCTGGAGCGCGTGCAGTACGTCAGTTGCCCGGTGCTGATCGCGGTGAACAAGACCGACCGCATAGAGGAGAAGGCCGACCTGCTGCCGCACCTCGAATGGCTCACCCAGCAGTTGCCGAAGGCCGAGGTAGTACCGATCTCGGCGCAGCACGGGACCAACCTGGACGTGCTGGAGAAGCTGGTCGCCGAGCGTCTGCCGGAAAGCGAGCACTTCTTCCCCGAAGACCAGATCACCGACCGCAGCAGCCGCTTCCTGGCCGCCGAGCTGGTCCGCGAGAAGATCATGCGCCAGCTCGGCGCCGAGCTGCCCTACCAGATCACCGTGGAGATCGAGGAGTTCAAGCAGGAAGGTCGCATCCTGCATATCCATGCGCTGATCCTGGTGGAGCGCGAGGGGCAGAAGAAGATCATCATCGGCGACAAGGGCGAGCGGATCAAAAGCATCGGCCAGAACGCGCGCAAGGACATGGAAGTGCTGTTCGACTCCAAGGTCATGCTCAACCTCTGGGTCAAGGTCAAGGGCGGCTGGTCCGACGACGAGCGTGCCCTGCGCTCGCTGGGCTACGGCGACCTCTGACCGTTCCCGGCAGCCCGGCGCCAGCCGGGCGCCATTCCTCTCGCGCCCGGTCGACCCGCCATGTCCTTCGCCGCCGCCCAAGCCACCTACGTGCTGCATAGCCGGCCGTACAAGGAAACCAGCGCCCTGGTGGACTTCTTCACCCCGTTGGGTCGCCTGCGCGCGGTCCTGCGCGGCGCCCGCGGCAAGGCTGGCGCCCTGGCGCGGCCATTCGTGCCGCTGGAAGCGGAGTGGCGCGGGCGCGGCGAACTGAAGACCGTGGCCCGCCTGGAAAGCGCCGGTAT
Source organism: Pseudomonas sp. YA1 (assembly GCF_058680555.1). Classification (NCBI taxonomy): domain Bacteria; kingdom Pseudomonadati; phylum Pseudomonadota; class Gammaproteobacteria; order Pseudomonadales; family Pseudomonadaceae; genus Pseudomonas; species Pseudomonas sp. YA1. Next base: position 98,938 of record NZ_JBZWBG010000024.1, read on the forward strand.
TCCCAACCTGCTCAATGGCCAGGCGCTGTTCAGCGGTCTCTACCTCAACGAGCTGTTGATCCGCCTGTTGCCGGCGGAAGACCCGCAGCCGGAAATCTTCGCCCACTACGCCGCGACCCTGCCGCTGCTGGCGGCGGGGCGACCCATCGAACCGCTGCTGCGCGCGTTCGAATGGCGCCTGCTGGAGCAACTGGGCTATGGTTTCGCTCTCGATGTCGACATCGATGGGCGCCCGATCGAGCCGCAGGCGTTGTACCAGCTTTTGCCAGAGGCCGGCCTGGAGCCGGTGGCGCAGCTGCAACCCGGGCTGTTCCAGGGCTCCGAACTGTTATCCATGGCCGACGCCGACTGGAGCGCCCCCGGCGCCCTGGCGGCGGCCAAGCGCCTGATGCGCCAGGCGCTCGCTCCCCATCTGGGCGGCCGGCCGCTGGTCAGCCGCGAGCTGTTCATGAACCGTAAGGAGTCACCCCGTGACTGAAGCCACTCGAATTCTGCTCGGCGTGAACATCGATCACGTCGCCACCCTGCGCCAGGCCCGGGGCACCCGCTATCCGGACCCGGTGAAGGCCGCCCTGGACGCCGAGGAAGCCGGCGCCGACGGTATCACCGTGCACCTGCGCGAGGACCGCCGGCATATCCAGGAACGCGACGTGCGGGTGCTCAAGGAAGTGCTGCAGACGCGGATGAACTTCGAGATGGGGGTCACCGAGGAAATGCTCGCCTTCGCCGAGGAGATCCGGCCGGCGCATAGCTGCCTGGTCCCCGAGCGCCGCGAGGAACTGACCACCGAGGGCGGCCTCGACGTCGCCGGCCAGGAACAGCGCATCCGCGACGCGGTACGACGCCTGGCTGCGGTGGGCAGCGAAGTGTCGCTGTTCATCGATCCCGATCCGCGGCAGATCGAGGCCTCCGCCCGGGTCGGCGCGCCGGCTATCGAACTGCATACCGGTCGCTACGCCGACGCCGAAGACCCCGAGGAGCAGGCCCGTGAGCTGCAGCGGGTACGCGAGGGCGTGGCCCTCGGGCGTTCCCTCGGCCTGATCGTCAACGCCGGGCATGGCCTGCACTACCACAATGTCGAGCCGGTCGCGACCATCGACGGCATCAACGAGCTGAACATCGGCCACGCCATCGTCGCCCACGCCCTGTTCGTCGGCTTCAGGCAGGCGGTGGCCGAGATGAAAGCGCTGATGCTGGCCGCGGCGACCAAGCGCTGAGGCAATCGCGCCCCGCTTGCCGTCGACCTGCGGGGCGGATGAAGCCATGAAAAAAAGCCCATCCGAGGATGGGCTTTTCCCTATTTGCTGTCAGGGCTTGCGCGCCACCAGCGTGGCGCGCATCGGTGCCGGCAGGCCCTCGACGGTTCGCGAACGGTCCTGCGGATCGAGGAATTCCGGCAGCGACTGGAAACGCATCCATTCGGTGGAGCGTTGTTCCTCGACGCTGGTCAGGCTGACGTCGACGCAGCGCGCGTCGGCGAACCCGGCGCGGCGCAGCCAGAGCTCCAGGGCTGCCACCGAGGGCAGGAACCAGACGTTGCGCATCTGCGCGTAGCGGTCCTCGGGCACCAGCACGGTGCTGGCGTCGCCTTCCACCACCAGGGTCTCCAGGACCAGTTCGCCGCCGCGCTTCAGGCAGTCCTTGAGCGCCAGCAGGTGGTCGATGGGCGAGCGACGGTGATAGAGCACACCCATGGAGAACACCGTGTCGAAGCCTTCGAGCTTCTCCGGCAGGTCTTCCAGGGCCAGCGGCAGGTGCCAGGCCGTCAGCTCCGGCAGGTAGCGCTTGGCGGCGAGGAACTGGCAGAGGAACAGCCAGTTCGGATCGACCCCTACCACGCTTTCCGCGCCGGCGCCGAGCATGCGCCACTGGTAGTAGCCGTTGCCGCAGCCGACGTCGAGGACGCGTTTGCCACGCAGTTCGACATGCGGCGAGACACGCTCCCATTTCCAGTCGGAACGCCATTCGGTATCGACCTGTACGCCGAAGAAGTCGAACGGCCCCTTGCGCCAGGGAATCAGCCCTTGCAGCGCTTCCTTCACCTGCGCTTGCAGCGCCGCATCGTGGTCGCTGTGCAGGGCGAAGCGCTGGGCCAGTTCGACCTTCGGCGCGGGCACCTGGGGCAGGCGCTGGACCGCGCTCCACCAACGGGCCAGGTCGCCGTGGCCTTCCTCGATGCGCGCGGCGATCTGCGCGGGCAGGCTGGTCGCCCAGCCGTACAGCGGCGAGCCGGCGAGGTGTCGCTGGAGGGCGTCGAGGGCGAGGTGCTGGATCATGGCAGGGCGATCATCGAGGCGAAGTTGAGACACTGGAACCATTGGCTGACCCGGCTGAAGCCGGCGGCCAGCAGCCGTTCACGGTGTTCCTCGAAGGTGTCGGGGAGCATGACGTTTTCCAGCGCGCTGCGTTTCTGCGCGATTTCCAGCTCGCTGTAGCCGTTGGCACGCTTGAAGGCGATGTGCAGGTCGGTGAGCAGCGCGTGCTCCTGCGCATCGGCGAAGCGCAGTTTCTCCGAGAGGATCAGCGCGCCGCCGGGCAGCAGTGCCTGGCGGATCCTGCGCAGCAGGCCGAGGCGCTGGTCGGGGGCGACGAACTGCAGGGTGAAGTTCATCGCCACCAGCGAGGTGGGTTGCAGGTCCAGGGCGAGAATGTCGGCCTCGATCAGCTCGACCGGCAGCAGCTCCTGGTACATGGCGTCCTGGGCATGCAGGTATTCACTGCAGCGCTCGATCATCGCGTGCGAGTTGTCCACCCCGATCACCCGGCAGCCGTCGTTGCGGACGTGGCGGCGCAGCGACTGGGTGACCGCGCCGAGCGAGCAGCCGAGGTCGTAGAGCACGCTGTTCGGCTGGGCGAACTGCGCGCCGAGTACGCCGATGTTCTCGACGATGGTGGGGTAGCCCGGCACGGAGCGCTTGATCATGTCGGGGAACACGCGCACCACGTCTTCGTTGAATACGAAGTCGGCGACACGTTGCTGGGGTTGGGCGAACAGGCGATCGGACTCGCTCACGCGGGTGACCTCGGGCATCACGGCTTTTCAGGGGGCCGAATTGTAGCCGAGGGACGAGCGTCGCCCAACTGCGCGGCGACGATTCACCCATGCGCGCAGGCGAATCACCTGAGCTTGTCGGAGAAGTACTCTCCCGCGCCCTGCAGCGGACCCAGCGGGTTTTTCTTGTCTTCCAGGCGATGGATGTTCGGTTCGCCGTTGCTGACCTTGTGCACCAGCACGTCGTTGACGAAGACGAACACTGCCTTGAACGACCAGCCCTGCAACTCCCGTTTCTTGCGGAAGTTGAACACGTCCGCCCAGAAGCTGCCGACCCGCTGGGTGTCGGTCTTGCTGAAATCGAAGGCGTAGCCGATGCAGCGGTCCTTCGCTTCCAGGCATTGCACCAGGCCGCCCGGCAGGTAATCGATGGGGATGTTCGGCTGGATGAACATGAGCCGCACGTCGATGAACGACAGCATGCGGCCGTTGCCCTGGGTCAATGGATCGAAACCCAACCCGAACAGCTGCGAACGGGTCGTGCTGCCGGGTTGCGCCTGGGAATAGCGCAGTTCGGCATCGAGGTAGTCGACGAAGGGGGATTGGACTTCCGCTCGTTCGCTGGGCAGCAGGCTGCCGCAGGAGGAAACGAAGACAGTGGATGCCCAGAGCAGTGAGTAACGAAGAGCGGTGCCCATGACGCGCCTCCTTTCGGTGCCGTCGTAGATTGAGTAATAGACGACGCCAAAAAGGCCTGCCGGAATTTATTCAATCGGCTGAAAGCAGCGTGGTTGCTGGTCTGGCGGCGGATTTCCGGCGGCCCGGAAAGTCATTCGAAAGAAAGCCTATAGCGCTCGCCGAGGACCTTCAGGGTGCCTTCGCGACGCAGTTGGCGCAGCCCTTCGTCGAGTTCCGCGAGACGCGCGTCGACCTCCGGCAGGTGCGGACTGAGGCCGACGTGCAGCGGCTGCCGCCCGGGCAGTTCGCCAGCGCGGCGGACCTGTCCGGCGAGCTGCGGATGATGCTCCAGGTAGTGCTCGATGATGTCGCGGTCTTCCAATAGCACGTCGATGCGGCCGAGCAGCAGTTTCTGCAGGTTGCGCGGCAGCACGCGCTCGCCGCCGAGGACCTGCAGGTGCAGGTCGTCGTCGCCGGCCTGGCTGCGCCAGGCTTCGAAGCGCGGATTGTTCACGTAGCCCTGGGCGAGGCCCAGGCGCTGGCCGAGCAGGGATGCATCGCCGGAGTAGCGCCAGTCGCTGTCGTGGCGGGTGTAGAAGGCCAGCCCGACCCAGCCGATGGGCTCGCTGCCGACCCGCAGGCCGTCGAGTCCATAGGCGCCGACCAGGCCGTCGCGATGGCCGTCGCGGACCATCTGCACGGCGCGCGGCCAGGGCAGGCTGTCGAAGTGCGGTGGCTCCCGAAGGACCTGGCTGAGCGCCTCGACCAGGTAGCCGGGCCGCTGCGGCGTGCCAGGGCACAGGTAGGGGCAGCCGTCGTCGCCTGCGAAGCGCAACGGTTCGGCCAGCGTGGGCAGCGGAGCGGCGCAGGACAGGGCGAGCAGGACGAAGGAGGCGCGGAGCATGGAGTCCTCGGGGCGACGGGGCCTGTCAGGATAGGCCAGGTCGCCACGGCGCAGGACGTCGGTCTTCGTACAGAATGTGTCCGCCGGGGGCAGCGGTTTCAGCGCACCTGGATCGCGCAGGAAAAGCTTTCCGCCGGTTCCGCGTCCTTTTCCCAGGGCCGCCGGTAGACCAGTTCCAGGCGGTCGTCGCCGCTGGCGGCGACGCGGAAGCGCCAGGTCGATTCGCCGCCGCTGCCAACCAGGCCGCTGTCTTCTTCGGAATTGCTGTAGACCTCCGGGCCAAGGCGCTTGAGCACACTGGCGGCGGGGTTGCGCAGTTCCCAGCGGAAGCCGGTGGTGGGATTGCTCGGCAGGGTCAGCACCAGTTCCTGGCCTTGCGTCAGCTTCAGCGGCGAACAGTCGTCGGCGTCGTCCAGGGTGACCACCGGCTTCTGTTGCCCGGCGCAGCCGGCCAGGACCACGATGGACAATGGCAGCAGCAGACGGGAGGGGGAAAAGGACATGCAGCGCTCCTCGGCTCGAATGGAAAGGGCGCCAGCATAAACCCTGCCGGCGCCCGAGCGCCAAGGTTGGCGCGGCGGATGGCCGAACCGGTCGGCCATCCGCCGCCGGCTCAGGCCGGGAACAGCACCTTGGCCACGTCGCCGTAGCGCTTGGCGAAATGCACGGTGAGCCCTTCCTTGAGATAGTCGGGCAACTCTTCGAAGTGGCCGCGGTTGGCTTCCGGCAGGATCAGCTCGAAGATCTTCTGCCGGCGCGCGGCGATCACCTTCTCGCGGACCCCGCCGATGGGCAGGACCTGGCCGGTCAGGGTCAGTTCGCCGGTCATCGCCACGCCTTTCTTCGGCACCTGGTTGCGCGCCAGGGAGAGCAGGGCGCTGGCCATGGTGACGCCGGCGCTGGGGCCATCCTTGGGCGTGGCGCCTTCCGGCACGTGCAGGTGGACGAAGGCCTGGTCGAAGAAGGTCGGGTCGCCGCCATACTTCTTCAGGTGCGAGCCGATGTAGCTATAGGCGATCTCGGCGGATTCCTTCATCACGTCGCCGAGCTGGCCGGTGAGCTTGAAGCCACGGTTCAGCGTGTGGATGCGGGTCGCCTCGATCGGCAGGGTGGCGCCGCCCATGCTGGTCCAGGCCAGCCCGGTGATCACGCCGATCCCGGAAAGCACCTGCTCGCTGCGGAACACCGGCATGCCGAGGTAGTCCTCGAGGTCCCTGGGACCGATCTTCACCTTCGACTCGGGATCCTCCAGCAGCTTGACCACCGACTTGCGCACCAGCTTGCCGAGCTGTTTCTCCAACTGGCGCACCCCGGCTTCCCGCGCATAGCCCTCGATCACCGCACGCAGCGCGGCATCGCTGATGCTCAGGCGGCCCTTGGGCACGCCGGCCTTTTCCAACTGCTTGGGCCACAGGTGACGCTTGGCGATGGCCAGTTTTTCCTCGGAGATGTAGCCGGACAGGCGGATCACTTCCATCCGGTCGAGGAGCGGTCCGGGGATCGAGTCGAGGGTGTTGGCGGTGCAGACGAACAGCACCTTGGACAGGTCCAGGCGCAGGTCCAGGTAGTGGTCGAGGAATTCGACGTTCTGCTCCGGGTCGAGGGTTTCCAGCAGCGCCGAGGCCGGGTCGCCCTGGTAGCTGGCGCCGAGCTTGTCGATTTCGTCGAGCATGATCACCGGGTTCATCACCTCGACTTCCTTCAACGCCTGCACCAGCTTGCCGGGCAGGGCGCCGATGTAGGTGCGGCGGTGGCCCTTGATCTCCGCCTCGTCGCGCATGCCGCCGACGCTGAAACGGTAGAACGGCCGGCCGAGGCTCTCGGCGATGGATTTGCCGATGCTGGTCTTGCCCACCCCCGGCGGGCCGACCAGGAGCACGATGGAACCGGCGATCTCGCCCTTGAAACTACCCACGGCGAGGAATTCGAGGATGCGATCCTTGATGTCGTCGAGGCCCGCGTGATGCTTGTCGAGGACCTTGCGCGCATGCTTGAGGTCGAGCTTGTCCTTGCCGTACACGCCCCAGGGCAGGGCGGTGGCCCAGTCCAGGTAGTTGCGGGTGACGGCGTACTCGGGCGAGCCGCTCTCGAGGATCGACAGCTTGTTCAGCTCTTCGTCGATACGCTTGCGCGCCTGCTCGGGCAGCACCTTGCCTTCCAGGCGGGCGCGGAATTCGTCGGCGTCGGCGCTCTTGTCGTCCTTGGTGATGCCCAGCTCCTGCTGGATGATCTTCAACTGTTCCTTGAGGAAGAATTCGCGCTGGTGTTCGCCGATCTTGCGGTTGACCTCGGCGGACAGCTCCTTCTGCAGGCGCGCGACTTCCACCTCCTTGCGCAGCAGCGGCAAGACCTTCTCCATCCGCTTGAGGATCGGCACGGTGTCCAGCACTTCCTGCAGTTCGCCGCCGGGCGCGGTGGTCAGGGCCGCGGCGAAGTCGGTGAGCGGCGACGGGTCGTTGGGACTGAAGCGGTTCAGGTAGTTCTTCAGTTCCTCGCTGTACAGCGGGTTGAGCGGCAGCAGCTCCTTGATCGCGTTGATCAGGGCCATGCCGTAGGCCTTCACTTCGTCACTGGGATCGATCGGGGTCTTCGGATAGTCCACCTCCACCATGAACGGCGGACGATGGCGCTTGATCCAGCCCCGGATACGCACCCGCGACAGGCCCTGGGCGACGAACTGCAGCTTGCCGCCCTCGCGCGAGGCATGGTGCACCCGGACCAGCGTGCCGTGCTCGGGCAGGCTGTTGACGTCGAAGTGGCGCGGGTCTTCCGGAGGATTGTCCATGAAGAACAGGGCCAGCGAATGGTGGTCGGTCTTGGCCACCAGTTCGAGGGTTTCCGCCCAGGGTTCTTCGTTGACGATCACCGGCAGCACCTGCGCCGGGAAGAACGGGCGATTGTGGATCGGGATCACGTAGAGGGTGGTCGGCAGGGTCTGGCCGGGCAGCACCAGGCCGGTGCCGGCGGGTTGCGCGTCGCTGATGTGTTCGGGATTAACGTCCTGGTCGCTCATGAGGCACCTGACTGACTGAAACATGAGAATCTAGATGGGGCCCCGGGGGCGGGTTTCAATCCCTGTCCGTTCAAGGATGTTGCCGAAGGTTTCCACGCAGCACGCGGTACGCGGGTACCACTTGCGGCAAGGTGCTGGGCAGCGTCGGGCAAGTCGAGTAGAGTGCGCAAAAATTGAGCAGTTGCCGTTCATGTTCGACACCCGCCTCATCTGTCTGCCCGACCAGTCGCACACCCACGCCCACGAACATCACCAACTGGTGATGTCGCTGGCCGGGCGCGCCGAATTCGAGGTCAATGGCTGTGGCGGGGAAGTCTGCCGGATGCGCGCCTGCCTGGTGCCGGGCGAGGCGGGCCACGTGTTCGCCGGGGTGGGCGACAACCGCATGCTGATCATCGACCTGGGCGAGGACAACCCGACCCCGGAAGACCCCGACCTGCTTGCGCGCCTGTTCGAGGCGCCGCGCTACCCGACCCTGGACGCCGACTTCCAGAACCTGCTCAGCTACGCCGGCGCCGAACTGGCCCGCTACGGCAGCGACCCGCTGCTGACCCGTGCCCTCGGCGGAGTGCTGATCCGCGCCCTGCACCTGCGCCTGTTCGGCGAGCAGCAGCCCCTGGCGGCCAGCGGGCCGCTCGACCTGGAGCGCCTGGACGCGTATATCGTGCGGAACCTGGCGCGACGCATCACGGTCGCCGAACTGGCCCAGGTCGCCTGTCTCAGCCCGAGCCATTTCCACGCGCAGTTCAAGGACAGCGTCGGCCTGACCCCGCACCAGTACCTGCTCAAGGTCCGCCTCGACTGCGCCGCGCGGTTGCTGCGGGAAAGCCGCCTGCCCCTGGTGCGGATCGCCGAGGAATGCGGCTTCTCCAGCCAGAGCGCGCTGACCACGGCGATGCGCCGCTACCTGGGGCTGACGCCGAAGTCGCTGCGCAAGGGCTGAGCGCCATCCGCCACCTTCGGCGGATAACCGCAGGCGGTTATTCGTATATGGACTCCTCCCGGTTTGCCAGTGTTTGTCTTGATTTCAAACCTGTGTACGACTGCATCCGTATATCCGGCTTCATGGAGTGGTGTTGCAACTCCCGAGCCCTGATG
>NZ_JBZWBG010000025.1:0-103229 GCF_058680555.1 Pseudomonas sp. YA1
GCCAGAAGCTGATCCAGCAGTTCGTCGGTAATGGTGTGGGGCGTCTTGTTCATGGTGTCTCCAGTTCTCAGCGACAGTGTCGCTCATGAGCCGGTTACACAAAATTTCGGACACCCTCAGGTGCGCTCCAGGCATCGCTGTGCCATCCCACTGATCACATCCTTAACCAGCGCATGATAGGGGAAATCCCACTCCTCCATGATCCGCGCAGCCAGTTTTCGCAACACATCATGCTGGAGTTTCGCCGAAAGTTCTGGGGTCTTGCCGCGCACCACCCGAGCGATAAGTTCATCGATCAGCACGCCGGAAAGACGAATGAACTGCTCGATGTTGTTGTTGCTCGCCTCGGCGAGTTTGTCCATGCCGAAGTAGTAAGGCCGACCGAACTCATGAAACAACTGCAGGCGAGCGCCCTCAAGCAGCGCTGAGCTGACTGGGCGATCACCCGTGACAGGTTCCTCAGCGGGGTCATCATCAAGTAGACCCAGTTGCGGGCTCCTGTTCCACTCTCGGCGCAGCAGTATGCGAAACGCCGCTGTCGCTTCGTCAGCTGGAAGTGTTGCGGGAATGCGCGAACGGAGCGAGTGGAGCACCGCGTCCGAGAGCTTTGATTCACGTGCAAACGTCTCAACGCTATTACGCAACTGCTCCAACTGCGCGGGCGCGAGCACCACATGATCGTGATCAAGAACGCCGCCTAAACTCCTCACCGAACGCCGGGACAGTTCTGTGATCCCATGGAGATAGCGCGCACTGATGTCACGAGCCACCACCTGAAACCGTCGGGTGTTGCGGTGACTGGGCTGCATCAGTTTGAGGATGTAATCACGCCCACGCGCCGTGCCATGGCGTTGCTCTTCTTCCAGTACATCCTTGGCCATTGCCTCCCGGTAATCCTCGGGTGACACCACATCGGGGCGGCACATCACCCATCGTCCGACGCGAATGTTCCGACTTTTTAGCCAATCACGCAGTTGAGCGAACTGCAATGGATGCAGTTCATGAGCATCGTCCACAATGGCCATTGGGCGCAGCTCGGCATATACAAGGTTCGAACTGCTCACCCAATTTTTGACACGAATGCGCTCGATATATTCAAAGACGTCGTACTTGGTATTAATGACTTCGGCCAAGTCCCGTTCACTGGGTGCGACTAGCGCGGTAATCACCTTGAATACGGCGAGCTCGACCTGCCGCGCTTTCTCGCGGAACGCGCTGGGCGTGTCGGCCCTGAGCACTTCTCGTGCCGACTCCGAATCGCTACGGGTAATGATCTCGATTTGCTCGAGGTCGATGCTTTCAATGCTCTCAAGCTGCCGGAACCAGCCCAGTACGGCTTTTGATTGCACATACGCCCGCAAGAGTGTCGCTCGGAGCGACTCGGGATAGGGTAGATCCCAGATACTGCGAAAGTTTGTGGTCATCGGCAGGCGATAGGCCAAGAGGGACGGCGTGCTGTCTTCCAGGATGCGCAAGTGCGTGAGCGTCGTCGCCAGCTCCTTGTTGATTTCCACTGGATCGCGGGCCAGGGTCGCCAGCGACTCAAACTCGATAACGCGAGCAATGGTGGTCTTGCCACACCCTGGAGTGCCCACCACGATGCTCAGCTTCTCCAGGAGTTCGCCGCCGTCGGGTGAAAAGAACTCCTGGATGGGGGTATGGCTGACCAGCGGCAGCAGCGTGCTTGGATCGGCCACATATTCGGTGGCGCGCTTCTTGAATGGGTTATCCATGACTTGAGTGCCGTTTCCGTCGGGCGAAGAGAGGCTTCATTTGATGCGGGCAGGACTGCCTCGCCCCGGAGGAATCGGCCCAGAGCAGCGCGATGGAGTTGTTGGGAGTGTTGTGCTCAAGAATCAGCGGCAGACCACAGCCGCTATAGCCGAACCACGCAGCGCTCCCGAGATGGTCATCCTCAATGCCGGGGTCGTAGCAGGTCTTAATCAGTTGCACCAGTTCCGCTGGTTCGGTCTGCTCGCCAATGACGATGTCGCTGGGGAGCACGTAGGAGAACGTGGACTTGAAACAAAATTCGGTGTGGTTGGCGCTGTACCCAGTCAGCCGCTGGGCAATGGTCTGCTCGGCCTGATGCGAAGCCAAATGATGATGGGCATAGAGTTGGCACTGAAGGGCCAGCGAGGTGCCAATTTTGCCAACATTGGCCTCGTAGAATTTGTTGATCTTTCCTTTCCAGCGCTGCTCTTTCTCGTCGAATCGCAACAGCGAGGCGCCAGAGCCGGCAAAGTCGTCGACCAGGCAGACTGCCTCGAAAATGGCCGGTTCATCTTTGTAGTCGTGCTTCTTGAGCCACTTGCCGAGTTCATCGACCAAGCTTGTCCACTTCTGTTCAGACATTTCGCTGAAGGGCACTACCTGTTCATTGGAGATCAATCCCTCATTGTAGCGGCGGAAAACGTCGATACGCGCCCCGTCGCTCAACCCGACGAACAGTGTCCTCCGGCGCAGCAAGCCCAAGCGTCGTTCTGCCGCCGTGTCTGTCCACGTCTCAAAGAACTGAATGCCCAGTTCGGCAGCCACCTGCTTGCGCATGAGCCGATCCAAGGTTGGCATCATCAGGCTCACCAGATGATGCATCTCGCGCTGCGTAATGTAGATCAGGCGATCCTTGATGAAGTTAAAAGCCAGACGCCTCTGCTCGACTGAAGCGAACTGGCTCAACCAATTCAACAGGGCGACGTGAAATCGCGAAGCCGGTTGAAATCCCTGGTAGCCGTCGTACTTGTGCGTGACCATCAGCTGGAGGGCGGGAAACTCCTCGGTGACTTCTTCATCGGTCCATGCTAATTGGTCTGCGAGCAATCGCAGCGCAATACTACTTTTCAAACGACACCTTCCTTGGCAGGTCGAAACGCAACTCGTACCCCTCCTCGACTTTGTGCAGGTGGTCCAAATACCGCTTAGTGGCGCCGGCCTGACTGCAACCTGGGGTGGCAAAATTCCAGCAGGAGGTAAGCGAGGCAGAAACGCGGTCTGCGCTCAGGCTACAGCCCTCACTCAGCAACTCATAGTCATTGCCGTCTTCATCCCCACTATCTCCTAGGCGCAGCACCTGAGTGAGCGGATCGAATCCGAATTTCTGTGCGATCGTGCGCACGACGTTGTTCTTGTTGGTACGGCTATCCAGCACATCGATGGAATGTCCCGAACAAAAAACCCGCCAGGTCGACAAGCCCGCCGCATTGAGACGTGTGCGCAGCGCCAAGCGCAACTTTCTCGATTCCTCAGGGCTGGACACGCGAATGGTCAACTGCCCGCCCCGGACCGACTCATCGAAGCTTTTCAGTCGAGGGTAGTACACCGTGGTTTTCAACCACCCCAGCAGGCTCTTGAAGTCCTGATTGGCGGCGGGATGTTCAACCTCGACGTTCAGGGGCTGGATCAGTGAGCCCCCGTAGTAGCCGACCCAGATGACTGGGTGATAGTCCGGTGGAAACGCTTTCATGAGATCCGTCCGCAACGAGCCACCACGGCCGGAAGCGATCGAAAACACCACTCCATCCTCAATCAACTCCATGATGCGCTGTGCAATGGCCGGACACATACCGCTGTATCGTTGCTCGGCATTGCACAGGGTGCCATCAAAGTCACTGATGATGGCCCTATACCGTGCGCCTTCCAGCTTGGCCTCGTAGATTTCGGCGGCGACGGTGGCTTTCGCCATTTCCTCGTCGGAGACGTTGAGGTGGTCAAACTTGCGTCTCGCTGCCAGTCGGTAGCGATTGGTGGACTGGGACACACCCTGGTAGTGGTGGCTGCTGTCCAGCCGGTAAATGTCCCGACCAAACTGCGGCACTATCGGTTGTCCTGGGTCGCGCTGCACCGCACCGGCAATGGCTTCAGTCAAGAGCGTCGCCATCACCAGTCCGGCAACCACCAATTCGTTCGGCTCATCGCCGGGAATTTCGAGCTGAAAGGTCAGAATGTCCGGCGGGAACAGCGCCAGGGTTGCTTCAGCAAGTGCGCGTGCCTCAGCGCTATAGGCCGCGATGACGGCAGTTCCCTTGGTGTCGGAGGCCAACTGCAAATGGCGGCCGTGAGCAAACTGGCGGTAGTCGGCGATCTCCACCTTTGCTACGGCAGACTCTGAAAGCTTCGATTCGAGGTCAATCGCAAATGACTTAGTCATCGGATCGTGCAACACGATGAAGTTACGCCCGCCTATAGCCCTGAGGGTACTGTCCTGGTACCACTGGTCGCGAAGGTTACGCAGCCTCTGCTCCTCAAACAGTTGGGCGAGAAACGTCTGACTATAGTTTTTGGGAAACAAGGCACAGTGCAGCAGCAATACGGTGGCGATCAGCGTGTTGGTCGCCAGGTACCCGTCCTTTCCCCACGGCATGTCATAAGCAAATACCCGTGTGGCAAGGTTCTCTCCGGCACGCCGAATCAACGGGTTGTCCGACGTCAAAGTCAGCGCCGCGCAGGTCATATCCGACTGCATGGCATAGGAAGCGGCGGCTAGCACATCAGGATTGCGCCCTTCGGCAGACAGCAGCATGACCTTGGAGCTTGGGGTGAACCGGGCTTTAGCCGACAGCTCCATCGGCGTCAGTGCTCGCGTCGGGGAACCGTGCGCAATCTCCCGAAGTTCGGCGGCGGCATAAGCTGCCGAATACGAGCCGCCGGAGCCGACAAAGCACGCGTATTCGCCGGTCCAGCGACTCAAGTACCGCTGCAGCGGTTCGACTGACTGCTGAGTTGCCCACTCAAACGTCGAGGGAATAGCGTCTAGTTCTGCGGCATATGGCTTTCCCACCTGTTCTCCCTTCCTAGCCTGATAGTCTTGCGGCCATTGCGTAGTGGCATCTCGCCTTGATCCAGAGGTTAGAGCAATCATCGAAAAGCTCCAATACTCTGCCCCGGTCTTGATCGATTCCCCGTGCAGCGGCGTCGACTAACCGAGGGTCAAGGTCGGCGAGCCCGGCGCTGCCAATGCGCCAGGCTACTTTGGGACCGCCAGACAAGTTTGCCTCGCTTGCCATCTGCCCGTCCGGGCGACTGACAACTCCCGGGCGTTATTCCGAATCCGCCCGTTTCGCTGGCTTGGCTGACTTCGTTGGCTTGGTGCTGGCGCGCCGAGTGCGTACCGGTGGGCTTAGCTGCTGCGCCAGGGTCAGCGCCCGTGCCGACTCCGCGGCAGCGAGTTGTTGCGCCTCGCTGAGCTGAGCCAGCGCCGTATCGAGCCGCTGGCGCAGCTGTTCCTGTTGCTTCCCGGCCGTCTTCAGTTGAGCAGCCGCTGCCCGGCTCTCCTCGCGGGCGCGATCAACTTCGCGGTGCGCCCGGCCCTCCACGCCGCGCACATAGCTGGCCGAGGATTCGTGCTCCCGCGTCAGCTGGCGCTGCGCCGCCTGCAGTTCTTGGCGCAGGATGCTGGCGTCGTGCAGGGCCTCCTTCCGTTCCGTCGTGAGCGCCACGCAGCGGCTTTGCAGGTCGTCCAACTGCGCCTGGCGCTGCACGAGCAGCAGCTCCAGGTCGGCCAGGCGCGTCTCAGCGCTCTGTTGCGCTGCCTGTGCGGCGGCCACCTGTTGTCGGGCCTGGGCCACGGCCTGGCGACTCTCGTTCTCGACCGCGGCGACGCGCAGCCGCTCGGCTTCCAGCACGGTACGACGCTCCGCCAGCGCCTGCTCGGCCACCCCATCGGCGAGCAGCATGGCCTGCTGCCATATCGCGACGAAGGCCTCCGCCACCTCTGCCGGCAGCGCCGGTAAGCGCGTTTCGCCGCGCAGGCGCTGGGCCAGCCGCTCCCACCACTGATCGAGCAGGGCCCCGACCCGCGCCGGGCTGCCGCGCCCCAGCTCCAGGCGCACGCGCTCCACCGTCGGCCGCTCACCCCGCGCCAAGACCGCATCCGCCGCCGCGAACACCTCGGTTTCCGGTACGCCTACCGCCATGCCCTGCCTCCCGTTATATTAAGTCTGATAATCGGATGTTATCCGACCTAATTGAATAGAAACTGAATATTTAATACGTTGGACGTAATGAATAATACGATACCGCTACTGTCCGGCGACAGCCCCCTGCTGGCCGTCGATCGCCTGGACGCCGAGGCCCGTGCCGCCGCTGCCGCATTCGTTGCCGCCGGTACCGCCGCCAATACCGTGCGCAGCTACCGTAGCGCCCTCGCCTATTGGGCCGGCTGGCTGCAAGTGCGCTACGGCCAGACACTGGAAATGGGGCCGCTGGCGGACACCGTAGCGGTGCAGTTCATCCTTGATCATCTGGCGCGCCCGGCAGACGGTGACTGGGTTCACTTACTGCCGCCGGCACTGGATGCCGCGCTGGTTGACGCGGGCGTCAAGGCCAAACTCGGCGCCCTGCGCTACAACACGGTGCGCCATCGCCTGGCGGTGCTCGCCAAGTGGCATGACCTGAAGAGCTGGCCGAGTCCGACCGACAGCGCCGCGGTGAAGGCGTTGCTACGTGAGGCGCGCAAGGCTCAGGCCCGTCAGGGCGTCAGCGTGCGCAAGAAGACCGCCGCCGTTCGGGAACCGCTGGAAGCGATGTTGGCCACTTGCAGTGACGGCGTGCGGGGCCTGCGCGACCGCGCCCTGCTCCTCCTGGCGTGGAGCGGTGGTGGCCGGCGGCGCTCGGAAGTCGTGGGACTGCAGATCGGCGATGTGCGTCAGTTGGATGCCGACACCTGGCTCTATTCCCTGGGCGTCACCAAAACCGAGACAGAAGGCATGCGCCGGGAAAAGCCACTGCGTGGCCCCGCGGCACAAGCACTCGCGGCCTGGCTGGCAGTGGCGCCCGCCGCTACGGGGCCACTGTTTCGGCGGCTCTACCGCGGCGGTCGGGTGGGGACGGCAGGCTTGTCCAACGACCAGGTCGCGCGCATCGTGCAGCGTCGGGCCAAACTGGCTGGGCTCGAGGGCGACTGGGCGGCGCATAGCCTGAGATCGGGCTTTGTCAGCGAAGCCGGGCGCCAGGGCGTACCGCTGGGCGAGGTCATGGCCATGACCGAACACCGCTCGGTGCCCACGGTGATGGGCTATTTCCAGGCCGGCACCTTGCTGGGTAGTCGCGCGACTCGCTTGCTTGCTCTGCCGTTGGAAGTGCCTGACTACCCTGAAGAATAGCGTTATTGGCGCAGGAGCCTTGGGACATACAGAGTGAAGATAGGTGCGCAGATGTCGAAAGAGTGAGGTAGATGCTCAAGGCGCACAAAAGTTGAGCAGTCGAATTCCCGGTGGATTGGCTACACTATAAACTCCATATCGCTCGATTGAGGAGTCTCCTGTGGAGAAAGATATTCGGGATATACGCTCGCCACAATATGAACGACCGATATCTGCTGCCACCGAAAAAGCCTATCGACAGGCTCGAGAGCATTTCAAGTCCAACGGCGGCCTTCTTCCAGCAACTGAGCATATGATCCTCAACTACATAGCGGATCTATCAACCACTTATTCTTTCAGTACAATTTCACATCGCATGGCTGCGCTGTCACACTGGCACTATGGTTTTGGATTTCAGGATCCAACCAAAACATCGCGCGTCAGACAGGCCTTGAGTGAGGCCGAGCGGATCTGTCGGGTAGGGGGAAGAAGCCGGCCTCCCTTGGAGTTTCATAATTTCGACAAAATCATGAGTATTCATGAAAGCGTGCTTCAACTAGCAGTCAGCGAAAATAAGAAGGAGCAGTTGTTACGCATGTATCGAGACAAAGCCATGTTCTCGTTAGGTTTCTGGCGTGGATTTAGATCCGGTGATCTTAACTCACTCAAGGTTGAGCAGATACTGATCACACCCGCTGAAGGCATGGTAATTTATAAGAGTAACGCCGGCCAAGGGGCTCTTCTCAATATTCCTGCAATGGAACCACATTGCCCCGTTCAGGCAATGGAGCAATGGCTGGCCGTGTCAGGCATCACCTCTGGAATTGTATTCCCTGCAATCAGCCGCTGGGGGACTATTGATAACACAAGGCAATCCAACGTTAATGAGGCTCTTAGAAAGCTAACTAAACAGGCCGAAATAGACATTGACTTTACCAGTCACAGCCTTCGTGTCGGTTTTGCAGAGTGGGCATACAACCAAGGCTGGGGGTTCATGGAGATCATGAACCATGTCGGTTGGGCACCTGCGCTAGCAAAGCTTAGGTATGCCAGGTGAGGCGGGTTGCTCTTCAGGAGCCAAACGCATAATGTTGCGCGACACATTTTTTAATCTAGAGCTTGGCGCTGGGCTATTGATCAGCTCTAAAAAATACTCTCTAAGTGGTGGGGCGTACGCTCTAATACGATTCAGGTGCCACATCCTCGCGTGCGACCCCGCTGGGCCCAGCACCGCACAGTAAAGCCAGTCCGGGCTATCTGCCACCAACAACCCACGCTGCCTACTTGCATCCACGAAATCAGCCCAAGGCGGATAAACATCATCACACCCCAAAATGCATGCAGTCAATCCAAGAGCGATCATTCGCCGATGGGCGCAGGGAGTCTGGGCCGATTGCTCAAGAGACATCTGGAATTGCTCATAATCTAGGCGCATTCTTTTTACGGGTTCGTCCAGCGGACCTGGGGATTCTCGACCAAAAACGTGCTGAGCAATCCACTGCACGTAGGGAGTACCCTCAACACTAGGCGTATAGGGGCGAAGCATGGCGCTACAGAGATCCAGCACCACATCGTGTTGTTGTTGATTGATATCCCCGGCTTCTACTGCCGCAAGAATCGGTCTCTGTAGAGACCATGCCATGCCGACCAGCGCCTGAACTTGTCTGCATTGATAATTCACACCCTCTGTCGATAGCTCGCGACTCTCTGCGAGTGCAGGTTGCAGATCTCGGGACTCAAGAAGATAACGACTTGCCGACTTGTTTCGATCTTCGGTTCTGAGCACGCCATATGGGCCTTTGAGAGTAGTCATAGGCACTTTATGTTCGGGGCAGACAACGTACCATCCGGTAGACCATTCACGCCGCCACACTGGCACTCTGAATGTCAGGAGATCTCTCTTCACGCACAGCTTGCAGAACGAAGCGCGAGCTCGGTGGTCTGGTAGCAGCCAGAACGGAGAGGGCTTGGCTTGATTGAGAAAATTACTCGGAAGTGCACCAATTAATTCCTCTACCCTTTCAGCATCTTGCTCACTGTAATTGAAATCAATATCTCCATGTAGCTCTTTTCCGCGAATAAAATCCGACAGCAGCAACCAGCTTGCGTTAGCAGCCTCTAGACGCCTATAGACTATCTGTCTGCAAATCCATGATGAAATAGACTCGTCTTCCGCAAAGATCATCATGACGCCTCCTAGAATATGGGCCGTCGCTCCCCCTTCTTTAGAAGATCCATAGTGATCTTTTCTCCACCCTCAAGGATTGCATAAGCGGCTGCATTGCAGATCCGCTTCAGTATCTCGTCAAGAATCCCATCCGTCTCCTTGAGCAAATAATTTATATTGCGACGAGAATATAGCCTGGATGGATATTTCAAGGGCAAAGTAGCCTCAAAGCTCGCCAAGAATGACTCAAACTCTTCGCTGGCTTGCCACGGCTTGAGTTTAATCTTCTCAAATCGGCGATCCATCTGTTTCTCATAGCCAATCACGGACTCACTATCAGCAGTACCTAGACCAATGACTGACAGACCAAAAGGCCTGCCAGAGAGCTTTTTCAAGAGCCTAATATTCTTACGAACTTCCGACGCAGAGCATAGAAGCATATCATTTAGCTCGTCTACTGCCAGTGCTTTGATGTTTAGTGATCGAATGGAGGCAAGCAAAGTCTCGTCTGCAAGATTGGGATTATCATAAGCCCCTGCCGTTAATGCACGAACAACCAGCGAGCGAAAGGCCTTGCTATTTTCGGGATTCTCTTCCGCCAAAGTTAGGCAGGCAACACACTTCTCTACACCAGAGCTAAAACCGTATGTTCGAGCTATCCTTTGAAATAACGCCGTTTTCCCTATACCTGGGTCGCCATACACTAGAACACTAGGCGCTTGAATCTTCTCTGGCATTCTTAGGAAAGTGCCAATCAGTTTCAAAATATAATCTGCACCTGGGTAATTAATCCAGACATCTTCATAGATTACGTTCAGTCGGAGACACTCTTCGGCCTCCACAAGATGTCGACGTCCTTCTATAACATGCTCGAAGCTACTCATTTGTCGCTCACTCATGAGAGATCTATATCGTATAGGCTTGGCTTAGGTGAAGAGTCTAAATCAGTATCGTCTTCACTTGTCATACAGGCGTTCTCCGGAGCATCAACAGGCAAGATTTTGTGAAAGAACTCGCCTTGCCTCAAGTTCTCACTAGTCTTTCTCGCCTTTTTGGTTGCCAATTTAGCCTGCTCAACCAATTGGCGATTCTTGCTTATCTGATTAATTACCAAACGAGAATAATTTTTTGATTCATGACCCGGATACTTATTTGCCTCTTCAGAGACCTGCTTTTTGGCAACATTCAGTTCCTCAAGAGTAATATCAGGAAGCGACAAATCTGAATATGGAACCTCTATATATCTACCGCCAGGCACCCATACCCATATCTGTTTAAGCGAGAGCGGATTATACTTTACCTTGCAGCTTCCTGATTTGACGTATGGCGCCAAGGCTGGCGACCAATAATTGAATTTTTTAAATATAATTCCAGACCTGCTTATGCATCGACTCTCCTCCGGCATAAAGTCCAATAAAAATTTCATAGGATCATCCAAGAGTGCAGGATGTGTTAGCACACCACTTTTTGTGAATGCCTCCATCCATTTCTGGTGTGGCGAAACGCCCAGAGCTCTATGTTTTTCATGATGGTATATCTGAATAGCCCTGGCAAACCATAACTTGAACTCCGAGAATGTAAGGCAGGCCTCCTTTTCGCTATCGTAGTCACCTCTTACCTCGACGTTCGAGAGGGTGGTCCCCGGGAGATAGTGGACATACCCCATAGCGAGTGTTCCATTCAAGCGCTCAATATGTCCTCCCCACCATGGCTTGCCCTTGGGGCGCCATACAAGCTTGATTTGGTTGTCAGCCGCGGCTCTCCTGAATGGCTTAGACTTGAACTCCTTTGCATTGTCCATGTGCAACTCTATAGGTCGCCCATAGTAAGGATGACTTAGGTCCTGATCATCTAGGACGGCAAGCCATTTATTCTTGGGAAGAACAGCATGAGTTAGAGCTATGGCAACACTGTAAGTATTGGGTGCGTGTATTGAAAGGTAATATCCAATGACAACTCGCGTATATACATCGATTATCAAGGTAACCCAAGGCCTGCAGAGAGGCTTTCGGGTTATCTCGTCCACAATAATGCAGTCAATCACCGTATGATCAATCTGCCATCGGTGTAGAGGGGCATTGGCCTCATTCTTTCCAGGCCTAGCCTGGTGCAGGTCGTTTGCCGCCTTAAGCCCGATCCTCAATTTGTCGAGCTGGAACTGCCCTCTGTCATGCAGGCGCGACTTAACTGTCAAAAATGCTGGCACAGAATACCCTGCGACCTCGCATACGCTCTTTACCGCCTTCCAAACTTTCGCTACACGAGATCCAGGACCGTTCCATTCGTTCTTTATGGCGGCTTCAATAATTTCTTCAACGCGAGGGTCAAGCTGACGACAACCAACGGGCCTTCCGGATCTCTCCCTCAAGTAGCATCTAGGCCCCATGCTTTCATCGAAGCTTCTAATCAACGTATAGACTCTGCTAGAGCTCAGCCTGAGCCTTTTAGATAATTTAGATAGATTTTCTGTCGTTCGCTCACCATCTAAAAACTTTTTTATCATTTCAAATCGAAACTTTGCCTTCCGCCACTCTTTTTCGCTTATTTCGGATATATCACTTACAGCCTTTTCGCTCCTTCCCTCCGTTGATGAAACTATTGCCAACTCCCCGACAGGCACCGACTGATATCTCTTTTCTTCCTTCACGTAAACCTGTACCAAGTCTGGCCCCAGGGAGGCTTCGTAGGCACATAGCTTTCCGTCCCATAGGACGCCCTGCCCCTTATTCAAAATCTTCATAAGAACTCGCAAAATAATACATTTTGTAGATTTGCATTAATTAGAGTAAGTCAAGCGCAACTCTCATTAATCGCAATAAATTCATTGGTAACGGGGAGGTTTTTTGCGGAGTTAGAAATATTTCCTATAGATAACAATAGCTTAGTTGTTCTTGTGGTTAACTGAAATCGACAAATAGAAATGTCCCAAATCGGCGTCTAGGGTTTCCCTCCTGCATCACAGGAGGCACGCCATGACTGCGGCAACTTGCGGATGGGTCACAATGAGCATGCGGGAGCTGGATCGCCTCAAGGTCATCGAGACAATCATCGAGGGTCGGTTGAAACCTGCCGCCGCGGCGCAGCGTCTGCGCCTGACGACACGTCAGGTGCACCGGCTGGTTCTGCGTTATCGCGAGGATGGCCCAACCGGCCTAACATCTGGAGAATCGCGCCATTAGCTTGATTCGACGGAACTATAGCGACTTTGGTCCAACTCTGGCCCAGGAAAAACTGGTCGAGTGCCACGGCCTTAAGCTGGCCAAAGAAACGGTACGACGGATCATGGTTGATGCCGGCATGTGGGTACCGCGCAAGCAACGGCCGCCCAAGGTCTATCAGCCACGCAACCGGCGTGCCTGTTGCGGCGAACTGATCCAGATCGATGGCAGCGATCATCGCTGGTTCGAGGATCATGGACCGGCCTGCACGCTGCTGGTCTTCATTGATGATGCAACCAGCCAGCTGATGCACCTGCATTTCACCGAAGCCGAATCGACCTTCAGCTACTTCACCGCCACCCGCGCCTACCTGGAGCGGCATGGAAAGCCGCTGGCCTTCTACAGCGACAAAGCCAGCGTGTTCCGCAGTAACCACAAGGCGCCTCAGGGCGGCGACGGCTATACCCAGTGCGGCCGAGCGATGTACGAGTTGAACATCGAGAGCATTTGCGCCAACAGCAGCCAGGCCAAAGGTCGTGTGGAGCGTGCGAACCTCACTCTGCAGGATCGCCTGGTCAAGGAGCTGCGGCTTCGCGGAATCAGCAACATGCCCGACGCCAATGCCTTTGCAGCCCACTTTATGGCCAGCTACAACGCGCGTTTTGCCAAGCCGCCGCGCTCTGAGCATGACTGCCATCGCCCGCTGCACAGTGATGAAGATTTGGATCTGATCTTGGGGTCATGCCGAGATAAGGGGAAAATTCATTCATTTGGAATGTAAGCCATTGCTCTGAAAGGCTTTCTATCCGGCAAGCGCTGGCTTGCACCTCATGGTCTATCTTTTCCGTCTGGTTCAAGGAAAGGAGTGACACATGGCATCCCTCGAACGTACCGCCTACCCTGTTTTGTCGCGCTCCTATTCGAGGGCCGAGCTTCAGCGTGAATTCAGCTTCTCCGAGGAAGAAGTCACGTGGGTCAAAAGTCGCTCTAATGCAGCATTCCGACTGAATCTCGCTGTTCTGTTCAAGACTTTTCAGGTACTCCGATACTTTCCAGAAATCGCTGAAGTGCCGGAGCCAGTTGTCGATTTCATCCGCACACAAATAGGTCTACGCAGCAAGGTTGCGCTATCACCCTACAAGTGGATGCAGCTTTACCGCCATATGAGTGCCGTTCGGGAAAAACTTGGGGTTCGACCGTTCTACGGCTCGGATGGTCAAGACATAGCATCCACGCATGCACAGTTGATGGCTCCCCTCCTCGAACAGCGCGCTGACATTATTAATGCGATCATTGACGAGTTGCTGCGCCAAAACTACGAGCTGCCCGCCTATTCGACCTTGAATGACCTAGCAGAAGCCGCTCGTGCAGAAGCACAAGAGAAAATCTTCAACCTTGTGGTAGCCAGAGCTCCAATCAAGGTGATCTATAAGCTAAGGGATCTTCTCGACACGGACTTCGGGCGTCGGCAGAGTGACTTCAACACACTCAAACAGGCACCCAAGAAACCCTCGCGCAAGCATCTGGAGGTACTGATCGACCACCTAGCCTGGCTAGAGAGTTTCGGGAAACTGGATGCCATTTTTGATGGGATCGTCGATACGAAAATTCGCCACTTTGCTGCCCAAGCTGCGGCGTCGGATGTATCTGAACTGAAGGACTGCTCGCTGCCGAAGCGTTACACGCTGATGCTTGCTTTGATCTACCGTATGCGGGTGCGAACCCGAGATCACCTGGCCGAGATGTTCATCCGAAGAATCTCCACGATCCACAAACGCGCCAAGGAGGAGCTGGAGCAAATCCAGGCACGTCAACGTCAGAAGTTGGAACAACTGGCGGCCACCCTGGACGGCGTGGTGCAGATTCTGGTTCAAGAGCCGGATGACCAGGAGGCTGGTAGCCTGATTCGAGAATACCTCTCCCCCGATGGCAACATGGATCGGTTGCGAGAGGTTTGTGCTGAAGTTCAGGCCACAGGAGGTAATAACTACTTGCCGCTGATCTGGAGGCACTTCAAGTCCCATCGTTCACTGCTGTTTCGCCTCAGCCACCTTCTCCAGTTGGAGCCCACCACCCAGGATCGCTCACTTATCCAGGCGCTTCAGCTCATTCAGGACAGTGAGAATCTGCACCGTGAATGGATCGATGAGCATGTCGACTTGTCGTTTGCATCAGATCGCTGGGTGAAGATCGTGCGTCGCCCTACCAGTGAAGGGCCGCCTACCAACCGACGTTATCTGGAGGTCTGCGTGTTCTCCTACCTGGCCAGTGAACTGCGCTCGGGTGATCTGTGCGTGCAGGGATCGGAATCCTTCGCCGACTACCGTAAACAGTTGCTGCCTTGGGAAGAGTGTCTCCAGTGGCTACCGGCATACTGCGAGAAGGTGGGCCTTCCTACCACAGCGAAGGAGTTTGTCGCCTCGCTCAAGAGCCAGTTGGAGGAAACCGCGCAACAGTTAGATGACAAGTTCCCTTCCTGTCGAGGGGATGTGTCGATCAACGATGCAGGCGAGCCGGTACTGCGGCGGGTGATGGCACGGGACATCCCGCCTTCAGCCATCTCGCTACAGACGGCGCTTATGCAGCGTATGCCAGCCAGGCACGTGCTGGACATTATGGCCAACATTGAGCACTGGATTCAGTTCACGCGGCATTTCGGACCGATGTCCGGCAACGAGCCAAAGCTCAAAGAGCCGGCCGAGCGCTACCTGATGACGATCTTCGCCATGGGCTGCAATCTCGGTCCCAGCCAGGCCGCGCGGCATCTGGCCGGTAATGTCACACCGCATATGCTGTCCTATACCAATCGCCGCCACCTCTCGCTGGAGAAACTGGACAAGGCTAATCGCGAGTTGGTGGAGCTCTATCTGCAACTTGACCTGCCCAAGCTTTGGGGCGATGGCAAAGCAGTGGCCGCAGACGGTACCCAGTTCGACTTCTATGACGACAACCTACTGGCCGGCTACCACTTCCGCTATCGCAAGATGGGGGCCGTGGCGTACCGACACGTGGCCAACAACTACATTGCAGTGTTCCAGCACTTCATCCCGCCAGGCATCTGGGAGGCGATCTATGTGATAGAGGGACTGCTCAAAGTCAGCCTTAGCGTCGAGCCCGATACGGTCTACTCCGACACCCAGGGCCAGTCGGCCACAGTATTCGCCTTCACTCATCTCCTGGGTATCAATCTGATGCCGCGTATCCGCAACTGGCGCGACCTAGTGATGTGCCGACCGGATCGAGGCGTATCGTACAAGCACATAAACCGACTGTTCACCGACACTGCCGACTGGCACCTGATCGAAACTCACTGGCAGGATCTGATGCAGATTGCGCTGTCGATCCAGGCCGGCAAGATTTCCTCGCCCATGCTGCTACGTAAACTTGGCTCTTACAGCCGGCGCAACAAGCTCTACCTCGCAGCACAGACGCTGGGCAGTGTTATCCGCACGATTTTCCTGCTCAATTGGATTGGCAGCCGAGAGCTGCGCCAGGAGGTCACTGCGAACACCAACAAAATCGAGTCCTACAACGGCTTCTCCAAGTGGCTCTCTTTCGGCGGCGATGTAATTGCCGAAAACGATCCGGACGAGCAGCAGAAACGTCTGCGTTACAACGACATGGTGGCTTCGTCGGTGATTCTGCAGAACACCGTGGACATGATGCGCATCTTGCAGAAACTAGCCCGCGAAGGGTGGCAGTTTACCGATGAGGACGTGTCCTTTCTTAGCCCCTACCTGACCAGTAACGTCAAGCGTTTCGGCGAGTTCAACCTTAAGCTCAACCGACCGCCGGAGCCCTGGATCAAGGATTCGGTATTCCAACAGGCTGCCGGCTCGTTGCGAGTCAACTCGACCAGTAAGGCCGCGGCCGAGGAGGCAATATGATCGAAATTGCGTCAGCGTCTTTTCGAGTCACACCCTACGGTGAGGTGGACATCGCAGCACTGGACAGAATGCGAGCCGGATTCGATACATCCCAACTTCTACGGCTAGTTGAAGGTCTGGATGCATGCCTCTCGGAAATGGGTGGTATCACCGCCTTGCGTGACGAACTGCTGAAATTGCACGCAATGGCACTGACTATCGTCGAGGGGACTGCCCCGGCTGCGCCCACCGAGAACGCGTGTATCTGGGCTGAAGCAGAATCTGTGCAGTTGGGCCTAGAAGCGCTGGCGACGTGGATTCGCTCCGCTCAGGGCTTCCTAACTCCCTTGACCAGTCTTGAGCCTGAGCATCAGCAGTAGCTCGTTAAACCGTATCAAGCCGAGCCGGAATCAGCCCGGCTTGATCAGTGACCTAGCGATTCGGTAGCCGCTGAGCGATCACGACAAAGAAACGCCGGCATTGCCCGAACGTCGACCAGTTCAGCAGCCAATTTGACAAGGGGCTGCGTAATCATAGGCACCACTCAAAATGTATATCTTTACTTGAGACTATGACTCATCATAACGAATCGCTCGCGAAATTCGAAACCTGACTTCTTATAAAGGCTTACTGCTTTAGGATTATTTTCGTCCACTTCTAGATGAACTATTGCGGCACCTTGAGACTTCAAGAAGGACTTGACCTTTTCTAGAATCTCACTGCCAAATCCCTGTCCTCGGCACTGTTCATCGATATAAAATTCATCAATCCAGACCTCAATCCCCCTGAACTCGATACTGTAGCAATTGCAAGTAGCAATATATCCAATCTGCTTGCTGCCAAGACAAATAATCCAAACGTTGCCCTTTTCTGAAGATGACAAGAGAGGGCGAAGTGCAGCCAGCCTGTCTTCGTCAGTCATCTCAATACCATCGTATAGGTGGTATTTTTTCATTAGCTCCACGAGTAAGAGCTCATCATCTATTGAGGCTGAGATCAACTTGATATTTGAATTTTTGCTCATGGCATCTTCAGATCTTGGTCATCATTATTACGCCGGCAACGATTACGACTATGGCGCTCATGCGCTTATATGCGTCCGACGAGCTAAAGTTTTCGCTGAGTATCTTTGGGTTAACTATTGCTAGCCAATGACTTAAGGCTAGCACATATACCGGGTGAAGACTGACCAAAACCGAGACCACCGCAACGTTTCCACCAGCAGATAATGCGCCAATAAAAAGCGCGTATCCACCGGCGTCGAAGAGATTGCTCAGCGCATACACCGCCCAGCCCTTTGGTGGCATTTCGGAGACATCCTTTGCGATGGAATGGCGCCATTTCGGAACCAGCAGCATCAGAGTCCCGCCAAGACCGTAGCCTGCATAGTTAAACATAAGAACCGAGGGCAGGCTGTGACTCAGGAGCAGGTGATCGTATAGTAGCGTAGCCACCGCCCCAAAAACTGCTGAACCTATTAGAAGCAATACTGCTGATAAACTTATCGAGCCTGGTCTCCCTTTGCCGATTGCCACAGCAAAGTAAACCCCGACAAAAACCAAGGCAATGCCGAGCAGCTCAATCCCTGTTGGCGAATAGCCAAGCAAGAGGATCGATACGACAAGCACCAGCAAAGGAGTTAACTGATGAAGCGCAATCGCAGTAGAGATATCGACCGACTTCAGCGGCATTGCGTATAGGAAATACATTCCAAAAATGCATAATCCTGACAGCAGGTTCAGAAGCGCTGAGGTTGTGTCAAAGTCAGATGGTGTAAAGAGAAGAAAAATCAGCGCAGAATAAAGAAGATTTCCAATGCTCAGGAGAAATATAAATGTAGTCCAGTGATTCGCATGATGGATCACTGCCAGCTTGTCCAGGATATTTGAAAGGCTCCACAGCAGTGGAGCCATAAGTGCCATAACTAACCAGGTCATTTTCCTCGAAGTACCTCTAATATGGTATCGCGACTATCCTTCAATAAAACATGAGAAAAGTCGTCGGTGTCATGGTCAAATATAAAGGTTCGCTGATAGTCGAAGCTCTCTGAAGTTTCGAATTCCACAATCTTGTCTAGAATCGCCTCAACCTCATCAAAGCGATGAGAGTGATTAAGGCGAAGAATTTTCATTGCATTACCGTAATGGGCTGCCTCATCACGGGCAGCATATCTAATCCAGGTTGAAAGAGACTCGTTTTCAAACGAGTCAAAGAAGCTTACATCTTGCTTGTAGGCTCTTGTGCTGGTCACTTCATCAAATGCGATAGAGAGAAGAATTGTGAATTCATCCTTCATGAAGTCTTCGATATGAGAAAAGTCCGGAGAGTTCGATCTAATCTCGCGATCAATCATGTCTTCCGGCATGGAGTAAAGTACGCTATTAATCTTTCTCAGTCCGCGATAATGATTTTGCTCATCGAGATGCCACAGGCATACGAACTCGATAAATTCATTGCTAAATTGAATGTCGCGACGGCCAAACAAGTAGCGCAAGAAGTTTATTGAATCAAATTCAGAGCTCATGTCATGCCAAAAGAAAGGCCGACGCTCCTCGAGCTTTGAGGGATTCGACTTTATCTGTTCAATTGACAAACCCTTCAGCAACTCCAGGGATGACCATTCGTAGCTTTTAAGACCAATACCCGACTTAACATTTGACACTTGAACGCTCCTTGTTCAGAGGACAAAATTTGAGAACAGCCAGGGAGAGTCGCTATCTATGGCCGAAAAGGTGCCTGGGTTGTTTTTGGTAGGATTCCAGTCCGAATAAACCCCTTTTAGTTCGCCTAGATACTGTGAAATATAAGATAGTGCCACTTCATGATCCATGTCTTCGGCTTCAATTATTCCTGCCGACGGATGGCTCAGGATCCATAAGTAACCGGAAAGAACTCCGGCTGCTACCTGTAACGTTGTTGCAGTGTTGAGAGTGGCAAGTTCCTTGGCCTTTTCGATGCTTAAGATAGATCCATACCAATAACTAGATTTTTCGTGCCCCATAAGAAGAACACCGAGGTAATCAGAACCCGACAAGATATCACCAGGACGAAGTACTTTTGTCTTTTCTGGAGTCATGCAATCATTGCCGAACCATTCATGTACAGAGAGAATTGCTTCATCGCTTGGGCGATAGGCATAATGGACAGTTGGTCTATATGTCTCATCGGCAGTTCTGAGCGTCAAAAAGTCAGCAATTGAAATTGCCTCGTGATGAGTTACCAAATAACCTAAGCTAGGGCCGTTAAATGGCGTCCATGTCTTAACTCTAACAGAGGCCCCTGGCTTCTCAATATAGATTGCTGCTCCGCATCCATCTGTATGCATTGACGCATCCGTGGGTAGACTTCGCTCGTGACTTCCCCAGCCCAACTCTGCCGGTTGTTGCGACTCACTTATGAACCCATGCACTGACCAAGTATTTACGAACTCACCCCTCTCCCTAGATTTCTGATAAATTTGCGAGTCGTACTCTGCGACATGGATTACTTTGACACCCAATCTTTGGCTTAGGATAGCCCACTGCTCTTTATTAGAGGGCTTTTTACAATCACCCAATATCTCTTCCGCTAAATCTAAAAGAGCACGTTTAACGAAGTGGGATACCAACCCAGGATTCGCGCCATGCGCCACGAGAGCCGTCACCCCTGAGCCTAGCCTCTTTTTCAGAGACAGCATTTGTTCTCTTAAGTGATAGTTAGTTCGCTTATGCAGTGGTATGGTTGGGTCATCATATCCGCCCTTCCACGGCTCAATGCATGTGTCTAAATAAAGAGCCCCTGCGGAGCGGCATAATTCTATCAGGGCAAGACTTGAGACGTCGGTTGATAGATTTATTAGAACCGTCCCTTCACCAAGAATCGGCACAAGAATGTCGCGATAGTTGATTTGATCAATTGCAGAGTTGATAAATTTTAAGCCAAAACTGTTAGCAAAGTACTCAATAAGCGGTGGTGTTTTTGGATCGATCGCGTAGATTTCTAAAGTAGATAAGTCGTGAACCTTAGAAAGGAGAGGAAGGAAGGACTGGGCAATCGTTCCTAGTCCCACAAAGACAATTCGCTGGGGGGGATTAATTGAAAAATCCATTCAAGCATCCTTACTGTCTATTATGAAAATCTGTTTCCCTATGCCTGCATGTCTACTTTGAACTTGGCTGGCATGTCAAATTATTTTTCTGGATCGCCTATATTTTCTTTTTAAATCAAATACTTAATCGATAGTTAACTTCGGGGAGGGAGGTGCCAACTGGGCAGGTTTTAGTCAGCTCCGTGGCAAGTGACAATGATTTTCACTTGCACATCACGCACTATGCAGTTTTTGGGCTTGCCCGCTTGAAACTCCCTTCTTATCGCCGCACTCGTTGGAGCTTGCAATCAAGACTGGCAGCCAGGCCCAGAGAAGGGGTCAGGCCTTAACCGCAGTGGAGCGCTTGACCAGCGTTTCGGTCGACAAGGCCAGGATCAGATCTAACACTGTTGGCGGCAGCGGTGTTGATGGTCATGTGTCCCTGGACGTCTTCTTCTGTTGGGGAAAGAAGAAAAACGTCTTCTGCGGCGGCGCGATCAGGATATCGGTGGACTTGATGCTCGTGCCTTTGCGCCGCCTGCTCTTGCCTTCCTTGTCCACTGCCTGGATATCGCCGTTGGCCACCGCGACATCCAGGGCCAGCTTCACGCGACTTTCGTCTGCCATGGTGAAGTTGGTGAGCTCCGTCATGAGCTGGATGAAGGGGCGACGCTCGACTTCGAATACCTGTTTGGGTAGCAGCTCGGACAGTTCCCCACGAATCCGGGTATCAGTCACTTGGTCGAACTGGTGTTCTCCTTCGCAGAGTAGGTCCGGCTGGCCGGTCACCCCCACATCCCGGTTAGCGTCGTAACCAAAGAAGCAGGACGGTGATAACAGGTGGGAGAAATTGTTGCCGTACTTCCAGTGTATGGCTTTCATCACGTCGTTGGCGCGGTAGCTGTTCGCCAGGTGGATGAACCAGTAGGCCATGGGGTTGGTGCCGTGTGGGCGAATGAAGAACACCGTCATGAACTGCGCGCCGCTTTCCTGCTTGATCCCGTCCGACAGATAGCGCTGGATCAGGTACTGCCAATCCTGGGAGCTATGTGCTTTTAAGTGCCGTAGCTGTTCCCAGGGGACATACTGTTCTAGACCGATACTGGCAATAGCCTTGCGGTTGGCGTGGCGGTCCGCTAGGTACGTGATTAGAAAGTCGACATTGAAGGTCAGCAGGACCTCAGCATTGCTGAGGTGCTGGAAGATCCATTTGATCTGGCCGAATGGCACGTCGCCGTAGCCGTACTGATCGAGCAGAAACAGAACGCGCTCGCTTTTTCCAAAGGCCTTGAGGCTTTGCGCAATGGCCGGAAGAGCTTTGGTGAACTCGGCGGTATGCAGGTGAATGTCCTGTCCAATGCGGGCCTGATGTCCGCGGCTGGCCAGGACGGCGTGCAAGCAAGCAGTATTCTTCGGCTTCACATCCACAAAGTGATGCTGCGAGCAGATCGGTCGATGCTTGATGCGCCCCACGTTGTTGCGCACTTCCGACTCCTGGATTGCTTCCAGGGCGATCACCGGGGAGCCGAAGTGGTGACCGCCTGCGCTGTCGTTATATATACCTCCACCGCTGAAGCCATCGACAATTGATAGGCCAAGCAGTGGCATTTGCTGATTCCGCATCAGGACATCGATGTAGGCCTGGATGTAGTCGTCGATGATCTGGTGCTTGATCTTGCTGTGTGGATCGATGGTGGGAAAGGTTTGGGTTGCCCAGTCCCAGCGGTACTTCTCGTCATCCTTGGCCATCGGGTCGTCCTTGTTTTGGTATCAGGCGAGGGTCAGCAGCGGAATTTCATCCCAGGTCTGGCCCTTCAGCAGCCGGCCATTAGCTTTCTTTGAACGCTTCACGCCATCGGAGCCCCAGCCGCCCCATTGTTTGAAAAAGAAAGCAGCGCCAAAGGCATCGCACTGGCGGTGGATGTTATCCACCCACTCCTGCTTCATTGGCCGGGCCTTGGCGCCGGACTCGCCGCCGACGATGACCCAATGGATGTCAGTCAGGTTCAGTTCACCCAAGTCTTCTAGTAAGGGTTCCGCGGAGAGGAAACGGATCGCGGCGTTGATGCCACGCAGGCAGTCGATTCTGGGCACGCCGTACTCCCGGTCCTCGACCGAGACCCCCAGCCAAGCGTTGGCCGGCGGTGTGCGCTGGCTGAAATAGTCGGCCAGGCGCTCGGCCCGCTTAGTGAGGATCTGGAAGGTGTGCTGTGAGGCCTGGTGGATAACCGCGAACACCTGGTCGATGTAGGTGTCCGGCACCTGCTCATGGAACAGGTCAGACATGGAATTGACAAAGTAGATGGTCGGCTTCTTGCGCTGCAGAGGCTCCTGCAGTTTCTCTGGGCGCAGGCTGAGGCGAAAGCCGTTCTCGTAGCCGGGCGTGCCCATGGCCTGCAAGCGACGCGCCATGTTCTCGGCATAGCAGTGTTTGCAGCCCGGCGACACCTTGGTGCAACCCACCACCGGGTTCCAGGTCATTTCCGTCCATTCGATGCTGGTCTGCGTACTCATTGCACCGTCACTCCTGTCGTGCGTCGATGTTAGTGAGAAGCTGGCACTTGAGTCAAAGTGCTGGCATTTAGTTCGAGAGCAGGCCTCGCAGCGAGGCCGCCAAAGGAGATGGCAGGGTCGATGTAGCGCATCGCCGATTTGATGTCCTTCCACCCCACGTAGGTCATTAACGCCTTAATGTCCCAGCCATTGGCCGTGGCCCAGGTGGCGAAGCCTCGACGCAATGAGTGGCTGGTGTAAAGGTCAGCCTGGATCCCCGCACGCTGGAGTATCTGCCGCAGTAGGACGATCAGACTGCCAGGATTCAAGCCAGCCTCGTTCAAGTTGCCCCAACGGTCCAGCCGACGAAAAACCATCCCTCGAGCAATCCCTGCTGCACCGATCCAGTCGAGATAGGCCTGTACTGGGCACAGCCGCCTCAGCGCAGGTACGTAGTGAGTGGTGCCAAGGTTGTCCCGGTCACCCTTGCTCCAAGGCAAAAACAGCGTCATGCCAGCACCGGCTTCGGCTTGAATGTGCTCCACCTGCAAGCGGCACAGTTCATCGCTACGAAAGCCTCGCCAGAAGCCGATTAGTAGCAATGCCGTATCCCGCCGACAGCGCAAATATCCCGCCAGGTCTTCGGCTTGAAACAGACACATAGCCTCCTGCTCCAACCACTCAACCGCATGCTCCAGATGCTGTAATTGCAGCGGCGCGGCCTGCTTTGTCTGGCTCGGGTGCAGGGTGCGAATTCCCTTCAGTACCTGGTGTACGGTCGGGGTCTTGGTGGGATCGGGGAAGCCGTGCCTGATATGCCACTGCGCGAGGGCGGCGAGGCGCTGCTTTAGCGTGTTGAGGCTCAGCGTGTCGGCGTAGTCCACCAGGTAACGCACGATGGAGTCACTCGTGGCCGGCAAGAAGCCGCCCCAGGTCACCTCGAAATGTTCGACGGCCGACTGGTAGCTACGCCGGGTGTTTTCCCGCGTGCCGGCTTGCAGGTAGCGCTCGACGTCCTTCATCGCCCGTGCGTGCCCTTTGTGTACTGGGAAACGACCGCGAAGCAGCCGTTTTTGCCAATCATATTGAATAATCATCGGTTATTTTATCTGAAACAAGCCTTCAAATCCTGCTTTACTTCATGACAATTTAGTATGTAAATACATGGTATGTAATCCATTATGAAATCGTAGGAGCAGACCATGGCCCGCGGCGGCATCAACAAGGCGCTGGTTCAGAAAGCCCGCCAGGCCATCCTGGCGCGGGGTGAGAATCCCAGCATCGACGCAATACGGGTCGAGCTGGGCAATACCGGCTCAAAAACCACCATCCATCGCTACCTGAAAGAACTCGAAGACGCCGACCGCGGCCGGAACGCGGCCGCATTGCCGCTCAGCGAGCAGCTGGCCAACCTGGTGGCCCAGTTGGCGGATCAGCTCAAGGAGGAAGCGCAGGCCGACGTGGCCCAGGAGCGCGAGCAACTGGCACGGGAACGACTCGATTACCAGAACCAGATTCGGCAGGCCGAAAGCCGTATCCAGCAGCTGGAAGGTCAGTGCGCTGGGCTCACGGAGCAGTTCCAGGCTGCCCAGCAAGCACTGCTGCAGGAACAACAGCTGCGCCAACAGGCCGAGGTCGAGAATGCCCGCCTGCAGCAAGCCAACCACGACCAGGAAGCGCGCCTGCAAGACCGCGACGGGCAGATTCGCTCACTGGAGGACAAGCATCAGCATGCCCGTGATGCCCTGGAGCACTATCGCCAGGCCAGCAAGGAGCAGCGTGAGCAAGAGCAGCGCCGGCACGAGTCGCAGGTACAACAACTGCAACTGGAACTGCGACAGCTACAGCAGACCCTGATCGTCAAGCAGGACGAGCTGACCCACCTGAACCGCGACAATGCGCGCCTGCTTGCCGAGGCGCGGCAGCAGCAGAAGGATCAGCATGCGCAGCAGAAGCTACTGACGCAGAAGGCTCAGGCTCTGGAGGTCGCCCAGAACACGCTGACCAGCATTGAACGTACGAATGAAGCCTTGGAGCAGCGCTGCCACGCTCTGCAGGATGAGGTGACCCGGCTTGGTGAAGCCTCCTCGATTCAGGCACAGCAAACCCAGAGCCTGCAGGAGCGTCTGGCTAAAGCCACCGCGCAACTGAAATTGCTCGGGCAGGCACCGCCCACGAGCAGCGGTGGCGCAAGTAGCTCATGATCCGGCACACTGAGGTCAGAAGCGGAGTGGAGGTTCAGATGACGCTACCCTACGAACGTACCCGCTCGGTGGTGCAGGCCCAGGAGTTTCTCGTCGAGCTCTCTCGTGACACCACCTTGTCGGAGTCCATCCGCAATGAGGCTCGGCGGCTGCTGTGTCACTACCCGAGCAAGGGCGACATGCTGCAGGCCGGCCGGAATGAGGAGCAAGCGGCGGGTTCGATTTTCGAGCCTGTCTTCAGCTCTTCGATTGAAGACTGAACGGCTACCACTCCTGATATCTGCGCTCAGGCTCAGCCATCGCCCCAGAATTCGTCGCGCCGCACCAGGCCGAACTCATCCTTCGTGGAATCAGGCTCCTCGTCGAACATGGCGTTGACCATGCGCTCGCGACGTAGGCCGCTTAGTGTGCGGAAAAACCAAAGCTCGCAAAGATGAACCTTGTAGCGCTCGCCATCATGCTTGGAGCCATACCCCCAGTGTGCCTGAAGGGTTCCAAACTGTTGACCATAACCTTCAACGCTAGTGCTCTGGCGGCAAACATCACAGGTAATGTCTACGACCGTTTCAACCGGTTGAGCGGCAGTGTGCTCCATGATCAGTACCTCCTGCGACGGTTGAGGAAAGGGCCATCCAAAAGCCTCAAAGTCGTTTCTGCGCTACGAGCGGATCAAAAACGCTGTCGGCGGATGGGAATGGAGTTCGCAGCACAAGATAGAGGCGGGTGTGGTTAATGCGATCATCGCCCTAGGGCTTTCATGATCAAAAACAGCTACTTACAGACCAAATGAATGAATTTCCCCCTTATCTCGGCATGCCCCCATCTTCGCCTGGCGAGAAGCGCGGCGAGTTTCGCAGCGGTTGACCGTGCAGTACGACAAGGTGCTGTATCTGCTAGCGGACACTCCGCAGTCCCGTCGCCTGGCGGGTGATCATGTCGAGATCTACCACTACCCGGATGGCCGCATCGAGCCCAGGGTGGACGGCACCGCCCTCCCCTTTACCACCTACGAAAAACTCTGCGAGATAGACCAGGGTGCCATCGTCGAGAACAAGCGCTTGGGTCATGTGCTGCAAGTCGCCCAGCTCGTCCAAGCGCAGCGCGACAGTCGGCGCTCGCAATCGGTACCGGGAAATCCGCGGCAGTCAACGCAAGGCAAGATGCTGTCGAAGAAGGCGCAGCAAGAACTGATGCCGGAAGATATCGCCGCCGCCCTGGATAACACGCCACCATCGAGGCGAAGTCGCCATGCGTGAGTCAATCAGCGCCGAGGCACTGAAGATACTAGTGGTTGCCGGAGCTGCGCGGTACTTACGTGCTATTCCGGAGCCTTCCGGCCACGGTTGGCAGCTCCAAGTGCGCTACAGTCCCGATGGTCAATATTACCCGCTACGTTCTCGACGTGAACTTGTGCGCGTATTTTGGTCACTGGACTCGCTTAATCGGTACGCAAATCGTTTGGGCATCCACACGTATAGCGTGGAGTTATAACTGTGACACGAATTTCCCCATGTGGGGAGTCGACAGGTTTCTAGAAAAATAGTTCGATAAATGTAGCGACTTTCGTTTGCAAACCGCTACAAATAGCGCTGCGGGCCAACCAGCTGAGGTTTTCCAACACCTGATAGTGTGGAATAACGCTTCTCTGAGTTCCGGAATGTATCCACATATTATTTAGCGGGTGTGATAATTTTTATCTAGCCCTCTTTATCGAAGGAGAGGGCCAGATAACATTAGATCGCTGCAAAATAGGCCAGCAGCAAGGCTACTGCGGTCGTATAGCGGAGGCCCGATTTGATCGTATTGAATACGTCGCTGAAATTTGGCGCGTCCAGACGTAGGCCAACACCAGGCCCTACCAACGTCTTAATATCCTCGGGGAGCGTCATTGCCTGCCAAGTGCCTGGAGCCAGTGTCCGCAGGTTCACACCGTAGGAAACCAGCAGCCCGGACTCCTGCGAAATGCCTCCGGAGGCGTCCGGAGATAGACCAACGTCGGTTGGATAGACGTTCGGGCTGCCCTTGAAGCGGTCAAGATATCCGCTGCCGAAGCGAGCCTTTATTCTATCAAGATTCTGCGCCATGGAGGTGAGTAAAGGAAGTATCTCAACGTTGCAAACACGTTCCTTTTCATTGACCATCCTGAAACCAATGGTTACGCCGTTGGCTAGTTCTTGGGCAAGCAACGTCGAATACTGCTGATCCGCTTTGCTGATGTCTCCGCCCGGGACGAATTCCGGGTGTAGCTTCAGCGGAATGTCCCATGCCTCTATAGTCTGTGCTTCGGGGAAGACAAAGCCAGGATTGCATTGACGGGCAAAACCCTTATAGATATTAGCCAGGGATTGACCAGGATTCTGGTAGATATTGATCTCAGCCATCGTCGCCACCTCTAGAGTCCCAGGGATCGTTGGAGATAGTCCGCGCGATTGTTCAATCGCCTGGCTATGCCATCGCTCGGATCGGTACTGTTGGGAGTACCATTCCAGTTCCTCAACTCCCTAATGGCGGCTGGCCAGTCGCTCTGGGAAATAGCAGTCTCAAAGTTTGGGAACGAGGAATACTCACCATAGTGGTAATACAGGTCTGTCACTATGGTTTTGACCGCCGGAGGTAAGGTGCTCCACTGCTGGAACTTCACCTTCATCCGATCAGTGACCTTGATCATCTTGGCGGTAAAGAGGGACAGCCCGTCTTCATCTGTGAGTACCGGGATGAGTTGGGCTAATGCCTGGAAGGTCGCGGTGTTCGCTCCTTTCAAGCCGAGGGCGGGGCGAATTTTTTTGCGCGTGGATTCAGCGATGTTCAGAGCCTGAATGCCGGATTCATCGTGCTGGCCGACATCGAAGCCATAGCCAATCGTTACACCTGATTCACCGTTGGGGTCAGAGGTCGGAATAGTAGCTCTGTTGCCTCGCCCACCAGGTGGAAGCTCATGACGGGCGGTGAAATCGATATTAATACCCATTTCAATCAGATAGGAAATATTGGACTGGAGGCGGCTGACCTTATCGGCTTTGTCACCATCGATGCGGTCTTGGATAAAGGTATTGATCTGCTGGTTCAATTGCACCTGGAGGTCGCTCACCGAAATACTGTTGGCTCCTCCGGTTTCGGCGACCGTACGAATAGTGACCTCATGAACCTTGAAGTAGTCGTCGAACACTAGCACGGGCCGCCCGGCAGTCTGGCTTATGACCTGCGTCAGTTGCCCCGTCAACCCACCTTGTGCTGAGTAGCTGGGGGATGACAGCCAGTCGGTATAGAGGTCAGGAATTCCGTGAGTAATTCGGATCGGCTCTGGTTCCGCTGCGAGCAGAACACGCTGTGCCTCCTCTCGTTCTGGATTTTCTAGGTAATTGTATAGCCGCTCCAGATTGCGCTGAAGGGTCTGATCCAATTCTCTATCCACCTTAGTCTCCTCTGCTTAGTGAAGCCAATTTGTTATTTCATTGATTGTTCGCACTCGCTTTCTAGACGATTGAACTCAGTAGAATACTTGTCATATTCATTTTGCATTTTTTCCGGCAAATACTCTCGCTTCAGGTCTCTGAAGAAGCTGCCCTTCTCTAGTATCTTCTTGCATTGGTGGTTTTTGGCAGACAAGGAGAGATGTGCCGTATGAAAAACACGAGAGAGATAACCAAAACCTTCAAACATATCCCTACACTCTGTTATCAGTTTTCGAGAAATCCAGTAGGCCTTCTCTGTCTCGTTATTCTTCAGTGCTTTCTTCACTTGTTTGTCGTTGAATTTTATAGAGGCGGGCTCGCAGATTGGGGAAGGCTTCCAATACGTGCCAGTAAAACCTGCTGCCGCCCCGCAGAAGCCCTGACAGTCCCTACTTGCGACTCCTTTCTCTATGGTAATTCTGTCATCATTCAGTTTGAAAACGACATCGCACGACATATCGCCGATGCCACGGACGTCGACCTGCACATGACCTGACTCTATAGTTCCATTCAATCCGCAAGCATGGGCATTGTGTCCAGTGCTTCGTATCCGAAACTTTTGAAGTCCTTCGAATAACGGAGATATCGTCAGCAGCCCACTATTTCCAGTCCTATAGTAATCCCCGGGTGGGAAGTAGCTCTTTGGTTCTTCAGCGACACAAAGAGTGATATTGTAGCAAAGGGCGAGTATGGCAAAAATGCTAATGCTTTTGAGCTTCATGTTTATGCCCTGCATGAAAGCAGCTAGGTGGGGCGCTGGGTGATCCCATATAGGATTGTTTTTTTGCTGGTCAGATCGACTGATCTATAAGTTCCGTCGAGCAGGCTAGTCCTCCCAAAAAACACAAGCAGACTTGTAAGAGTCATTCTGTTTTACCAGCACTTCATGCTCAACATCACTAAAGTTTAGACGTCATTGAGCATGAGCTGGAAAAAGTTGCGGCAACGACCCTAGACGCTGAACGCTGCTCACCTGGGGCGTTCCACTTCCTTGCGAAACATCACTCTCTGCTTGAAGCCGAAACCTCCACCACCATCTAGCAGAGCGGGCGGAGCAACCGGTAGATCGGGCTCGCGGCAGGTGGCTATCACGCGCCTGGCGAAGACTTCATCGAGCGTACTGCGGCTCTTAACATTCCCCTCTCCGTACTGTACCCGGCAACTGCTTATGCGCCCCGACGAGCTTGCGAAGCGGAAAAACACCACAACATCGGCCTCGGGGATCTCATCTCCCGGTGCGAACAGCGGGTAACGAAGCCTCTTGGCGAATTCCTGGCGGAATTCCTGGATAAAAATGGCCTCTTGCTCTGCTCGCTCCTGCAAAGTGACTGAATGGGAGCAGCCGCCGATCATACTCAGCAATACCAATAGGCAAACTATCCTCAACGCTCTTCCTCCTTGAAAAAGAGGCAATCTTTTATTTTAGTATCTAAAAATGACTCTTGACGTCTAAGCCAAGAACTGCAAGAGCTTCCAGCGCCAGGTTTTGACCTTCTGCAATACCCGAATTATGTGCAAACTCGACAAGCCGCTCGATTACTCCGACGCTACCCTGATCTGGCTCGACAAATTCCGATATATTATCCATAGCAACTGAGGCGTCCCACGCAGCCTGACTAAGCAGCTCCTTATACAATGCATCAGCGCTAGATATATTACGAACATTTGCGAGATTAAGCCTGGTTCGATCCAAGGCTTCGTGCGCGATCTGAAGTAGCAAATATGGAAATGGATTCTTTTGAATTCGACGTTTCCTGCATGAGTCGCTAATTAGTCCAGCAAGCATTGCTGATCCTTCGGCCTCAATGCGAAGGGAATCATCAGCAATCGAGATTGTCCGCGCCTTCGCAATATAGCCCAAAACGTAAGCATCGAACTGAGTCTCGGCAATCATAGACAGAATCTGATTATTACGATTATTGAAATTCATAAGATGCTCCTTGCCCAATCTCAAACTAGATAGATCAGTGGAAACTGTTTCTGAATTCTGTAGTAGACTGCCCGGTCCAACGTCTGAATGCATGTCTAAAACTCGCTGTTTCCGAGTACCCCAGAATATCGCTAATACGATCAACTGGTATAGATGAATTCAGTAGCAGTGCAATTGCTCGTTCTTTGCGGGCCTTATCTACAATCTGGCGATAAGTGCAGCCCTCGTCCGCCAGGCGACGTCTTACCGTCCGCTCATTCATGCGTAAATACTTTGCGGTAGTCACCAAGCTAGGGTATTGATCTGGTATGGATTCAAGGAATAACTCGATTCGCTGACGGAGCCCTCCCGTCTCTACTTCCAACAGAGCATTGAAACTCTCACCTGCCATAGTCAGGGCTGACTGAAATACCGCCGGATTGGCAGTCGCCAGTGTTCTATTCAACTGATGAGCTGGAAAGCTAAATATTATGTCACTTCCTTCATGCTTCACAGGCAAAGAAAAGAAACCTTCATAGATTGTTTTATCTGCGCCGTGCACAGGTACTGTCAATGCAGAGATGGGAAAGTCATTACCTAACAGGTCCATAATGAGCTTGTAGGTTGCAGAGGCTATAACATTTACATGAAACTGACGGGATGCGTCATTCCACTCTGGCTTAAAGTTAACTGAAATATGGATTTCTACTTCGTAATTCTCCCTAGGCTTGACGTCAACATTAGCTATATCACGATTGAACAACTTGACATAGGCCTTTATGACTTTCAAAATATCACCTACGTTCTCAGCGCATAGCAACGCCAATCCTATCACGCCATAATCAGATATATGGTAATAAGTACCAAGATTCAGTCCTTCTTTTCCTGAATACCCCTTGCTAACTATCCAGTTGTAAAGTGCGTCACTTCTTGACTCTTGATCTGCCGCAAAGGGTGGTATTGCGATATCTCGATCACGAAGATAGTTCTGCAGAGGGCGCCATTCAAAATCAAATATGTGTTCGGTCACCATGTCTATATTCACCTCACCCCTACTGTTCTTGATATAGCCCTGAACGCTGCAAGTGCCTCATGCTCCATACGGATGCCGTCAACGTTGTAGTCGACATACGCGGAGGTCTTTGCAATCACCACACGTCTAAGTGGATTTACATAAATAAACTGCCCGTACACTCCGATAGCCAAGAACTCCCCTTCTTTGCCTTCTGGAATCCACCACTGGTAACCATACCCAAGATTTGGCTCACCATCCTCTATGTAACGTCCAGGACGCAAGTGAGCACTCCGAGGTTTGGTTGATGCCTTGACCCACTCAGCACTTACAATTTGACTTCCAGTCAGGCTGCGACCGCCATGAAGAAATAATAGACCAATGCGTGCAAAGTCTCTTAGGCAAAGGTTCACCCCACCGAATGCTAGCTCTGTGCCCCGATCGTCTGTTAACCATGCACCTTCACATTCGGCACCCAGTTGGGGCCAAAGTCTTTGATTCATAAACTGTGAGGGGCCCATACCAGTCGCGCCCAATAAAACCATACCAAGCACCTGGGTATCTACGCTAACGTAGTGGTGCACTCTCCCCGGGGCATCTTCTCTTCTCAATGAACTCACTTTTTCATTTACTGATCCGCCAAGCGCTATAGTCCTACCTAGCTGGTTGATATCGGAGTCCGAACTCCCGTAGTCCTCACTGAAAGCTATTCCTGATGACATCTCAAGCACATCTCTCAAAGAAACACCCGCATATCCGCCAGCAGAAAGCTGTGGGGCGTACAGGTTCACAGGATCTAGCAGACTGTGTATTGATCCTTCATCAACTGCCATTCCAATCAAGAGGGACATTAATGATTTGCTTAGCGACCAGCCAATAGCAAGGCTTTTCGCACTATTGCCCAGGTAGTATTCCTCAAAGGCAATGCGATCGTCACTGAGAACTATAAGGCCGGTGGTATTGCTGCTCGCCAACCAGTCTTTAAAGCCAACCTCGTGACCTTGAAAGCTAAATGAGCCAGGCATATTCCTGAGGTTTTTTTCAAAAAAATGAGCCGCTCCGCTCTTCTTTATTGGGACCGAGTTAAACAGTCTCGGCATTGCTCGAAAATTTTCAGCAATTTTCCCCGAGTCAAACAAAGTGTAAAAATTCCACACTCTCACACCTGCACTACCAATGCAGGAGATGATAAAAAAGATGAGAATCATTGAGAGGAAAATAGCATTTCTCTTATTTATCATTCTTGTCGATCTCTCAGTTTGTGCTAGCTCGTCTCGACC
Source organism: Pseudomonas sp. YA1 (assembly GCF_058680555.1). Lineage (NCBI taxonomy): Bacteria > Pseudomonadati > Pseudomonadota > Gammaproteobacteria > Pseudomonadales > Pseudomonadaceae > Pseudomonas > Pseudomonas sp. YA1. Next base: position 32,687 of record NZ_JBZWBG010000025.1, read on the forward strand.
CTGCTAACAGCCAGTGACTATCCGGTAGCGGAGCAAGGTTAAGTCCTTAAGGACTTTTCTCTTAACGGTGAAGATCAAGAGCGCTTCACCATCTACTGATATTTACTTTTAACTCGCTTAACACTACCCCGCACGCATGCCATGCACTACTATTATCTGAGTCGCGAAGGTATCCGCCTCTCTTGGACTATGTTTTCAATTTAGCAACACGAAACACTGCAGTATGATCGATATCGCCCTTAGATGAAGCGGCAGACTCATCAATAGACGCCCGCAATAAAAAACCCAACATCACCGCATATCCCGGAGGATCAGCAACAGGATAGATTCGGTCTTTTTCATTGTTTCCACCCGCCGCCTCATGCGTACTACTAGCCCGGAAGCTGATAAAACCAGCATGAAGCATCTTTTTGCTAGAGTATCTTCGGACAAATGCCGGATATTTTCGGACACCCTCTTCGGCAGGTCCTTAGCGGCACCATGTCTTATCTGCGTTTTACTTCATTAAACACCCCATGGAGAGTACTAATTACATGTCGCCCAGATTGTAACTATCGTAGATGAGTCGACTAGAAGTACTCGCTACAATTTATAGATTCGAAAATCCATTTCATGCTTGGAGATATCGAGTGAACACTTGCTTGTGTTACTTCTGCGCTAGGTTCCGTACGCAAAGTAATGTCGTAAGCACCGTAGCGTGCAAGCCAGCGTGACCATTACGGCAAAACTCTTGACGAGCTTCAGAATCCCACGGCCAGCTCAGCTAGGTCCTGGGGACTGGACGCGGTGAACCCCCGCCCACCGAGGCTATCGACGCATCCGGAGGGTCTGGCGGCTTGACAGCGGGCGAAGGCTTGGCGGACTCTATATTGTATTTAGTCGATACTATCTTGTGACTTAGAGACCCCTCCCATGCCCCTGCCTGCCCTACCCCTGGATGCCCTTCTCACCGGCCGCGCCCGGCCCTTCACCCGCCCCGGCTCGCGCAGCGGCATCGTCAAGTCTCCGCGCGACGGTGCGCTCAGGGTCACCCCTGTCGGCCTGGAGGGCGACGAACAGGGCGATCTGCGCGTCCATGGCGGCGTCGAGAAAGCGATCCACCATTACCCACGCGAACACTACGCCGCCTGGATCGCCGAACTGGGCGAACACCCCCTGCTGATGCAGGCGGGCGCCTTCGGCGAGAACTTCAGCACCAGCGGCTGGAGCGAAGCCGACGTCTGCCTCGGCGACCGCGTGCGGGCCGGGACCGCGCTGCTGGAGGTGTCCCAGGGGCGCATGCCCTGCTGGAAGCTCAACGACCGCTTCGAGGTCGCCGGGATGTCCCTGAGGGTGCAGGAGACCGGGCGCACCGGCTGGTACTACCGGGTGCTGGAGGAAGGCGTGGTGGCGGCTGGCGATATCCTGCAACTGGTCGAGCGGCGCCATCCGGACTGGTCGCTGTTGCGCCTGTCCGAGGTGCTGTTCGACAGGCGGGCCGACGCCGAGTTGCTGCGCCAATGCCTGGCACTGCCGCTGACGCCATCCTGGCGGCGCACCCTGGAGCGGCGCCTGGAAAAAGGCCAGGTCGAGGACTGGGGGCCGCGCCTGGAGGGAGCCCCCAGCCAGGCCGAGACGCCCAGGCCGACCTGAGGAAGCGCCGACGCCCCCGCAGGCAGGGAATCGGCCTGGGGATGCATGGAGTGCCGGAAAGCGGGTATAAAGCGCCAGCGTTAAGCGACCCAGACGTCTGCCAAAGGACCCCTTTCATGCTGCGGCTCTCGATGCCGGCCCTGCTCCTGGCTCTTGCCGGCTGCGCCACCAAGCCCCCCGCCAATCCCGATAACCTCTGCGAGATCTTCCGCGAAAAACCGAAATGGCACGAGGCGGCGCTGAAGATGCAGCAGCGCTGGGGCGCGCCGGTCCAGGTGCCGATGGCGATGATGTACCAGGAATCGTCCTTCAAGCACGACGCCCTGCCGCCGCGCTACTACTTCCTCGGTTTCATTCCCTGGGGCCGGGTCAGTTCCGCCTACGGCTACGCCCAGGCCAAGGACGAGACCTGGGCCGACTACAAGCGCGAGGCCGGCGGCTGGGGCGCCAGCCGCGACGACTTTGCCGACGCCCTGGACTTCATGGGCTGGTACATCCAGAAGAGCCAGCGGGTCAACGGCATCTCCAAGTGGGACGCCTACGGCCAGTACCTGAACTACCACGAGGGCTGGGGCGGCTACCGCAACCGCAGCTACGACGCCAAGCCATGGCTGAAGAACGTCTCGCAGAAGGTCCAGTCCCGCGCCTCGCTGTTCGGCGCCCAGTACCGCAGTTGCCAGCAGGAGCTGTCGCGCGGCGGCTGGTTCTGGTAGCCCCGTCCGCGCACGCCGCGGGCTCGAACCTCTTCCGCCTTCGACGAGGGTAGCGTCCGCCAAGACGGCCCCAAGCCGGATCGGCACGCTCGAACGGCCATCCTGCGTCATGGAACCACAGGCGCATCCTGCCCAGGCAGCCCGCAGCGCCAGTGAACAGGCGGGTCGTCGAACCGGCGGCTGGCCACCTGGCCGAGCGGCCTGCCCTCACCTTTCACCCCGTTTCGCTTCCCAGGCCAGAGCGCTCGCGGATTGGCAGCGTCAGATTTCCTCGTCTACTGTTTGGATAAAAGTTTGGCGCCAGAAATACGTCAATAAATTGACTAAAAAAACTTACCCAGACTACGGATATTTCCCTGGGAATGCTAAGATAGCTATCACAAAGCCACTATCGACGAATGAACCTATTCGACGGGAAAATGACTAAACCGCGTGGCAAATGAAAAATAGTCACTAAATTGACGCTTCACCGCCTTGCTCTTCCCTATCCACTCAATGGACTGCCCGTGATCGGCAGAGCAAACAACATGCATTCGAAGTCGGTAGATAGCCTGTCGCTGACACGGGCTGGATTCATCGAGTACTTCCTGGTCGCGACCAAGCTGGTACACGCGCTCACCGCCATCGCCCCGGCGCTGTTCCTGCTGTACTACCCCGGCCTGGTCCCCGTGGAGCTGCGCAGCAACATGCTCGGGCTGCTGCTGTTCTTCGGCGCGCTCACGGTGATCATGTTCCAGGCACTGGACGTCTACTCCGACGATATCTTCAGCAACCGCCTGCGCTTCCGCATCATGTTCTTCGCCTGGGCCTCGGCGTTCTGCCTGCTGTTGTTCATGTACCAGGGCCTGGGCCTGTTTCCCTACCTCAGCAGCAAGCTGGTGATCTTCTGGTTCACTGGCAGCCTGCTGCTGTTCGGCGTGCAGCGCCTGCTGGTGCTGCGCCTGTACCGGGCCTGGATGAAACGCGGCATGTACCTGCAACGCACGGTAATCCTCGGCTTCACCGAGAGCGGCATGCACCTGGCCGAATACCTGGTACGCAACCACGACATCCGCTCCGGCATCATCGGCTTCATCGACGACCGCTCCGAGCGGGTTCCGGAGAACTACAACTCGCTGCCGCTGCTGGGCAACACCAAGGACCTGGAGAAACTGATCCGCCAGGAACAGGTCGACCAGGTGCTGGTCGCCCTGCCCTGGTTCGCCGAGGGGCGCATCGGCGCCATCGTCCACCGCCTGCGGCAATTGCCGGTGAACGTCCTGCTGGTGCCGGACATGGCTGCCTTCCGGCATGCCCACAACCGCATCGTCGACGTTTCCGGGATCCCCATGTTCAACGCGTCCGAGCTGCCGCTGCGCGGCTGGTCGCCGCTGATCAAGCGCTGCGAGGACCTGGTCCTGGCGAGCATCGCGCTGGTCCTCTTCGCCCCGCTGATGGCCCTGGTGGCCCTGGCGATCAGGCTCGACTCCAAGGGGCCGGTGCTGTTCCGGCAGAAACGCTACGGCTACAACAACCGGCTGATCTGGGTCTTCAAGTTCCGCTCGATGTACACGGAAAGGACCGACGCCAACGCCGAACGCCAGACCACCCGCGACGACGACCGCATCACCCGGGTCGGCCGCTTCATCCGCAAGACCAGCATCGACGAGCTGCCGCAGCTGTTCAACGTGCTCGCCGGCAGCATGTCGATGGTCGGTCCGCGCCCCCACGCCACGGCGACCAAGGCCGCCGGCATTCCCTTCGAGGAAGCGGTCAGCGAATACAGCTCGCGCCACCGGGTCAAGCCCGGCATCACCGGCTGGGCGCAGATCAACGGCTACCGCGGTGAGACCGACACCCTGCACAAGATCAAGAAACGCGTGGAATACGACCTCGAATACATCGCCAAGTGGTCGGTGTGGTTCGACCTCTACATCCTGTTCCGTACGGTGCCAGCCGTACTCCTGACCAAGGAAGTCTACTGATGAACGCCGTCGCCCCGCTGATCCCCTGCATCGTTTCCGGCGGTTCCGGGACCCGCCTGTGGCCGGTTTCCCGGGAGAGCATGCCGAAACCCTTCATGCGCCTGGCCGATGACCAGAGCCTGTTGCAGAAGACCTTCCTGCGTATCGTCGGGCTGCCGGACGTCGCCCGCCTGCTTACGGTGACCAACCGCGACCTGCTGTTCCGCACCCTGGACGACTACCGCGCGGTCAACCGCAGCGGCCTGGCCCAGGACCTGCTGCTGGAGCCGGTGGGACGCAATACCGCGCCGGCCATCGCCGCCGCCGCGCTGCATGTGCAGGAGCACTTCGGCGACCAGGCGCAGTTGCTGATCCTTCCCGCCGACCACCTGATCCGCGACGAGCAGGCCTTCGCCGCGGCGGTGGCCGAGGCTCGCGGACTCGCGGCCCAAGGCTACCTGGTGACCTTCGGCATCACCCCGGAGCGCGCCGAGACCGGCTTCGGCTATATCGAACAGGGCGCCCCGCTGGGCAACGGCTTCCGGGTCGCGCGCTTCGTCGAGAAACCCGACCAGGCCACCGCCCAGTCCTACCTGGACAGCGGCAAGTACCTGTGGAACGCCGGCATGTTCTGCTTCCAGGCCGCCACCGTGTTGCAGGAACTGGAGCGCCACGCGCCGGAGGTGCTGATCGCCGCCCGCGCCGCCCTGGCCGACGGCAGCAGCCTGGAGAACGGCCAGTGCCGCCAGCGCGAGCTGGCCGCCGGGGCCTTCGCCGAGGCGCCGGACATCTCCGTCGACTACGCGCTGATGGAGCGCTCGGACAAGGTCGCCGTGGTGCCCTGCTCCATCGGCTGGAGCGACATCGGCTCCTGGCAGGCGCTGCGCGAACTCAGCGCGGCGGACGAGAACGGCAACCAGGTACGCGGCGAAAGCGTGCTGCACGACGTCAGCAACTGCTACATCGATTCGCCGAAGCGCCTGGTCGGCGCCGTCGGCGTGCACGACCTGATCATCGTCGACACCCCCGACGCCCTGCTGGTGGCCGACGCGGCGCGCAGCCAGGACGTCAAGTTCGTCGCCCAGGAACTCAAGCGTCGCGGCCACGACGCCTTCCGCCTGCACCGCACGGTCAGCCGGCCCTGGGGCACCTACACCGTGCTCGAGGAAGGCCGCCGCTTCAAGATCAAGCGCATCGTGGTGCGCCCCAAGGCTTCGCTGTCGTTGCAGATGCACCACCATCGCAGCGAGCACTGGATCGTGGTCAGCGGCATGGCGCTGGTGGAGAACGGCGAGCGCGAGTTTCTCCTCAACACCAACGAATCCACCTTCATCCCCGCCGGGCATAGCCACCGCCTGAGCAACCCGGGGATCATCGACCTGGTGATGATCGAGGTGCAGAGCGGCGAGTACCTCGGCGAGGACGACATCGTCCGCTTCAACGACATCTACGGTCGCGCCCCCGCCAGCGACGAGAAGAAAGCCTGATGCGCTGCGCCCTGGTCATTCCCACGCGCAACGCCGGCGCGCACCTGGACCGGCTGCTGCCGGCCCTGGCCGCGCAACGGCGGCAGCCGGACAGCATCCTGGTGGTGGACAGCCGCTCCAGCGACGACACGGTGGAGCGCTTCCGCGCCTTCGGCGCGCGGGTCGAGGTCATCGAGCCGGCCAGCTTCAACCACGGCGGGACGCGGCGCTGGGCCAGCCAGCAGGTCGAGGCCGACGCGCTGATCTACCTGACCCAGGACGCCATTCCCGCCTCGCCCGACAGTTTCGCCAACCTGCTCGACGAACTCTATGCCGAGGCCGACATCGGCGTGGCCTACGGCCGCCAGTTGCCGCACCCCGGCGCCGGCCTGCTCGGCGCCCAGGCGCGGCGCTTCAACTACCCGCCGGAAAGCCGCAGCAAGCGCCTGGCCGACGCCTCGGAACTGGGGATCAAGACCTGCTTCAGTTCCGACTCGTTCTCCGCCTACCGCAGCGACGCCCTGGCGGCCGTCGGCGGCTTCCCCGAAGACGTCATCGGCAGCGAGGACGCCTACGTCGCCGCGCGCCTGCTGCAGGCCGGCTACGCGGTGCGCTACGCGGCCAGCGCCGAGGTCTACCATTCCCACGATTACCGCTTGCTGGAAGAGTTCCGCCGCTATTTCGACATCGGCGTGTTCTACGGCCGCGAGCGTTGGATACGTGCCGCCTTCGGCGGCGCGGGTGGCGAGGGCAAGCGCTATGTCCTCGCCGAGATACAGGCCTTGCGTGCCGCCGGTGCCCTGTATCGCGTACCTGAAATAGCGCTGCGTAGCGCGTTCAAGCTGCTCGGCTACCGCCTTGGCCAGTTGGAACGCCACCTGCCGGTCGCCCTCAAGCGCCGCATCAGCATGTTTCCAGGCTACTGGAAGTGAACATCATGACCTACAGGAAGTGCTCCCTCATGAAACGCACCCTCCTCATGCTCGCCATGCTCGCCCTGGCCGCATGCAACACCCCCGCACGGATTCCCGCACCGGACAGCGACACCGTGGACAGCGGCAAGCGTGCCCTGGAAGAACTCGCCAGGCTACCGCCGGCGATGGAGCGGGTGCGCGTCGGGGACACCCTGCGGATCGTCCGCGATGCCGGGGAGATGCCGACCCTCTCGGCGTTCAACGTCGCCACCATCTATGAACTGACGCTGTACACCGTGCTCAACGACGGCAGCATCTACTATCCGTTCATCGGTCGCATCCAGGCCGCGCACCGCACGCCGCAGGAAATCGCCAACGAGCTGACCACCAAGCTCGCGCCGATCTACCGCGAGCCACGGGTCACGGTGAACATCAACCAGGCGCCGGGCAACACGGTGTTCGTCGGCGGCGCGGTGCGCAACCCGTCGGCCGTGCCGATCCCCGCCGCCAACAACATGGAGCAGGCGATCCTCGGCGCCGGCGGCATCCTGCCGGTGGGCGACGCCCGCCGCGTGGCGCTCATGCGCGAGGACTCGGAAGGCCGCTACCACGCCTACTTCCTCGACTTCAGCCAGTTGATGAAGATCGGGCCGGAAGGCCGCAAGCCCCTGGCCATGCAACGTGGCGACATCGTCTTCGTGCCCAAGTCGATGGTCGGCGACCGTATCGAGGGCGTCGACGTCTACCTGAACCAGTTGCTGCCCTTCGCCAAGTCCATCGGCGTCGGCGTCAGCTACACCGTCAACAACGATCGCTGAGGAGCGACATCGCCATGATAGAAATTCGTTCCTTGCGTGATCTGTTGCGCCTGCTGTTCATCTACCAGCGCGAGTTCAAGCTGGCGGCCCTCAGCGCGGTGGTGATCATCGTCCTCGGCGCCTTCCTGCTGCCGGCCAAGTACGAGTCCAACGCACGCCTGCTGGTCAAGCCGGGTCGTGACTCGACCCTGCCGATCGAGATCAGCAACCGCCAGGCACTGGTGATGCCGAGCACCCAGCGCGACCCTATCGTCGACGAAGAACGCCTGCTCACCGGCCGGCCGATCGTCCGTCAGGTGGCCGAGCGCTACCTCGAGGTGCTGGCCAACCGGCCGCCGCCGGAGGGCCTGTGGAAGCGCACCAAGTTCTATGTGAAGAAGGCCATCGGCGCGGTGTTCGACGGGATTCGCGTGACCCTGGAAACCTTCGGCGTGATCGAGGAAACCACCGCGGTCGAGCGCCTGGCCAAGGACCTCGAGAAGAAATTCGAGGTCACCCATGCGGCCGGCTCGACGGTGATGGAGATCAGCTTCACCTGGAGCGAGCCGGAAGTCGCCCAGGAAGTGGTCAAGGCCTGGATCGAGATCTACATGGAAGAGCGCACCCAGGCGCTCGGCCGCAAGAGCCTGTACGCCTTCTACGAGGCGCAGACTGCCGACAGCGCGGCGCAGATCAAGAGCTACAAGGCGCAGATCCTCAAGCACCTCAACGAGATCGGCGCATCCAGCATCGAGGACCGCCTGCAGGACCTGTCCGAGCGGATCAACGTGCTGCGCGGCGAGCGTTTCAACTCGATCCGCCTGATCGCCTCCTCCGACAGCGCCCTGGAATCCACCCGCCAGCAACTCAAGGGGCTGCCCAGGGAGATCGTCACGGTGCGGCAGATCGCGCTGAACCCGGCGCAGCAGGACCTGCGCCGGCTGCTCAACCAGAAGCGCCTGGAACGCGCCGACATGATGCGCACCTACACCGACGACGCGCCGCCGGTGAAGGCCCTGGACGCCTCGATCCGTGCCCTGGAGAAAGAAGTCCAGGACGAAGGCGCCACCGTGCAGAGTTCCGAGGACCGCGCGCCGAACACCCTGACCACTCACCTGGAACGGGTCCTGCTGGACGAGACCAGCAACAACGCGGCCCTGCGCACCCAGCTCGCGGAGCAGGAAAAGCAGCTCGCCGAACTCGAGGCGCAACGGCGCGAAGCGCTGGACATCGAGCCGACCCTGGCGCGCCTGCAGCGCGAGCTGAACGCCACCGAGCGCAACTACGCGCTGTACGTCGACAGCCTGGAGAAATCGCGGATCGACCGTGAACTGGACAAGAGCCAGATCAGCAACATCTCGGTGATCGAGGAAGCCACCTACAACCCCGGGCGGATCTTCCCGAAAACCCTGCTGATGCTGTTCCTCGCCGTGCCCTTCGGTCTCGCCGTCGGCCTGCTGGTGGTCTATCTCTGCTACCTGCTCGACCAGCGCATCCACGACGGCGGCCTGGTCGAGGAGAAATTCGGCCTGCCGCTGTGGACCACCCTGCCGGAGCTGAGCAACAGCACCGCGGAGAGCAGCAACGCCTTCACCGCCAGCATCTACCGGCTGTACGGGCTGCTGCCCTACGCGCGCATCGAGGAAAAGGGCCTGACCCTGGGCCTGACCTCGGCGCGCCACGGTGAAGGCGTGACCTTCATCATCGAGCAACTGCGCCGCCTGCTGGAGGAAAACGGCGTGCGCGTGCGGGTCGGCGGCGAACCGGCCCAGCCGGGCGAAGTGGTATTGCTCGACGCGCCGGCCCTGCTGGACAGCCGCGAGGCCTTCATCGCCCTGCGCCGCGCCGACCTGATCGCCCTGGTGGTGGAGGCGCAGAAGAGCACCGTGCCGGTGGTCGAGCATGCGCTGACCATCCTCACCACGGCGTTCGGCAAGGTCGACGGGATCATCATCAACCGGCGCCGCTTCGAGGTGCCGAGCAAGGTCCTGCAGACCATCGCCCGCTACCGGAGCGCGTTCTGATGCGGATCGCCCTCCTCGCGCCCCTGCCGCCGGAAAAGAATGGCATCGCCGACTACGCCAGTCATTTCCGCAACGCCCTGCAGGGTCTCGGCATCGAAGTAGCCACGCCGCTCGCCGGCGTGGCGGCCGACAGCGCGAATATCGCCAGCCGGCTGGACAGCGTCGACTGGAACGCCTTCGACCTGGTCCATGCCGAACTCGGCGGCGGCCGCCTGGGTGAGTTCATCGCCCTGCGCGAGCTGCGCAAGCGCTTCCCGCGCCTGCCGCTGAGCGCCACCGTGCACGATCCGGAGCGCATGGTCTGGCGCCGCGAGCGCCTGCCCTGGCCGCTGAACCTGCTGGAACGCCTGCCCTCTCCCCTGCCCCAGGCCGCCGTGGTGCTCGCCGACCCGCTGACCCTGCGCGAAGAGCGTGCCGTGGCCCAGGGCCTGACGCGCCTGGTGACCCTCACCGGCCTGGGCGGCGAGTGCCTGGCCCGGCGGATGCGCCTGCCGCCCGGGCGGGTCGAGGTGATCAACCACGGCAACCTGGAGATCGCCACGGTGCCGCTGCCGTCGCTGGACACCCTGCGCCTGCTGTACTTCGGATTCATCTATCGCGGCAAAGGCATCGAGGACCTGCTCGAGGCCCTCGCCGACCTGTTCGCCAGCGCGCCGGAGATGCGCCAGCGCGTGCGCCTGACCCTGGCCGGCGGCACCGCCGCGGAAATGGCCTTCGGCGCCGGCGGCAACTACCTCGACCAGTTGAAGGCACAGATCGCCGAGCTTGGCCTGGCCGATGCCATCGACTGGAACCTGAACCTGGCCGCCGCGGACATCCCACGTACCATCCAGGCCCACCACGTGATGGTCCTGCCGTACCGCGAGTCGAAGAAACTCGGTCTGCTCGGCCAGCAGCGCGGCACCAGCGGCGCCCTGTCCTGGGCGGCAGCCTGCGGGCGCGGCGCGATCACCTCGGACGCTCGCGCCTTCGCCGAGGAAGTCGCCAGCGGCAACGGCGCCATCTACCCTCAGGGAGACGTGGCAGCCCTCTCCGAACAGTTGTTGAACCTCGCTCGCGAACCCCGCCTGGCACAGGCCTGGGCCGAGCGCGCCGGAGCGATCGGCCATGCGCGGACCTGGCCGCGCACCGCGCTGCGCTTCCAGGCACTGTTCAACGACATGGTGGGAACCGTTCATGGCACGTAAGGGACTCTATCTGGGCGGCAGCGCGCTGCTGCTCGCCGTGGTACTGCTGCTGGTGTTCTGGGGGCGTCCCGCCGACGCCGAGATCCAGGTACTGAAGGCGCCTCGCGCGGTGGTCTGGAAAGACTTCCTCGGGGTCAACGCGCAGTTCCTCTGGTTCAGCCCGGAGCGCTACAACAAGCAGATCGACCGCCTGCAGGACCTGGGGCTGGAGTGGGTGCGCCTGGACCTGCACTGGGACCGCCTGGAAACCGCCGAGGACCAGTACCAGTTGGCCTCCCTCGACCAGTTGGTCAAGGATCTCGAGGCGCGCCAGCTGAAGTCGGTGTTCTACCTGGTCGGTTCGGCCCGCTTCATCACCACCGCGCCGTTCTACTCGCCCTTCCAGGACCAGTATCCGCCGCGCGACCCGGAAGTCTTCGCCCGGCGCATGGCGATGCTCTCGCAGCGCTACCCGAGCGTGGCCGCCTGGCAGGTATGGAACGAGCCCAACCTGATCGGCTTCTGGCGGCCCAAGGCCGACCCGGAAGGCTACGCCAAGCTGCTCCAGGCCAGCACCATCGCCCTGCGCATGGTCGACCCGGAGAAGCCGGTGGTTTCCGCCGGCATGGCCTTCTTCAGCGAGATGCCCGACGGCCGCACCATGTTCGATGCCCTCGGCCACCTGGGCGTGGAGAGCCTCGGCACCATCGCCACCTACCACCCCTATACCCAGTTGCCGGAAGGCAACTACCCGTGGAACCTGGACTTCGTCTCCCACGCCAACCAGATCAACCGCGCCCTGCGCAACGCCGGCGTGCCGGCGATCTGGAGCACCGAGTGGGGCTGGTCGGCCTACAAGGGGCCGAAGGAGTTGCAGGACATCATTGGCGTCGAAGGCCAGGCCGACTACGTGCTGCGTCGCCTGGCGCTGATGAGTGCGCTGGACTACGACCGGATCTTCCTCTTCACCCTCAGCGATCTCGACCAGCGCGCCAGCGTGCGCGACCGCGACTACGGCCTGCTCGACCTGGACGCCAACCCCAAGCCGGTCTACCTGGCCCTGCAACGCTTCCTCAAGGTCACCGGGCCGAAGCTGCGCCCGGCCGACCCGCCGGTCACCGAGGACCTGCCCGACGGTTCCTTCAGCATCGGCTGGACCCGCGAGGACGGTCGCAACGTCTGGCTGTTCTGGTCGGCCCGCGGCGGCAATGTGCGCCTGCCGAAGCTCAAGGAGGCCACCCTGCACGATCCGCTCAGCGGCAAGGTCACGCCCTTGAGCGGCAGCGACGGCCTGGAAGTCCCGGTGAAGTCCAGCCTGCAGATGCTGGTCTGGGAGTGAAGCCACCCATGCGTATTCTCTGGATCCTGCCCTACTCGCCCTGGCCCACCACCAGCGGCGGCAAGACCCGCCAGTACCACCTGCTGCGCAGCCTCGCGGCACGCGGCCACCGGATCACCGTGCTGCTGCACAGCAAGCAGCCGGTGAGCGCCGAGGACCGCCGGGCCCTGGAGCCCTTCCTCGAACGCCTGGTCGTGCTGCCGCGCCGACCGCTGCGCAGCCTCTCCACGCTGCTCGCCGCGCTGTTCGCGCCCTACCCGCTGCTGGCCAGCGTCAACGGCCTGTCGGCGGAGCTGCAACGCACCGCCACGGAGTTGCTGCGCGAGCCCTGGGACGTGGTCCAGGTCGAGCACAGCTATAGCTTCCAGCCCTACGAGCGACCGCTGCGCGACGCCGGCCAGCCGTTCGTGCTCACCGAGCACAACGTCGAGTCGTCCCTCGGTGCCGCCACCTACGACCGCCTGCCGGGCTGGGCGCTGCCCTTCGTGCGCTACGACCAGTGGCGTTACCGCCGCTGGGAACGCCGGGTGATGAGCCAGGCGGCAGCGGTCGTCGCCGTGACCGAGAAAGATGCGCGGCAGCTCGGCGCGATGCTCGGGCGCCCGGTGCCAGTGGTGGTCAACGGGGTCGACTGCGAGCACTTCGCCGCTGCCCGGCCGACGCCCGAAGCGCAGCGCGTGCTGTTCCTCGGCAACTACGAATACGCACCGAACGTCGATGCCGTGGAATGGATGCTCGACGAGATCCTGCCGCGGGTCTGGGCACACTGCCCCGAGGCGCGCATGAGCGTCTGCGGCTATGCGCTGCCGGCGGAGTGGGCGCAACGCTGGAGCGATCCGCGCATCGAATGGCAAGGCTTCGTTCCCGACCTGCTGCAACTGCAATCGAGCAGTTCGGTGTTCCTCGCCGCGCTGCGCCATGGCGGCGGTTCGAAGCTGAAGGTGCTCGAGGCCCTGGCCGCCGGGCTGCCGCTGGCGAGTACCGCGCAGGGCGTTTCCGGCCTGGAACTGCGGGACGGCGAGGACTACCTGGGCGGCGAAACCGCCGAGCAGCTCGCCAACGCCGTGGTGCGCCTGTTGCAGGACCCCGCGCAGGCCCGCTCGCTGGGCGAGAACGGCCGCGCCTACGTACGTCGCGCGCACGACTGGAGCGTCGCCGCCAGCCAACTGGAACAGGTCTACGCCGGCCTCGCCGAAGGAGCGCCGGCATGCGCATAGGACTCGACTACCGCACCGTCGGCAGCTCGCCGCACTCGGGCATCAGCCGCCAGGTCTATGCCATGGAGCAGGCCCTGGAAAGCCTGCCCGGCACGCAGGTGACTCGCTTCACCGTGGCCCCTCTCGACGACCCGCTGCGCCAGCGGGCGGTCTGCCCGCCGTGGGGCTGCCCGCGCACCGCGATGCACCAGCCGCACCAGCGCCTGCGCTTCGAAGCCGGGTTCCTCCCACGCGCCTTGCGCGAGCAGGACATCGACCTGTACATCAGCACCTTCAACATGGGCCTGCCGCTACCGCCGCGTCCGCCGGGCGTGCGCTATGCGCTGCTGATCCACGACCTGTTCCAGATCACCCTGAAGAACTACCACGCCAACCGCCTCAAGGCACTGGTCTATCGGGTCAGCGACTACCTGTCGATCGCCTATGCGCTGCGTATCGCCGACCGTGTCTGGACCCCTTCGCAGTACAGCGCCGACGAGGCTGTGCGGCTGTTTCCCGGGGTCGCCGGGAAGGTCCGGGTGCTGCCCAACCAGGTCGACGGCTTCGCTGGCGAACCCGCCGACCTCTCGGCACGGGGCCTGCCGCCACGCTACTGGCTGCTGGTGGGTACCCGCGAACTGCGCAAGAACGTGCCCTGGTTCGTCAGTGCCTGGGCCCGGGCGCGCGCCCAGGCGCCCGGCGTGCCGCCGCTGGTGCTGGTCGGCAGCCTCGACCACCTGCCCGAGGAACAACGCGGCTTGCCCGGCCTGCACGCGCTCGGCGGGCTCGACGACGCCGAACTGCACGCGCTGTACCGCCAGGCCGAGCGGCTCTGGCAACCGTCCTACGCGGAAGGCTTCGGCCTGCCGGTGGTCGAGGCGCTGAGCGTCGGCACGCCGGTGGCGGTGGCCAGCGGCACCTCGCTGGACGAAGTCACCCCGCCGTCGGCGCCGCGCTTCTCGCCCAGCGACGGCGCCGCCCTGGAACGCCTGATGCTGCGCCTGGCCGATGCGCCGCGCGAAGCCTCGGCGGAAGAACTCATCGCCTGGGCCGCGCGCTTCAACCGCGAAGCCTACCGGCAACGGCTGGCCGCACTGATCGAGGAACTGAGTTGAGAATGTCGTTGGGAAACCTCGTCGCTGTCGTCTTCGGCCTGGCCTTCGGCGGAGCGCTGCTGATGCTCAGCCCGGCCAAGGCCGGCGCCGCCATGGTCGGCCTGGCGGCCGCGGTCACCATCCTGCGCTTTCCATTCTGGGGACTGCTGCTGTTCGCCCTGGTGGCGACCTTCATGCCCTACTCCACGGTCAACGTGGGGATCCGTTCGACGGTCAGCGAAGCGATTCTCGCCCTGACCTGGGGCGCGGTGCTCTGGCACATCTTCCTCTCGCGCCTGCCGCCGGCGCCGGCGCTGCGCTACCGCTCCACCGAGCGCATGCTGCTGTGGCTGATGCTGTTCACCGTGCTGCCGTTCGTGGTCGGCCAGGTCAGCATCAAGGCCGAGGCCAGCGGCCTGTCGAACTGGCTGCGCTGGTTGCTCAACCTGTCCATCGTGTTCCTCGCCGGACGCCTGCTGGTGGAGCGCAAGAACCGCGAGACACTGGTCATCGCCCTGCTGCTGGGCACCCTGGCGATGCTGCTGATGTCCATCGCGGTGTTCATCCGCTACCGCTCGGCGTCGGGGATGGCGCCGATCCTGGCGATGTTCAACTACGCCAACCTGGACACCCTCAAGTTCGGCCTGGAGGCGCTTTCCTCGCGAATGGGCTCGCCATGGATGCACCCCAACGCCACCGGCGGGATCATGGCCCTGCTGCTGCCCCTGGCGTTCTGCTACGGGGTCGCCAACCAGGGCTGGCGGCGTGGCCTGGGCCTCGCCGTGGCGGTCCTCGGCGCCGCCGCGATCCTCCTCGCCAGTTCCCGCGGGGCGATGCTCAGCCTGGCGGTGGTGCTGTTCTGGATGTCCCTGCGCAAGGTGCCCTACACCGGCCGCCTGCTGTTGCTCGGGGTCGGCCTGGTGGTGGTCCTGGTGCTCAGCTACCCGCCGTTGCAGGAACGCCTGGCGACCATCTTCTCGCCGCAGAACGCCAGTACCGAGGTGCGCTTCGACGAATACCGGATGTTCCCCAAGGCCGTCGCCCGCTATCCGCTGGGAATCGGCTTCAAGGTCGACCCGCCGGTGCCGGGCACCGACCTCCTGGGCATCTCCAACCTGTGGCTGAACTTCATGTACAAGGTCGGCCTCGGCGGCATGCTGCTGTTCATCGCGGTGACCTGGCGCTGGTGGCGCGAAGCCCGTCCGGAGAAAGGCCCGATCCGCCTGACCCGCGACAACGCGATCTGGCTGGGCAGCACAGGCGGCATCCTGGCGGCGCTGGTCAGCGGCCTGTTCGACCACTACTTCAGCTTCGCCGTGGTGATGATCGGCCTGTTCTGGCTGCTGGTCGGGATCAACCTGCTGGAAGCCCGCCGGCTGTTCCCGGAACGCCAGCCGCAACCGCGGGCGGTGGGTTATCGCAAGCTCAAGCGACAGCTCGAGCGCGGGGCCGAGGCCTGAGATGCTCGGCTCCGCCTTCTGGCTGACCCTGGCCACCCTGCTCGGCCTGTGCCTGGGCTTCGCCCGCGAATGGCTGCTGGTGGCCTCCTGGGGCGCCGGCGAGCGCAGCGACGCCTTCCTCATCGCCCTGTTCCTGCCCGAGGCCCTGCGCATGTCGCTGGCCGGCGGCGTGCTCAGCGCGGCGGCCCTGCCACTGTTCCTCGAACGCCAGGGCGAACGTCGCCTCGACTGGCTGGCGGCGATCCTCCCGGCGCTGCTCGGTATCGCCGTGGCGCTCAGCCTCCTGCTGCTGGCGGCGGCGCCCTGGCTGGTGCGCTTGCTCGGCCCGGGCCTGGCCGAGACGGCCAGCGCCCAGGCCGCGGCCAACTTGCGGATCCTCGCCTGGTGCGTGCCGGGGCTGATGCTCCATGCGCTGTTCAGCATCCCCCTGCAGGCCGCCGAGCGTTTCGTCCTGGCTGGGCTCGGCTCGCTGCTGTTCAACCTGCCGCCGGTGCTCTACCTGGCCTTGCACGGCCAGGCCAGCCAGCCCGAACAACTGGCCCTGGCCTGCCTGCTCGGCAGCCTGCTGATGCCGCTGGTGCTGCTGCCTTCGCTATGGATCGAGGGCTGGCGGCCCTGGCACTGGCGCCTGTCCGGCGTCGAACTGGGCGAGCTTGGCGGGCGCATCGGTCCGCTGTTGCTGAGCAACGCCGCCAGCCAGGGCCTGGCGCTGGTCGAGCGGCTGGTGGCCTCGCTGCTCGGCGAAGGCGCGGTGACCTGGGTCAACCTGGCGCGCAAGCTGATGAACCTGCCGCTGATCGCCCTGATGAGCCTCAACCAGGTGTTGCTCGGCATGATGAGCCGACGCCAGGGTGGCGAGCGCCTGGCCCTGCTTCGCCGCGGCCTGGAGACCGCCAGCCTGCTGACCCTGCCGGCCGGGGTCGGGCTGGTCGCCGCCGCACCCGGCCTGGTGGCCCTGTTGCTGCCGCAGCAGACCGCCGGCTCGCCGTTGCCGGCGCTGCTGGCCTGGTTCGCCGTGCCACTGGTGTTCGGCGCCTGGAATGCCTTGCTGGCGCGTTACGCCTACGCCGCCGGCGATACTCGCCTGCCACTGCGCTGCGAGCTGCTCGGCAGCGCGCTGAACGCCGCGCTGCTGGCGGTGCTGCCGTTGATTTTCGGACTGCCGGGGATTCCCCTCGCGGCCCTTGGCGGGGTGCTCTGCACCGCGCTGCTGCTGATGCGTCGCCAGGCCCTGCTCGGCGCCCTGCCCTGGGCCCGGCTGTGGCTGCTGAGCGCCCTGGCCATGGCGCTCGCCGCCGGCCTGCTGTTCCGCATCGACGGCATCTGGCTGCAATTGGGCCTGGGCACCGTCGCCGGTTGCCTGGCGCTGCTCGGCATGGCGCTCTGGCTGCGACCCTGGCGCACCGATTGACCCACGGCTCCGGGTAGGGAGCCTGGCCCTGGGGGCCTTCGAACAACCACTGTGAGTTAGCGCGTCAAGCGGGAGTTGCAAAGTGAAAAAACGCTGGATTCAGATGGATGTGACCCGCGGTGTGGGCATCCTGATCATCGTCTTCGGGCACAGCTGGTTCGTCGCCAGTTCGCCGACCGTGCTCTATCCGTTGCTCTCTCCGTTCATCCTGCCACTGTTCTTCTTCATTTCCGGGGTGTTCTTCAGGACCGAGCAACCCTTCGGCGAGATGGCCCTGCGCAAGGCCGACGCCCTGCTCAAGCCGTTCTTCGTGACCATGCTCGGCTACGTCATCCTCCGCGACCTGCTGCGCGGCCAGCCGCTGCTGCCGGACATCGGCGGAGTGCTGTACGCCTCGGTCGACACCCTGCCCTGGCAGGCGCTCTGGTACCTGCCGCACTTCTGGGTAGCGACCCTGTTCGCCTGGTTCATGCTGCGCGTCATCCAGCGTCTCGGCCTGTCCCTCGCCGCCAGTTGCGTGCTGCTGGCCGTACAACTGGGCCTGGGCATCCTGTTCCTCAAGACGTTCTGGCAGATCCCGGTGGAGTTCGGCGGCGAACAGTACCTGCTGCCGGGCCTGCCGTTCAGCCTGGACATCACCCTGATCAGCAGCGCGCACTTCATGTTCGGCTATGTCCTGCGCGACGTCCTGCGTCGCCACCAGAGTTCGTTGCTGACCCTGTGCATCGCCCTTGCCGTGACCACCGCCAGCTTCCTCTACTACCCGACGGTGGTGGACATGGCGCAGCGCCGCTACGACCACTGGTTCTGGGCCACCGTCCAGGCGGTGAGCGGCGTCTACCTGTGCTGGGCGCTGTCCGGGCTGATGATGAAGATCGACTGGCTGGGCAAGGCGATGACCTACATCGGCCAGTCGACCCTGATCCTGCTGATCTTCCACGGCGAGATCCAGCACAAGACCTTCAACCTGCTGGTCCACCTGGGCCTGTCGGAATCGGCCGCTGCCAGCGTCGCCCTGGTGATCTCGGTGATCGTCTCGCTGCTGATCGGCGAAGTGATCAAGCGCGTCGCGCTGCTGCGCGCCCTCTACTTCCCCTTCCCGGTGCGCAAGAAGGCCGCCGCGGTCCAGGGCGGCGGCGAAGCGCGCTGACGCCCTCGGCCCGGTGCGCCTGCGCCGGGCCTTTTCCCTCCCGTCTCCCTTTTCCCTACCGGGCGGCCGACCTCGCTTCGACCTGGCCGATGATCGCCCGCTCCTTTCGCTGAGCGGGTTGGTAGGCGGGCATTGCCTCCCTAGAATATGGAACATCGTTCCGAAATCTTGAAAAAGGGAGAAGCCATGACCTCTGCGGCCGTCGAGACCACCCCGCTAACCTGTGACGTGCTGGTCGTCGGCTCCGGCGCCGCCGGGCTGGCGGCGGCGGTGACCGCGACCTGGCACGGGCGCCGGGTAGTCCTGGTGGAGAAGGACCCGGTGTTCGGCGGCGCCAGCGCCTGGTCCGGCGGCTGGGCCTGGTTGCCGCGCAACCCGCTGGCGCGTCGCGCCGGTATCGAGGAAGACATCGAGCAACCGCGTACCTACCTGCGCCACGAACTGGGCGAGCGTTACGACGCCGCGCGGATCGACGCCTTCCTCGAAGCCTGCCCGCACATGGTGGCCTTCTTCGAGCGTCACACCCACCTGCGGTTCGTCGACGGCAACGGCATCCCGGACATGCATGGCGATACGCCGGGCGCCGCCGAAGGCGGCCACCAGTTGGTCGCCGCGCCCTATGACGCACGGCAACTGGGCCCGCTGCTGCCGCGCCTGCGCAAGACCCTGCGGGAGACCTCGTTCATGGGCATGCCGATCATGGCCGGCGCCGACCTCGCCGCCTTCCTCGACCTGACCCGCTCGCTGCCGGCCTTCCTGCATGTCGCCCGGCGCTTTTCCAGCCACCTCTGGCACCTGCTGCGCTACGGTCGCGCCATGCACCTGGTCAATGGCGTGGCTCTGGTAGCGCGCCTGGCCAAGTCCGCCGAAGCCCTGGGTGTGCGCCTGATCGAATCGGCGCCAGCCCGCGAACTGCTGCTGCGTGACGGCAAGGTGGTCGGCGCGCTGGTCGAGAGCGCCGAGGGACTCCTGCGCATCGAGGCAGGCGCCGTGGTCCTGGCCTGCGGCGGCTTTCCCCATGATCCGCAGCGCCGCGCCGAGCTGGCCCCTACCCTGGACACCCTGCTGCCGCTGCCGCCGCCGGGCTGCAACGGCGACGGCTTGCGCCTGGGGGAAAGCGCCGGCGGCCGGGTGGCCGACGACCTGCGCTCGCCGATCGCCTGGGCGCCGGTCTCGCGAGTTCCCCACGGCGATGGCGAGACCGGGCACTTCCCGCACATCATCGAGCGCGGCAAGCCCGGGGTGATCGGCGTGCTGGCCAACGGCAGGCGCTTCGTCAATGAGGCGCACGGTTACCACGACTATGTCGCCGCCCTGCTCGAGGCCACCCCGCCCGGGCAGCCGGCACGCTCCTGGCTGGTCTGCGACCGGCGCTTCCTGCGCCGCTACGGCCTCGGCTACGTGCGTCCGGCGCCGCTGCCGATCGCCGCGCACCTGCGCAGCGGCTATCTCAAGCGCGGGGCCAGCCTGGATCAGTTGGCAAGGAGCTGCGGCATCGACCCGTCCGGCCTGGCCGCCACCGTCGCCGAATACAACCGCCACGCCCGCGAGGGCCGCGACCCAGAGTTCGGCCGCGGCGGCACGGCATTCAACCGCAAGCAGGGCGACCCGGCGTATCCGGGGCCGAATCCCTGCGTCGCCCCCATCGAACGCGGACCGTACTACGCGGTGCAGGTCGACCCCGGCTGCTTCGGTACCTTCGCCGGGCTGAAGACCGACGCCCAGGCCCGCGTGCTGGACGGCGGCGGCCAGCCGATCCCCGGCCTGTACGCGGCGGGCGCGGACATGGCGAGTCTGTTCGCCGGCCACTATCCCTCCGGCGGCATCAACCTGGGACCGGCGCTGACCTTCGGCTACATCGCCGGACGCCATATCGCCGGCGCCATCGGCTACGAGCAGGAGCAAGCGCAGCGCGGTTGAACGTTCCAACGGGCGCAGCGGCCTAAACAGGCAAGCTTTCCTTCGGAACCCAAGCATGAGCGCAGCGCCACCGGAGATCCCCGCCCTGCCCGCCGGCCTCTGCTACGTCGACGACCGCCAGCCGGGCATCCGTCGACGCCGGCAGGGCAAGCGCTTCGTCTATTTCGACGCCAACGGCCAGCGCATCGGCGACGCCGAGGAAATCCGCCGGCTGGACAAGCTGGCCATTCCGCCGGCCTATCGCGAGGTCTGGATCTGTCCCGACCCCAACGGCCATCTCCAGGCCACCGGCCGCGACGCCCGTGGGCGCAAGCAGTACCGCTACCACCCGCGCTGGCGCGAGGTACGCGATGCCGACAAGTACGAGCGCCTGCTGCGCTTCGGCCAGGCGCTGCCGCGGCTGCGCCGGCACATCGACGCCCAGTTGCGCCTGCCCGGCCTCGGTCGCGACAAGGTGGTGGCCCTGGCGGTGGCGCTGCTCGACGCCACCCTGATCCGCGTCGGCAACCACCGCTACGCCCGCGACAACCGCTCCTACGGCCTGACCACCCTGCGTACCCGGCACGTCGACGTGAACGGCAGTCGCATCCGTTTCCGCTTCAAGGGCAAGAGCGGCATCGAGCACGACGTCAGCCTGGAGCATCCGCGCCTGGCGCGGGTGCTGCGGCGCTGCCTGGAATTGCCCGGCCAGGACCTGTTGCAGTACCTGGACGAGGACGGCCAGCCGCACCGCATCGGCTCCCACGACATCAACGAGTACCTGCGCCGGCACACCGGCGAGGATTTCAGCGCCAAGGACTACCGCACCTGGGCCGGCAGCGCGCTGGCGCTGGAGCGCCTGCGGCGTGCCGAAGCCGACGGGCTCGGCGCGGTGGTGGCGGAGGTCGCCGCCGAATTGGGCAACAGCGTGGCGATCTGCCGGCAATGCTACATCCACCCGGCGATCATCGAGGCCTACCAGGCCGGGCAACTGGGCCAGCTCAGGCGCGCCCGCAAGCGCCGCTGGCTGAGCGCCGAGGAAGCGACCCTGCTGGCCTTCCTCGACACGCCCGGCTGATCAGTTGCCCGGATGCGGATCGATGCCGTGCCGGCGCAGCAGGCCGAGCAGGCGGCCAATCTCGGTCTGGCAGGCTTCCAGTTCCTTGCGCAGGGTGTGTTCGCGGCGCTGCTGCTCCAGCTTCATGCGTTCGAGTTCGGCGCGCGCCTCGCGGCGGATCTGCCGCTCGCGCTCCTTGTCGGAATGCTCGGCGCCGAGGGCCTCCTCGGCCTTGCGCGCGCGGTACTCGCGCATCCGCTGGGCGGCCGACTTGGCCTTGCCGCTCGGCTTGGGGCCGGGTTTGCTGGCTTTCATGAACGCCTCCATCTGCGTAACGTTACGCAATCAGAATAGCGTAACGTTACGCAGATAAACAGGGTCTATGCTTAGAGCGGCGGGGCCGAGCGCAGCATCACCGACTTCAGTGCGAAGGCCGACTTGATGCCAGCCACGCCGGGAATGCAGGTCAGGGTATTGGTGAGGAACGCCTGGTAGGCGGCGAGATCCTTGACCACCACCCGCAGCATGTAGTCGGCATCGCCGGTCATCTGGAAACAGCTCATGACCTGCGGCGCATCGACGATGCGTTCCTCGAAGCGCGCGAGGTAGTCGCCGGTCTGCTTTTCCAGGGACACCGAGACGAACACGCTCATCGCCCCGGACAGGCGCTCCTCGTCGAGCCGGGCGAAGTAGCCCTGGATGTAGTGTTCCTCTTCCAGGCGGCGTACCCGGCGCAGCGTCGGCGTCAGCGACAGGCCGACCTTCTGGGCGAGATCGCGCCAGCTCAGGCGGCCGTCGTCGGCCAGGGCGCGGAGGATTTTCAGGTCGATGCGGTCGAGTTCAGCCATGGTGCGTTGTTTCTCTTGTTAGCGATTCTTGTAGTTCAAACAACCCAATACTGTCGGAATACCTTAGTCAATTTGGAGCAAAAAACTAGCACCCGAAGCCTATACTGAAATTACAAAAACAAAACCCGAGGGCCTCACCATGAGTGACGTCACCCAGTACCACCGCGCCTGCCATACCCCGGCACGCCTGCAACCCGCCCCCACCCACAGGACGGGAACCCGCCATCCGCCCAGTCCGCCGCTTCGAGCGCCGTTCGCCCGTTTCTGATCTCTCCAACCGTTTGGCCCGGACCGGGCCGGAGGCCTGTCATGAGTGATTACGAGCCGTTGCGTCTGCATGTCCCGGAGCCCACCGGGCGTCCTGGCTGCAAGACCGACTTTTCCTATCTGCACCTGTCCCCCGCCGGCGAGGTACGCAAGCCTCCGGTGGATGTCGAGCCCGCCGAGACCAGCGACCTGGCCTACAGCCTGGTACGCGTGCTCGACGACGACGGCCACGCCGTCGGTCCCTGGAACCCGCAGCTCAGCAACGAACAACTGCTGCGCGGCATGCGGGCGATGCTCAAGACCCGTCTGTTCGACGCGCGCATGCTCACCGCGCAACGGCAGAAAAAGCTTTCCTTCTATATGCAGTGCCTCGGCGAGGAAGCCATCGCCACCGCCCATACCCTGGCCCTGCGCGACGGCGACATGTGCTTCCCGACCTATCGCCAGCAAGGCATCCTGATCACCCGCGAATACCCGCTGGTGGACATGATCTGCCAGCTTCTCTCCAACGAGGCCGACCCGCTCAAGGGACGCCAGTTGCCGATCATGTACTCGAGCAAGGAGGCCGGCTTCTTCTCCATCTCCGGCAACCTCGCCACCCAGTTCATCCAGGCGGTCGGCTGGGGCATGGCCTCGGCGATCAAGGGCGACACGCGCATCGCCTCGGCCTGGATCGGCGACGGCGCCACCGCCGAGTCGGACTTCCACACCGCCCTCACCTTCGCCCATGTCTACCGCGCGCCGGTAATCCTCAACGTGGTCAACAACCAGTGGGCGATCTCCACCTTCCAGGCCATCGCCGGCGGCGAAGGCACCACCTTCGCCAACCGTGGCGTGGGCTGCGGGATCGCCTCGCTGCGGGTCGACGGCAATGACTTCCTGGCGGTCTACGCCGCCTCCGAGTGGGCCGCCGAGCGCGCCCGGCGCAACCTCGGGCCGAGCCTGATCGAATGGGTCACCTACCGCGCCGGCCCGCACTCGACTTCGGACGACCCGTCCAAGTACCGCCCCGCCGACGACTGGACCAACTTCCCGCTGGGCGACCCGATCGCCCGCCTGAAGCGGCACATGATCGGCCTCGGCATCTGGTCGGAGGAACAGCACGAAGCCACCCACAAGGCCCTCGAAGCCGAAGTGCTGGCCGCGCAGAAACAGGCGGAGAGCCACGGCACCCTGATCGACGGCCGGGTGCCGAGCGCCGCCAGCATGTTCGAGGACGTCTATGCAGAACTGCCGGAGCACCTGCGCCGGCAACGCCAGGAGCTCGGGGTATGAATGCCATGAACCCGCAACACGAGAACGCCCAGACGGTCACCAGCATGACCATGATCCAGGCGCTGCGCTCGGCGATGGACATCATGCTCGAGCGCGACGACGACGTGGTGGTGTTCGGCCAGGACGTCGGCTACTTCGGCGGCGTGTTCCGCTGCACCGAAGGCCTGCAGAAGAAATACGGCACCTCGCGGGTGTTCGATGCGCCGATCTCCGAGAGCGGCATCATCGGCGCCGCGGTCGGCATGGGTGCCTACGGCCTGCGCCCGGTGGTGGAGATCCAGTTCGCCGACTACGTCTACCCGGCCTCCGACCAGTTGATCTCCGAGGCGGCGCGCCTGCGCTATCGCTCGGCCGGCGACTTCATCGTGCCGATGACCGTACGCATGCCCTGTGGCGGCGGCATCTACGGCGGGCAGACGCACAGCCAGAGCCCGGAGGCGATGTTCACCCAGGTCTGCGGCCTGCGCACGGTGATGCCGTCCAACCCCTACGACGCCAAGGGCCTGCTGATCGCCTGCATCGAGAACGACGACCCGGTGATCTTCCTCGAGCCCAAGCGCCTCTACAACGGCCCGTTCGATGGCCACCACGATCGCCCGGTGACGCCCTGGTCCAAGCACCCGGCGAGCCAGGTGCCGGACGGCTACTACAAGGTGCCGCTGGACAAGGCGGCGATCGTCCGCCCCGGCGCGGCGCTGACCGTGCTGACCTACGGCACCATGGTCTACGTGGCCCAGGCCGCGGCCGACGAGACCGGCCTGGACGCCGAGATCATCGACCTGCGCAGCCTCTGGCCGCTGGACCTGGAAACCATCGTCGCCTCGGTGAAGAAGACCGGCCGCTGCGTCATCGCCCACGAGGCGACCCGCACCTGCGGGTTCGGCGCCGAACTGATGTCGCTGGTGCAGGAGCACTGCTTCCACCACCTGGAGGCGCCGATCGAGCGCGTCACCGGTTGGGACACCCCCTACCCGCATGCCCAGGAGTGGGCGTATTTCCCCGGCCCCGCGCGCGTCGGCGCGGCATTCAAGCGTGTGATGGAGGTCTGAATGGGTACCCATGTGATCAAGATGCCGGACATCGGGGAAGGCATCGCCGAGGTCGAACTGGTGGAGTGGCATGTCCAGGTCGGCGACTCGGTCAATGAAGACCAGGTCCTCGCCGAGGTGATGACCGACAAGGCCACGGTGGAGATTCCCTCGCCGGTGGCCGGACGCATCCTCGCCCTCGGCGGCCAGCCGGGCCAGGTGATGGCGGTGGGCGGCGAACTGATCCGCCTGGAGGTGGAAGGCGCCGGCAACCTCGCCGAGAGTCCGGCCGCGGCGACGCCGGCCGCGCCCGTCGCAGCCGCCCCGGAGGAACCCAAGGAGACCCCGGTCGCGCCGCCGAAAGCCGCCGCCGAAGCGCCGCGCGCCTTGCGCGACAGCGAGGCGCCACGGCAGCGGCGCCAGCCCGGCGAACGCCCGCTGGCCTCCCCCGCGGTGCGCCAGCGCGCCCGCGACCTGGGCATCGAGTTGCAGTTCGTGCAGGGCAGCGGTCCCGCCGGACGCGTCCTCCACGAGGACCTCGATGCCTACCTGACCCAGGACGGCAGCGTCACGCGCAGCGGCGGCGCCGCGCAAGGGTATGCCGAGCGACACGACGAACAGGCGGTGCCGGTGATCGGCCTGCGTCGCAAGATCGCCCAGAAGATGCAGGACGCCAAGCGACGCATCCCGCATTTCAGCTATGTCGAGGAAGTCGACGTCACCGACCTGGAAGCCCTGCGCGCCCATCTCAACCAGAAATGGGGTGGCCAGCGCGGCAAGCTGACCCTGCTGCCGTTCCTGGTCCGCGCCATGGTCGTGGCGCTGCGCGACTTCCCGCAGTTGAACGCGCGCTACGACGACGAGGCCGAGGTGGTCACCCGCTACGGCGCGGTGCACGTCGGCATCGCCACCCAGAGCGACAACGGCCTGATGGTGCCGGTGCTGCGCCACGCCGAATCGCGCGACCTCTGGGGCAACGCCAGCGAAGTGGCGCGCCTGGCCGAAGCCGCGCGCAGCGGCAAGGCGCAACGCCAGGAGCTGTCCGGCTCGACCATCACCCTGAGCAGCCTCGGCGCGCTCGGCGGGATCGTCAGCACACCGGTGATCAACCATCCTGAGGTGGCCATCGTCGGCGTCAACCGCATCGTCGAGCGACCGATGGTGGTCGGCGGCAACATCGTCGTGCGCAAGATGATGAACCTCTCCTCCTCCTTCGACCACCGGGTGGTCGACGGGATGGACGCGGCGGCCTTCATTCAGGCCGTGCGCGGCCTGCTCGAACATCCTGCCACCCTGTTCCTGGAGTAAGCGATGAGCCAGATCCTGAAGACTTCCCTGCTGATCGTCGGCGGCGGTCCCGGCGGCTACGTCGCGGCGATCCGTGCCGGGCAACTGGGCATTCCCACCGTACTGGTGGAGGGCGCCGCCCTCGGCGGCACCTGCCTGAACGTCGGCTGCATCCCGTCGAAGGCGCTGATCCACGCCGCCGAGGAATACCTCAAGGCCCGCCACTATGCCGGCCGGTCGGCGCTGGGCATCCAGGTACAGGCGCCGAGCATCGACATCGCCCGCACCGTGGAATGGAAGGACGCCATCGTCGACCGCCTCACCAGCGGCGTCGCCGCGCTGCTGAAGAAACACGGGGTCGATGTCGTCCAGGGCTGGGCGAGGATCCTCGACGGCAAAAGCGTGGCGGTCGAACTCGCCGGCGGCGGCAGCCAGCGCATCGAGTGCGAGCACCTGCTGCTGGCCGCCGGCTCGCAGAGCGTCGAGCTACCGATCCTGCCGCTGGGCGGCAAGGTGATCTCCTCCACCGAGGCGCTGGCGCCCGGCAGCCTGCCCAAGCGCCTGGTGGTGGTCGGCGGCGGCTACATCGGCCTGGAGCTGGGTACCGCCTACCGCAAGCTCGGCGTCGAGGTGGCGGTGGTGGAAGCGCAACCGCGCATCCTGCCGGGCTACGACGAAGAACTGACCAAGCCGGTGGCCCAGGCCTTGCGCAAGCTGGGCGTCGAGCTGTACCTCGGGCACAGCCTGCTGGGCCCGAGCGAGAACGGCGTGCGGGTCCGCGACGGCGCCGGCGAGGAGCGCGAGATCGCCGCCGACCAGGTACTGGTGGCGGTCGGCCGCAAGCCGCGCAGCGAAGGCTGGAACCTGGAAAGCCTGGGCCTGGACATGAACGGCCGGGCGGTGAAGGTCGACGACCAGTGCCGCACCTCGATGCGCAATGTCTGGGCCATCGGCGATCTCGCCGGCGAGCCGATGCTCGCGCACCGGGCCATGGCCCAGGGCGAGATGGTCGCCGAGCTGATCGCCGGCAAGCGTCGCCAGTTCGCCCCGGTGGCGATCCCCGCGGTGTGCTTCACCGATCCGGAAGTGGTGGTCGCCGGGTTGTCCCCGGAGCAGGCGAAGGATGCCGGCCTGGACTGCCTGGTGGCGAGCTTCCCGTTCGCCGCCAACGGCCGCGCCATGACCCTGGAGGCCAACGAAGGCTTCGTCCGCGTGGTGGCGCGTCGCGACAACCATCTGGTCGTCGGCTGGCAGGCGGTGGGCAAGGCGGTCTCGGAACTGTCCACGGCCTTCGCCCAGTCGCTGGAGATGGGCGCCCGCCTGGAAGACATCGCCGGCACCATCCACGCCCATCCGACCCTCGGCGAAGCGGTCCAGGAAGCCGCCCTGCGCGCGCTGGGACACGCCCTGCACATCTGACTCCCGCGAACCTCGGTAGCCGGCCAACCACCGGCGCACATTACCCCCTTGCCCGTCGGGCAAGGGGGCTTTTTTCGTGGCCGCGAACCGGGTCGTCAGCAGGTCTCACCGCCCTGCGCGATCCCCCGCCCCTCACTCCGTCTCCAGCAACCCATGCCGCAAGCTCCCCGCCGCCAGGCGCTGGCGAATATCCTCGTCGATCCGCGGATCGTCCGGGCGGTACAGGCGCACCTGGCGGTAGGCGTTGATCCGGTTGATTTCCGCACCGAGGTACTCCCAGACCACCCGGCTGCATGCCGGGGTCCGCCGGTCACCGCTGGAAACGCCCATCTTCAGGCCGTTCAGGCGGGTGATACGGCTCTTGAAACTGGGAATGAGGATGGTCTGGCTCATCTCGTTGAGGGTCAGCGACTCGTAGTCGATCAGGAACACCCGGTCCTGCAACTGGAAGGCCGCGCCGAGATAGCGGCAACGCGCCCACTCCTCTGCCTGCACGTCGGTACTGCTGGTGCGCTCCTGGCGTTCCTGGCGCTCGAAGAGGAACACGCCGTCCTCCTCGTAGAGATGCACCAGGGAGAGCAGGATGCTGCCTGGCACCGACATGCAGTTGGCATATTCGAAGTAGTAGCCGCAGTAGCGGCCCAGGTCGCCGGCCTCGGCGCGCAGCGGTTGCAGCAGCCGCAACAGCGGGTCGTTGCTGGACTGGCGCGGCTGGGCGCTGGCACGGGCGCCGATCAGGCGGGCGAACTGTTCGGGCGGCAAGCCCAGCTCGTAGTCCTCGACGCCGAAGAAGTCGCCGATCCGCTTGCGGTTGTAGGGCGTCGGCTGGCTCTGGCCGCTGAGGTACTTGTTGAACTGCGCGCGATTGATCGCCAATTGCCGGCAAACCTCGGAAATCGAGCGGTAATGGCTGCAAAGCAGCTTGAGATTGGCGCCCAGGTGCTCGGACATCGGCGGCTCCGAAAGTGATGCTATGGACGCGATTCTAGCATCAGGTCGCATCAAGCAGGAGCAACCCGCGAAATTGTAACCGGGTGCGTCATGGCCAACCATGCGCCGCGCACCAAGGCGCTGCCGCAGCGCACGCCGACACCAGAATAAGAACCGAGGTAGACCTCCATGCTTGAAATGCTCAACGATTTCCTTTCCGGAAAAGTCCTCATCGTCCTGATCGTCGGCCTGGGTGCCTACTTCACGATCCGTTCGCGTTTCGTCCAGTTCCGCCACTTCGGCCACATGTTCGGCGTATTCAGGGAATCGCTGCGCGGCCAGGCCGGCCAGCTCAGTTCCTTCCAGGCCCTGATGCTGAGCCTCGCCGGCCGGGTCGGCGCCGGCAACATCGCCGGGGTCGGCATCGCCGTGACCCTCGGCGGTCCGGGGGCGGTGTTCTGGATGTGGGTCACCGCGCTGGTCGGCATGTCCAGCAGCTTCTTCGAATGCACCCTGGCCCAGGTCTACAAGCGCAGCGACGGCGACGGCCTGTATCGCGGCGGCCCGTCCTACTACATCCAGCACGGCCTGAAGCTGCGCTCGATGGCGGTGGTCTTCGCGGTGCTCCTGCTGGTCACCTACGGCTTCGCCTTCAACGGCCTGCAGTCCTACACCGTCACCCATTCGCTGCAGAACGCCTTCGGCTTCGCTCCGCAGCACACCGGGATCGCCCTGGCGGTGCTGCTCGGCGTGGTCTTCATCGGCGGCATCAAGCGCATCGCCGCGGTCTCCGACCTGCTGGTGCCGATCAAGACCCTGGCCTACATCGGCGTCACCCTGTACGTCATCGCCAGCCAGATCGAGCACGTCCCGGCAATGCTGGAAACCATCGTCAAGAGCGCCTTCGGCCTCGACCCGGCGTTCGGCGGCCTGCTCGGCAGCGCCATCGTGATGGGCGTCAAGCGTGGCGTCTTCGCCAACGAGGCCGGCCTGGGCAGCGCGCCGAACGTCGCCGCGGTCGCCGCCGTGCGCCATCCGGCGGCGCAGGGCGTGGTCCAGGCCTTCAGCGTGTTCCTCGACACCTTCGTGATCTGCACCTGCACCGCCCTGCTGATCCTGCTTTCGGGCTTCTACACCCCGGGCTTCGAAGGCGACGGCATCGTCCTCACCCAGAACTCCCTGGCCGCGGTGGTCGGCGACTGGGGCCGGGTGTTCGTCAGCGTGGCCCTGTCGCTGTTCGTCTTCACCTGCATCCTCTACAACTTCTACCTGGGCGAGAACAGCCTGCAGTTCCTCAGCCGCAACCGCCTGGTGCTGATCGGCTACCGCGCGCTGGTGCTGGCCCTGGTGGTCTGGGGCTCGGTGCAGGACCTGTCCACCGTGTTCGCCTTCGCCGACATCACCATGACCTGCCTGGCCTTCGTCAACCTGATGGCCCTGGCCCTGCTGTTCAAGGTCGGCCTGCGGGTGATGCGCGACTACGACGTGCAGCGCCGCGCCGGGATCAAGCAGCCGGTGTTCGACTCGGCGCAGTTCGCCGACCTCGACCTGGACCGCGAAGCCTGGCCCGCCGGCCAGCACGCCGAGCCCCCGGCGCAGGCGGACGCCGAGCCGCTGCCGAGCGGCACTCGCTGAGTTTCGCGCAGGCGCCCTCCCCCTGGAGCGGCGCCTGCGCCACAATGGCGTCCCCTCTTCGCACGTCCGTCGCGAAAAGGCCCGACACAAGGATTACGGATGCTCCCAGTCAAGAACCTCTTCGTGCTCTACACCGGCGGCACCATCGGCATGCTGCAGACCCCTCAGGGACTGGCTCCGGCCGGTGGCTTCGAAGCGCGCATGCGCGACCACCTGCAAAGCCTCGGCGACGCCCCGGACCTGCGCTGGCGCTTCGCCGAACTGCAACCGCCGCTGGACAGCGCCAACATGACCCAGGGCAACTGGCTGGCGATGCGCGACGCCATCGTCGCCGCGCTCGACGCCGGCCACGACGGCGTGCTGCTCCTGCACGGCACCGACACCCTGGCCTACAGCGCCGCGGCGCTGTCCTTCCTGCTCCTCGACCTGCCGATCCCGGTGCTGCTGACCGGCTCCATGCTGCCGGCCGGCGCGCCGGGCAGCGATGCCTGGGACAACCTGGTCGGCGCCCTGCGCGTCCTCCAGGAGGGCCACGCGCGCGGCGTACAGGTCTATTTCAACGATGCCCTGCTGCACGGCGCGCGGGTCAGCAAGCTGCGCAGCGATGCGTTCGACGCCTTCGCCGAACTGCCGCGACCACGCCACGCCGAGCATGCGCCGGTGCCCGCGGCGCTCGGCTACCGCCAGCCGCGCCGGGAAGTGAACCTCGCCGTGCTGCCGCTCTATCCAGGGCTGCGCGCCGTGCACCTGCGCGGGCTGCTCGACAGCGGCGTGGAAGCGCTGCTGCTGGAATGCTATGGCAGCGGCACCGGCCCGTCCGACGACGAGGAGTTGCTGGCGACCCTGCGTGAAGCCCACGCCCGCGGCGTGCTGCTCGCCGCGGTCAGCCAGTGCGCCTATGGCCAGGTCGAGTTCGGCGTCTACGCCGCCGGCAGCCGCCTGCGCGACGCCGGCCTGCTCTCGGCTGGCGGAATGACCCGCGAGGCGGCCCTGGGCAAGCTCTTCGGCCTGCTCGGCGCCGGCCTCGGACGCGACGAAGCGCAACGCTGGTTCGCCCTCGACCTGTGCGGCGAGAACGCCGACTGACCGCCCTGCGGCCGCCCGCCGGCGGCCGCTTCCTTCCGCCCTCCCCGCGATACGCGACAACGCCCGCGGCCCGCCCGTGCCCGGCGCCCATCGTCAAGCTTCAGCGAACAGTGTTTCCGGCCTTCCCCGGTTTATCCCCCGGCGGCGAGTCCACAGGATGTCGCCTTCCGCTGCCGGCCCCGCCGGCATCCGCCCACAAGGAGGAAACACCTGCATGTACGCCATCGCCGAAGACACCCTTCCCGCACGCGTATTGAAAGAACTGTTGCTCTATCGCCGCCGTTACCCCGAGCATCGCCAGAGCGCCAGCGAAGCGGACGAGATCCGCCGCATCGAACAGGTCCAGTTGCCGCGCATCGCCGCCTTCATCGAAGCCGGCGAGCCCATCGAGTTCGTCCTGCCAGCGTTTCCGGCCAAGTCGCCGAACCCCGGCAAGGTCCTCGACAGCCGTCCGGACATGGCCGAGCGCCTGTCGCTGTCGTTCCTCAACCACCTGTGCCAGCGCATCCAGCTGTTCTATGCACCGGGCGCGAAGATCACCGTCTGCTCCGACGGCCGGGTGTTCGGCGACCTGGTGAGGATCGGCGATGCGCACATCAGCGCCTACCAGGATGCCTTGCGCCTGATGATCGAGGAGATCGGCGCCACCCATATCGGCGTGTTCAACCTGGAGGACGTACGCGCCTTCGAGGCCCAGCGCGACAACCACGAGCAGCTCCGCCAGTTGCTGATCGACGGCTACGCCGAGCCGCTGGAAAGCATCCGCGAGACCCTGCTGGCCAGCGAAGAAGGCCTGCTGCTGTACCGCGCCATCACCCGCTTCCTCTACGAGGACGGCCTGACCCCCGACTACCAGGGCTCGAAGACCGCCCTGCAACGCGACGCCAAGGAGCGCGCCTACGGGGTGATCCAGCGCAGCTGGGCCTGGGGCGCGCTGCTGGCCGACCAGTTCCCCCACGCGATCCGCCTGTCCATCCATCCGCAGCCGGCGGACAGCCTGAAGTTCGGCATCCACATGATGCCGACCCGCGACGACTGGCTGACGCCCTGGCACGGCGTGGCGGTGAACACCGAAGACCGCTTCGTGCTGATGAAGCGCAGCGAGGTGCTGGAACTCGGCGGCGAACTGGTGCAGATCAACGGCCAGCCCAGTCACTACCGCCTGCCGGCCAGGGCCGCCCGGCGCGCCGCCGTGGCCTGAGCCCGAGGAGCCAGACGATGAACGCCTATCTCAGCGATCAACCGGTACGTCTCTCGCCGCTGCGCGACGAACAGGGCAACCAGCCGCGCTTCGGCCTGCTGCTGGAGCCCGGCCGCCCCGGCATGCACGTCGGCGAGCTGCCGGCGCAGTGGCTCAAGGGCCTGGCGCGCAGCCACCACCTGTTGCTCCTGCGCGGCTTCGCCGCCTTCGCCGACGCCGAGAGCCTGACCCGCTACTGCCACGACTTCGGCGAAGTCATGCTGTGGCCGTTCGGCGCGGTGCTCGAGCTGGTGGAACAGGAAGGCGCCGAGGACCACATCTTCGCCAACAACTACGTGCCGCTGCACTGGGACGGCATGTACCTGGAGACGGTGCCGGAATTCCAGCTGTTCCACTGTGTCGACGCGCCCGGCGACAGCGACGGCGGCCGCACCACCTTCAGCTCGACCCCGGCGGCGCTGCAACTGGCCGACAGTAGCGAGCTGGAACTCTGGCGCCGCGCCAGCGGCCGGTACCAGCGCAGCGCGGCGCACTACAGCAGCCGCTCGGCGGCGCCGATAGTCGAGCGCCACCCGCGCCGCGAATTCCCCATCCTGCGTTTCTGCGAACCGCCGGTCGAGGGCGACGCCAGCTTCATCAACCCCTCCGAGTTCCACTACGACGGCATCGCCCCGGAACAGCGCGGTGAACTGCTCGCCAGCCTGCGCCGCTGCCTGTACCACCCACAGGCGCACTACGCCCACCGCTGGCGCAGCGACGACCTGGTGATCGCCGACAACCTGACCCTGTTGCACGGTCGCGAGGCCTTCACCCACCGCGCGCCGCGCCACCTGCGGCGGGTGCATATCCACGCCGAGCCGGCGCTGCGCAACCCGCACCTGCAGCGCGACTGACCGCCCCGCCGGCCGTGCGCGCCACGGCCGGCGTCCCGACAAGGAACCAGCATGAGCCATTCCGTCCCCAACGCGCTGATGACCGGCGCCGACTATCTCGACAGCCTGCGCGACGGTCGCCAGGTCTACCTCAACGGCGAACGGGTCGCCGACGTCACCCGGCACAGGGCGTTCCGCAACGCCTGCCGCAGCATCGCCGGGCTCTACGACGGCCTCCACGGCGAGCAGCGCGACGTC
Organism: Pseudomonas sp. YA1; assembly: GCF_058680555.1. NCBI lineage: Bacteria > Pseudomonadati > Pseudomonadota > Gammaproteobacteria > Pseudomonadales > Pseudomonadaceae > Pseudomonas > Pseudomonas sp. YA1. The sequence continues at coordinate 66,054 of NZ_JBZWBG010000025.1, forward strand.
CTCACCCGGGTCGATGCCCAGGGCCGCCGCAGCCACCGCTTCTTCACCCCCGCGCAGAACGCCGAGGACCTGCTCGGCGCGCGCGAGGCGATCGGCTGCTGGTCGCGCATGACCTACGGCTTCATGGGGCGTACCCCGGACTACAAGGCGGCGTTCATGTCCGGGCTGGAAGCCGGCGCCGGCTTCTACGGCGACTACCGGCAGAACGCCTGCGCCTGGCACCGCGCCTTCGCCGACCGCGGGCTGTTCCTCAACCACGCGATCATCAATCCGCCGCTGGACCGCAGCAAGGCGATCCACGAGATGCGCGACGTGTTCGTCCACGTCGAACGCGAGACCGACCAGGGTATCGTCGTCAGCGGGGCGAAGATGCTCGCCACCGGCAGCGCCATCACCAACGCCACCTTCGTCGCCCCGGTCGCCTCGGCGCAGATGGAGGCCGGCAAGGCCGAGGACTTCGCCGTTGTGTTCTTCACCCGCATGGACAACCCCGGCCTGCGCCTGATGTGCCGGCCATCCTACGAGGAGCGCGCGAGCAGTCCCTTCGACTACCCGCTGTCCAGTCGTTTCGACGAGAACGACAGCGTGCTGCTGTTCGACAAGGCGCTGATTCCCTGGGAGGACGTCCTGGTCTACCGCGACCTGCGCCGCGCCACCGGCTTCTATGCCGAGTCGGGCTTCGCCAACCTGTACAACTTCCAGTCCGGCATCCGCCTCGGGGTGAAGCTGGAACTGATGATCGGCCTGCTTTCCCTCGGCGTGCGCGCCAATGGCACCCAGGGCTTCCGCGGGATACAGGCGGCCCTCGGCGAGCTGATCGCCCTGCAGCACCTGCTGCAGGCGCTGACCACCGCCATGGCCCGCGACCCGGAGCGCAACGCCGCCGGTTCGGCGGTGCCGCGCCTGGAGTACGCCAATGCCCTGCGCATCCAGGTGCCGCAGATCTGGAAGCGTGTCCGCGAGTTGCTGGAAAGCGCCCTCGGCGGCGCCCCGCTGGTCACCGTCTCGGGCGCCGCCGACCTGCGCGACGGCGAGGCGCGGCGGCTGGTGGACAGCTACTACCGCGGTGCCGAGCTGGAGCCGGAGCAGCGCCTGAAGCTGTTCAAGCTGATCTGGGACGCCACCGGCAGCGAGTTCGGCGCGCGCCACGCGGTCTATGAGAGCCATTATTCCGGCAATGCCGAGCAGATCCGCCTCGACTCGCTGGCCTGGGCCAGCCGTCGCGGGCACCTGGCCTACTGCGAGGCGATGGTCCAGCGCTGCATGGCCGACTACGACATCCACGGCTGGCTGCGGGGGTCCTGGCAGCATGACTGAGCGTAAACGCTGGCTGGCCGGCTGCCTCTCGGCCCTGCTTTCCCTGCCGCTGGCCGCCGCCGTGCCGGGCCCGGACGCGCCGGCCGACCTGGCGCGCGGCAAGGCGATGGCGCAGAAGATGTGCTCGCGCTGCCACGACGACGACGGCAACGGCGGGCCACGACCGAACCGCAGCTACCCGAAGCTCGCCGGGCTCGACCGGGAATACCTGTACAAGCAGATCTACGACCTCAAGACCCAGCGCCGGCGCAACCCGGCCACCAACGGTCGCGGCGAGGAGCTGAGCGCGGCGGACGTGGTCAACGTCTCCGCCTGGTTCGCCGCCCAGCGCATGAGCGCCGGCGAGCAGACCCTGGCCGACCCGAGGCAACGCGAACGCGGCCGCCAGCTCTTCGAAGGCGGCCTGGCGCAGCGCGGCGTACCCCCCTGCGTCACCTGCCACGGCCCCGCCGCCCAGGGCCTGGCGGCGCTGAAGGCGCCGCGCCTTGCCGGGCAATGGGCGGAATACCTGGCAACCCAGTTGCACGGCTTCCGCGACGGCAAGCGTGGCAACAGCGCGACCATGCGCGCGGTCGCCGGCGGCCTGGAGGATAGCGACATCCAGGCGCTCGCCGGCTACCTGGGCAGCCTGGGGCCGTAAGGCGAATAGCCGCTCGCGGTTATCCGCCGCCTATCCATGACGTCGGTGGCGGATAACGCCGGTGGCGTTATTCGCCCTCCCGCCCAGGCACGGATGCCCGGCGTCATTCGCCCTGCGCCAGGCGGAACGGCTCGCGACCGAGATGCTCGCGCAGCGACTCGATGAACGCCCTGACCCGCACCGGCATGTAGCGCGCCGAGGGGTACAGGGCATAGATGCCGCCCTGCGGCAGGTGCCAGCCAGGTAGCAGCCGGACCAGCCGCCCGCGGGCGATCTCGCGGGCCACCAGGAAGCTCGGCAGCACGCTGACGCCGGCACCGTCGAGCACCAGGCGGTACACCGCCAGGGTGTTGTTCGCCAGCAGGCGCCCTCGGGTCTGTACCGTGGCACGCTCGCGCTGGCGTTCGAAGGTCCAGGTCCAGGGCGTGCTCAGGCGGGTATGGCCGATCCATTCGCAGCGCGCCAGGTCGTGCGGCTGGAGCACCGGCGACAAGCCGGCGAGGTATCCCGGCGTCGCCACGGCAACCTGCTGGAAGTCGCACAGCTTGCTGGCATGCAGGCCGGAATCGCGCGGCCAGCCGATACGCACCGCGAGGTCGATGCGCTGGCCGACCAGATCGCTGAACTGGTCGTCGGCCAGCATTTCCACCTGGACCTTGGGAAACTGCCGGATGAACGCCGCGGAAACGCTGCTGATGTGCCATTTGACGAAATCCTGCGGCGCGGTGATGCGCAACCGGCCGCTGGGCTCGCCCTGCAGGTCGCGCACATCGGAGAGCGCGCCGTCCAGCTCGCCGAGCATGCGCTGGGCCACGCCGAACAGCAGTTCGCCGCGATCGGTAAGGGTCATGCGACGGGTGGTACGGGTCAGCAACTGGATCCCGAGGTCGGCCTCCAGGCGTCGCAACTGCTCGCTGAGTAGCGATTTCGACAAGCCCAGGGCCTCCGCCGCGGCGGTGAAGCTGTTGTGTTCGGCGACGGCGACGAAGGCATACAAGTGATTCAGGTTCAGATGATTCAATCGCTCCAGGGCGGCGCTCATCCTGTCATTCCTTAGCCGGGAAGTGGGTCCGGACGGGTCTTGTCGAAAAAATCCTGCTGCGACGGAACGGCGGCATTCGACAGGACCCGCAACGATCGGTGAGCGTGATGACGCGACCGGGCGGTCAGGTCGTCGTTAAAGACCGCCAGGCGCGCATAAGTTTCAGCGCGCCACCTTCGTTTTCCGATAAGTGAGAACTGCTTCAGACGGTCGGCCGGGTGCTTTCATGTCAGCGAGCCCCGCCTGATTGATCGCTTTCTACCGACAAACCACTCTTAAAGTAGTTTCTCAAGTATTGGACAAACTTCCTTTTTATTTATGGAGATACGGCACATTCATTCCATTCGACATTAATAATCGAAAGCCATCATGCGAAACGATTATTCGTTTTTCATGAACAGCCTCCTGGCTGTCATGCCTGACCGCCCCTCGGTAGGCGTTTTTTTCCGTTGACGGGAATCGGCCTTCTGGTATTTTCTGAAACCGGTTTCAGCTCCTGGCATCCGCTGGCGAAGACCAGCCGGACACACCAATAAGAACAGCACCAAGAGGTACCAGGTCCGTGAATGGTTCAGTACTGCCCAGCCGTGGCCGCGTCACCATCAACCAGGTGGCCGAGGCCGCCGGCGTCTCCAAGGCCAGCGTGTCGCGCTATATCGGCGGCGACCGCCAGTTGCTCGCCGATGCCACCGCCCGGCGCATCGAGCGCGCCATCGACCAGCTCGACTACCGCCCCAACCAGATGGCCCGAGGCCTCAAGCGCGGGCGCACACGGCTGATCGGAATGCTGGTGGCGGACATCCTCAACCCCTACTCCGTGGCCGTCATGCATGGCGTGGAAACCGCCTGCCGCGAACACGGCTACAGCCTGGTGGTGTGCAATACCGACCGCGACGACGAGCAGGAACGTCATCACCTGGCCGCCCTGCAGTCCTACAACGTCGAAGGACTGATCGTGAACACCCTCGGCCACCATCCCGGCGAACTGCGCGCCCTGCACCGCGAACTGCCGATGGTGCTGGTGGACCGCCAGTTGGCCGAGCTGGATACCGACCTGGTCGGCCTGGACAACGCCGACGCCGTCGAACAGGCCCTCGACCACCTTCAACAACGCGGCTTCCGCGACATCCTGCTGGTCACCGAACCGCTCGACGGCACCAGCTCGCGGATCGAGCGGGTCCAGGCCTTCAATGCCTCCATCGGCCGGCGACCGGCGCTCAAGGGCCAGGTCCTGCAGACCGACGACTTCTTCCGCGACGGCCTGCGCGCCTTCCTTTCGGCCAGCGGCCCCGGGCCGAAGGCGCTGTTCACCTGCAACGGCGTCGCCACCCTCTGCGCCACCCGCCAACTGCGCGACCTCGGCTGCCGGCTGTTCGACGAGGTCGGCCTGCTGGCCCTGGACGAACTCGACTGGTACCCGCTGGTGGGCAGCGGCATCACCGCCCTCGCCCAACCCACCGACGAAATCGGCCGCACCGCCTTCGAGCGCCTTCTGGCGCGACTCGAAGGCGACCGCGAGCCGGCGCGCCGGGTGACCTTCCCGGCGCAACTGATCGTTCGCGGCTCGACCCATCCACGCGGCTAGCGGCCTGCCGCCGGCGCGTTGCCGGCGGCTTTCGCACGGCCTGAAATGAAACCGGTTTCAGAGGATCGCCAATGTCCCTTCACCCTGTCTCCATCAGTCTTTCCAGCTACGGCGCGGACCTCGTTCGCAGTCGCGGCCAGGCCAGCTTCCTGCCCCTGCTGGGGATGGCCGGCGCGCAGCGCGTGGAACTGCGCGAGGAACTCTTCGCCGGCCCGCCGGATACCGAAGCGCTGACCGCCGCCATCCAGTTGCAGGGGCTGGAATGCGTGTTCTCCTCGCCCCTCGAGCTGTGGCGCGAAGACGGCCAGTTGAACCCCGAGCTGGAGCCCACCCTGCGCCGCGCCGAAGCCTGCGGGGCCGGCTGGCTCAAGGTCTCGCTCGGTCATCTGCCGGAACAGCCCGACCTCGCCGCCCTCGCCCGGCGCCTGGCGCGCCACGGCTTGCAACTGCTGGTGGAGAACGACCAGACGCCCCAGGGCGGCCGGATCGATGTGCTGGAACGCTTCTTCCGCCTCGCCGAGCGCCAGCAACTGGACCTGGCGATGACCTTCGACATCGGCAACTGGCGCTGGCAGGAGCAGGCGGTGGACGATGCCGCCCTGCGCCTGGGCCGCTACGTCGGCTACGTGCACTGCAAGGCGGTGATCCGCAACCGCGACGGCAAGCTGGTCGCGGTACCGCCGTCGGCCGCCGACCTGCAGTACTGGCAGCGCCTGCTGCAGCATTTCCCGGAAGGCGTGGCGCGGGCCATCGAATACCCGCTGCAGGGCGACGACCTGCTCAGTCTCAGCCGCCGGCACATCGCCGCCCTCGCCCGCCTCGGCCATCCCCAGGAGGAACGCCAGCATGGCTGACTTCGAGATCCTCTGCTTCGGCGAGACCATGGCCATGTTCGTCGCCGAACAGCCCGGCGAACTGGACCGCGTCGAGCAGTTCGGCAAGCGCATCGCCGGCGCCGACAGCAACGTCGCCATCGGCCTCGCCCGCCTCGGCTTCGCGGTGGCCTGGCTGAGCCGGGTCGGCGACGACTCGCTCGGCCGTTTCGTACTCGACAGCCTGACTCGCGAGGGTCTCGACTGCCGCTTCGTCGAGGTCGACGCGCAAGCGCCCACCGGGTTCCAGATGAAGTCCCGCGAGGTCGATGGTGCCGACCCGCGGGTCGAGTACTTCCGCCGCGGCTCGGCGGCCAGCCGGCTGGGCCTCGCCCACATCCGCGAAGAAATGCTCGGCGCCCGCCACCTGCACGCCACCGGCATTCCGCCGGCACTCTCGGCGAGTGCCTGCGAACTGTCCCACGAACTGATGCGGCGCATGCGCGGCAAGGGCGCCAGCCTGTCCTTCGACCCCAACCTGCGGCCCTCGCTGTGGCCCAGCGAGCGCCGCATGATCGCCGAGATCAACGCCCTCGCCGCGCACGCCCACTGGGTCCTGCCGGGCCTGGAGGAAGGCCGCCTGCTCAGCGGCTGGCAGGAACCCGCGGATATCGCCGCGTTCTACCTGGACATGGGCGTCGACGCGGTGGCGATCAAGCTCGGCCCGAGCGGCGCCTACTATCGCGATGCCCACGGCGAAGGGCTGGTCCCCGGCGTACCGGTGGCGACCGTGGTGGACACCGTGGGCGCCGGCGACGGCTTCGCGGTCGGGGTGGTCAGCGCGCTGCTGGAAGGCCTGCCGCTGCCCGACGCGGTGGCGCGCGGCAACTGGATCGGCAGCCGCGCGGTACAGGTCCGCGGCGACATGGAGGGGCTGCCGAAACGCAGCCAACTGCTCGACCGCGAGCGCCGCAAGAGCGCCTGAACCCGCCGCCCACGCGGCACCTGTTGCGACAAGAACAAGACAAGCTCAGGAGATACCCGACCATGACCATGCCTCGCCTCGCCAGCAGCCGCTGGTGGTACATCATGCCGATCGTTTTCGTCACCTACAGCCTGGCCTACCTGGACCGCGCCAACTACGGCTTCGCCGCCGCCTCCGGGATGGCCGACGACCTGCGGATCACCCCCGGGCTGTCCTCGCTGCTGGGCGCGCTGTTCTTCCTCGGTTACTTCTTCTTCCAGGTGCCGGGGGCGATCTACGCGGAAAAGCGCAGCGTCAAGAAGCTGATCTTCGTCAGCCTGATCCTCTGGGGCGGACTGGCCACCCTGACCGGGATGGTCGCCAACGTCTACCTGCTGATCGGCATCCGCTTCCTCCTCGGCGTGGTCGAGGCGGCGGTGATGCCGGCGATGCTGGTCTACCTCTGCCACTGGTTCACCCGCGCCGAGCGCTCGCGGGCGAATACCTTCCTGATCCTCGGCAACCCGGTGACCATCCTCTGGATGTCGGTGGTCTCCGGCTACCTGGTGGAGCATTTCAGCTGGCGCTGGATGTTCATCATCGAAGGCCTGCCGGCGGTGATCTGGGCCTTCATCTGGTGGCGCCTGGTGGATGACCGCCCGCGCCAGGCCGCCTGGCTGAGCGGCTCGGAAAAACGCGCCCTGGAAGACGCCCTAGCCGCCGAGCAGCAGGGCATCAAGCCGGTGAAGAACTACCGCGAGGCGTTCCGTTCGCCAAAGGTCATCGTCCTCTCGCTGCAGTATTTCTGCTGGAGCATCGGCGTCTACGGCTTCGTCCTCTGGTTGCCGTCGATCCTCAAGCACGGCGCCAACATCGACATCATCGAAGCCGGCTGGCTGTCGGCGCTGCCCTACCTGGCGGCGGTGATCGCCATGCTCGGGGTGTCCTGGGCCTCGGACCGGTTGCAGAAACGCAAGCGTTTCGTCTGGCCGCCGCTGCTCATCGCGTCCATCGCCTTCTACGGTTCCTACGCCCTCGGCAGCGAGCACTTCTGGCTGTCCTACGCCCTGCTGGTGCTGGCCGGGGCCTGCATGTACGCGCCCTACGGACCGTTCTTCGCCATCGTCCCGGAAGTCCTCCCGGCCAACGTCGCCGGCGGCGCCATGGCGCTGATCAACAGCATGGGCGCGCTGGGCTCGTTCTCCGGCTCCTGGCTGGTCGGCTACCTGAACGGCATCACCGGCGGGCCCGGGGCTTCCTATCTGTTCATGAGCGGAGCGCTGCTGCTGTCGGTGCTGCTCACCGTGTTCCTCAACCCGCACGCCGACAAGCGCGAGCCCGATGCCGCTCGCGCGCACGCCTCGCGGCGGGCGGCGCCGGCCCACCCCTGACCGACTCCGGAGCATCCGATGAAGAAAGTGGTTCTCTACAAACGTCTCTCCGCGCCCCTGATGGAACGCCTGCGCGAACGGGTCGAGGTGCTCCTGGTCGAGGAGCCCGGCCGCGACGGCCTGGCCCGCCTGCGCGACGCCCTGCCCGAGGCCCACGGCCTGCTCGGCGCCAGCCTGCGCCTGGACGCCGGACTGCTCGACCTGGCACCGCGACTGGAAGCCATCGCCAGCGTCTCGGTGGGCGTCGACAACTATGACATCGACTACCTCGACCGCCGCGGCATCCTCCTCAGCAATACCCCCGACGTGCTCACCGAGACCACCGCCGACACCGGCTTCGCGCTGATCCTGGCGACAGCCCGGCGGGTAGTGGAACTGGCCGGCTGGGTGCGCGCCGGGGAATGGAAGAAGAGCGTCGGCGCCGCCCAGTTCGGTACCGACGTGCATGGCAAGACCCTCGGTATCGTCGGCATGGGCCGCATCGGCGAGGCCCTGGCCCGGCGCGGGCACCACGGCTTCGGCATGCGCGTGCTGTACCACAGCCATAGCCCGAAGCCCCACGTCGAAGAACGTTACGCAGCGAGCTACCGCCCCCTCGACGCGCTGCTCGAGGAATCCGACTTCGTCTGCCTGACCCTGCCGCTGACCGCCGCCACCGAAGGCCTGATCGGTGCCGCGCAGTTCGCCCGGATGCGCCCGCAGGCGATCTTCATCAACATCTCCCGTGGCCGGGTGGTCGACGAGGCGGCCCTGATCGAGGCCCTGGCCCAGCGGCGGATCCGCGCCGCCGGCCTCGACGTGTTCGAGCGCGAGCCGCTGTCTCCCGACTCGCCGCTGCTGCGCCTGCCGAACGTGGTGGCCACCCCGCACATCGGCTCGGCCACCGAGGAAACCCGCGAAGCCATGGCCCGCTGCGCGGTAGACAACCTGCTGGCCGCCCTCGCCGGCGAGCGGCCGCTGAACCTGGTCAATCCTTCGGCCTGGGCGCGACGGCGAGGCGCCTGAAGGCCGCGCCGGGCCGACGCCCGGCGCGCCGTTCTGCTTCACTTGCCGGTATTGGCCTGCCTGAATCCTTGCTGAAACGTTTTTTCAACGTGACACATGAACTTATAATTAGCCTGCTAATCATTATCAGAAAGACGAAACCGTGATGATCCAGAGAGGACCCCACCATGCCCGATGACAAGGCCGTCAACGGCCGCCGCGACTTCCTGCGCAAGACCCTGACCGTGATCCCGGCGGTGACCCTGGCCGGCTATGGCGTCGGCCATGCCATGCAGACGCCCGCCGCCGAGCAGGACAAACCCCGCGAACGCTACCAGCCTCGCTTCTTCACCAACACCGAATGGGCTTTCGTCAACGCCGCGGTGGCGCGACTGATCCCCAGCGACGACAACGGCCCCGGCGCCATCGAGGCCGGGGTGCCGGAGTTCATCGACCGACAGATGGAAACCCCCTACGGGCACGGCGCCCTCTGGTACATGCAGGGGCCGTTCGTCACCGACGCCGCGCCGGAGTTCGGCCATCAGTTGAAGCTGGTGCCACGCGACATCTACCGGGTCGGCATCGCCGCCCTGGAACGCTGGAGCAAGGCCAACCAGGGCAAGCCGTTCGCCGAGCTGGAGCCGTCGGCGCAGGACGACATCCTGCAACGCCTGGAAGCCGGCCAGATCGACCTGCAGGACCTGCCGGCCAAGCTGCTCTTCGGCCAGTTGCTGCAGAACACCCACGAAGGCTTCTTCTCCGATCCGCAGCACGGCGGCAATCGCGGCCTAGTGGGCTGGAAGCTGGTCGGTTTCCCCGGCGCCCGCGCCGACTTCATGGACTGGGCCGACCGTGGCGAGAAGTATCCCTTCCCGCCGGTGGCGATTTCCGGCGAGAGGGGCTGAACATGGCGACGACACTCAAACCGGTGGACGCGGTGGTGGTCGGCTTCGGCTGGACCGGAGCGATCCTCGCCAAGGAGCTGACCGAGGCCGGGCTCAACGTGGTGGCGCTGGAGCGCGGCGAGAACCGCGATACCTATCCCGACGGCGCCTACCCCAACACCCTCGACGAGCTGACCTACAACACCCGCGGCAAGCTGTTCCAGAATCTCTCCAAGAGCACCGTGAGCATCCGCCACGGGATCAACGACACCGCGCTGCCCTACCGCCAGCTCTCCGCCTTCCTTCCCGGCGACGGCGTCGGTGGCGCCGGCCTGCACTGGTCCGGCGTGCATTTCCGGATCATGCCCGAGGAACTGCGCTTGCGCAGTCACTACGAGGAGCGCTACGGCAAGAAATTCATCCCCGAAGGCATGACCATCCAGGACTACGGGGTCAGCTACGAAGAGCTGGAGCCGCACTTCGATTTCGCCGAGAAGGTCTTCGGCACCTCCGGCACCGCGCATACGGTCAAGGGCCAGGTGGTCGGCACGGGCAATCCGTTCGCCGCCGACCGCTCGGACGACTTCCCGCTGCCGGCGTTGCGCCAGGTGTACTCCGCGCAACTGTTCCGCAAGGCCGCCGAGGAACTCGGCCTGCACCCCTACGACCTGCCGGCGGCCAACGCTTCGGGGCCCTGGACCAACCCCTACGGGGTGCAGATGGGGCCGTGCAACTTCTGCGGCTTCTGCAGCGGCTACGCCTGCTACATGTATTCCAAGGCCTCGCCGAACCTGAACATCCTGCCGGCGCTGCGCCAGACCCCGCTGTTCGAACTGCGCGCCAACTGCAACGTGCTCAAGGTCAACCTCGACAGCGACGGCAGGCAGGCCACCGGCGTGACCTACGTCGACGCCCAGGGGCGCGAGATCGTGCAGCCGGCGAAGCTGGTGATCATCAGCGCCTTCCAGTTCCACAACGTGCGCCTGCTGCTGCTCTCCGGCATCGGCAAGCCCTACGACCCGCGCACCGGCGAGGGCGTGGTGGGGAAGAACTTCGCCTACCAGAACATGGCCACCATCAAGGCGTTCTTCGACAAGGACGTGCATACCAACCCCTTCGTCGGCACCGGCGGCGGCGGCGTGGCGGTGGACGACTTCAACGCCGACAACTTCGACCACGGACCGCTGGGCTTCGTCGGCGGCTCGCCGATGTGGGTCAACCAGGCCGGCTCCAAGCCGATCGGCGGCCTCGCCGTGCCGCCCGGCACGCCGAGCTGGGGCAGCGGCTGGAAACAGGCGGTCAAGGACGCCTACACGCACACCGTGTCGATGGACGCCCACGGCAGCAACATGACCTACCGCGACAACTACCTCGACCTCGACCCGACCTACAAGGACGCCTACGGCCAGCCACTGCTGCGCATGACCTTCGACTGGAAGGACAACGAGATCCGCATGAGCCGCTACGTCACCGAGCACATGCGCAAGATCGCCGAAGCGATGAACCCGAAGGCCATCTCGGTGAGCGTCAAGAACTTCGGCGACCACTTCAATACACGGGTCTACCAGACCACCCACCTGCTCGGCGGGGCGATCATGGGCAGCGATCCGAAGACCAGCGTGCTCAACCGCTACCTGCAGAGCTGGGACGTGCACAACGTCTTCGTCATGGGCGCCTCGGCCTTCCCCCAGGGCACCGGCTACAACCCCACTGGGCTGGTGGCGGCGCTGGCCTACTGGTCGGCCAAGGCGATCCGCGAGCAATACCTGAAGAACCCCGGTCCGCTGGTGCAGGCATGAGGAGCGCAACGATGAAACCGACAGCCTTCCTCGCCCTCTCCGCCCTCGCCTGCGGCATCGCCCAGGCCGCCGCAGCGCCGGACCCGGCCCTGGTCAGGCAGGGCGAATACCTGGCCCGCGCCGGCGATTGCGTAGCCTGCCACACCGCCAGGGACGGCAAGCCGTTCGCCGGGGGCCTGCCGATGGAAACGCCGATCGGCGCGGTGTACTCGACCAACATCACCCCGGACCGCAAGACCGGCATCGGCGACTACAGCTTCGAGGACTTCGACCGCGCCGTGCGCCACGGCGTGGCCAGGTCCGGCGACACCCTCTACCCGGCGATGCCCTACCCGTCCTACGCGCGAGTCAGCGAAGCGGACATGCGCGCCCTCTACGCCTACTTCATGCATGGCGTGGAGCCGGTGGAGCAGCCCAACAAGGCCAGCGACATCCCCTGGCCGCTGTCGATGCGCTGGCCGCTGGCATTCTGGCGCTGGACCTTCGCTCCCGAGGTGAAGGACTTCCAGGCCGCCGCCGGGCAGGACCCGGTGCTGGCGCGCGGCGCCTACCTGGTCGAAGGCCTCGGCCACTGTGGCGCCTGCCATACCCCGCGTGGGCTGGGCATGCAGGAGAAGGCCCTGGCGGCGAGCGATGGCGCGGCCTACCTGTCCGGCAGCGCGCCGCTGGAGAACTGGATCGCCAAGAGCCTGCGCGGCGACCACCGGACCGGACTGGGCAGTTGGAGCGAAGCCGACCTGGTCAGCTTCCTGCGCACCGGCCGCAGCGAGCGCAGCGCGGTGTTCGGCGGCATGTCCGACGTGGTGGTGCACAGCATGCAGTACATGACCGACGCCGACCTCACCGCCATCGCCCGCTACCTCAAGTCGCTGCCGCCGGCGGACCCCGCCGACCAGCCGCACGTCTACGACGAGAGCGTGGCCCAGGCACTGTTCCACGGCGACGACAGCAAGACCGGCGCGGCGCTCTACGTCGACAACTGCGGGGCCTGCCACCGCACCGACGGCAAGGGCTATGCGCGGGTCTTCCCGGCCCTGGCCGGCAACCCGGTGGTGACCGGCAGCGACCCGACCTCCCTGGTGCACATCGTGCTCAAGGGCGGCACCCTGCCGGCCACCCACCAGGCACCGTCGAGCTTCACCATGCCGCCGTTCGGCTGGCGGATGAACGACCAGGAGATCGCCGACGTGGTCAACTTCATCCGCACCAGTTGGGGCAACCAGGCGCCAAGCGTCAGCGTCGACGAGGTCAAGCGCCTGCGCAAGGACACCGGCGCGGCGGCGGTGGGCGACATTCCGCCGCCGGGACCGGCCGCGGCGGATCGCGGCTGAGCGCCAGACCTCTGGCGAAACGCCATTCCAGCCCCTCTCCCGCTCGCGGGAGAGGGTTGGGGAGCGGGAGCGCGCCGTACCGGGCACGGCCCTCCCCCTTCACTCATCACCCAAGCGCACATGCCGCCCCAGCTCGTCGAACAACGCGACCACCGAGCGCAACGCCCGGCAGTCCGGACGGGTCAGCAGCCACAGGGCGCTGGCGCAGCCCTCGAGGTCGGCGTCCAGTACCCGCAGGCCGTCGCCGTCGCGTAGCAGGTAGGCGGGGATCGCCGCCAGGCCGAGGCCGGCGCGGGCCATCTCGGCTACCGCCAGCACACCGTTGCAGCGGTAGGCCGGCAGCACCCCGGGATAGTGTCGACGACGCCAGACCACGCTCGGGTGGTCGGGAAGGAAATCGTCCGGGGCGATCCAGTGCAGCATGGCGGGCTCCGCCGCGTCGCGGCCCTCCAGGTAGCGTTCGCTGGCGCAGAGCACGTAGCGCACCTCGCCGAGGTTGCGCCCGACCAGGTGTTCCGGCGGCGTGCGGGTCATGCGCAGGGCGATGTCGGCGTCGCGCCGGCTGAGGTTGGCAAAGTCGTTGGAGGTCGCCAGCTCCAGTTGCAGGGCCGGATAGCCAGGCATGAAGCGCGCCAGCGCCGGCAGCAGCAGGCCATGCAGGACGGCGTCGGAGCAGGTCAGGCGCACGGTACCGCTGAGCACCTCGCGCTCCAGTTCGAGGCCGATGCGCGCCGCCTCCAGCGCCTGTTCCGCCAGTTCCGCCTGCTGCGCCAGGCGGCGGGCGGTCTGGTTCGCCAGGTAGCCGCTGCGGCTCTTGTCGAACAACGCCTTGCCGAGGTTCTTCTCCAGCCGGCGGATGGCCCGGAAGACCGTCGACACATCGACCCTGAGCAACTCCGCGGCCCGCGCCAGGCTGCCGCCGCGAACCAGGGCGAGGACCAGGGCAAGATCGGCATGGTCCAGGCGATATTGCAGCGGTGCATTCATCTTTTGCATTGGCGCCGATATCGAGTGCGGAAACGCAACTATAGAGTGAGCGCCAGGGCCCGCCAACCGGCGTGGCGAAACTGGAGCGAAAACGGATGTCCACCCCTCCCGCGGCGCCGCTGCGCATTGCCCTGGTCGGCGACCACGACCCGCACATCACCGCCCACCAGGCGATTCCCCTGGCCCTGCGCCTGGCCGGCGAGGCACTCGGCCTGGAGATCGCATTCGACTGGCTGGCCAGCGACCGCCTGCCCGCCGAACCGGCGCTGGAGCGCTATGACGGGTTCTGGTGCGTGCCGGGCAGCCCCTATCGCGACGCCGACGCGGTGCTGCGCCTGATCGCCCATGCCCGGGGCCGGCGCCGGCCGTTCCTCGGTACCTGCGCCGGCTTCCAGCACACGATCCTCGAGTTCGCCCGCAACGCCCTCGGCTGGCAGGCGGCGACCCATGGCGAGGAGCATCCGCACAGCGACCAGGCGGTGATCGCCGCCCTGCCCTGCGCCCTGCTCGAAGCCCGCGAGGAAGTCCGCCTGCTGCGCGGCTCGCGCCTGGCCCTGGCGTATGCCGCTAACTGGATCGAGGCGGACTACCACTGCCGCTACGCAATCGCCCCGCGCTTCGCCGCGGAACTTACCGGCGGCGCACTGCGGGCCAGCGCCTGGAGCGCCGACGGGGCGATCCGCGCGGTGGAGCTGGAACAGCATCCGTTCTTCGTCGCCACCCTGTTCCAACCCGAGCGGGCAGCCCTGGCCGGCGTCCTGCCGCCACTGCCGAAGGCGTTCGTCGAGGCGTGCCGGACGCAGCGCCGCGACCGCCCGCGGCGCGGCCCTACGCCCTATTACGCAGTGATCTTCAGCTCCCACCGCAGCGCCGTCGACGACGGCTACGCCGAAGCGGCCGAGCGCATGCTGGAACTGGCCAGCCGCCAGCCGGGCTATCTCGGCGTGGAGTCGGTCCGCGGCGCCGACGGTTTCGGCATCACCGTCTCCTACTGGGACAGCGAGGCGGCGATCCGTGCCTGGAGCCGCCACGCGGAGCACCGCGACGCCCAGGCGCGCGGCCGGCGCGACTGGTACGCCGGTTTCAGCGCGCGGATCGCCCGGGTCGAACGCGAATACGCCTTCCCGGCTCAGCCGGACACCGCGCAGTCGCCGGCCTCGTCCTGAGCCAGCACCCGGAAGCAGGCCAGGGCCAGCAGCCAGGCCAGCCAGCCGGCGCCGACCGCGACGAGGAAACCGCTGGCGGCGCCGTAGCCCTCCACCACCCAACCGGCCAGCGCCGAGCCCAGGGCCATGCCGATGCCCAGCCCGGTGATGGCCCAGGTCAGGCCTTCGGTGAGGCGCGCCGGGTCCACCGCGCGCTCGACCAGGCCCATGGCCAGGATCATCGTCGGCGCCACGCTGAAACCGGCCACCAGCACGGTCAGGGCAAGCGCGAGGATGCTCTCCACCCCTAGCAGCGGCATCAGGCTCAGGGCCATCAGCGTAACCATGCAGAGCAGTTGCCGGGAAAGCGCCAGGCGCCAGCGCAGCAGCCCGAACAGCAATCCCGCGAGACATGAGCCGACGGCATAGACCGACAACACCAGGCTTGCCGCAGCCTTGTTGCCGTGCGCCTCGGCGAAGGCCACGCTGACCACTTCCACCGCGCCGAAGATCACCCCGATGGCGGCCAGCACCAGCGCCAGCACGCGTACCGCCGGATAGGCCAGCGCGCTGCCGGCGCGGCGCCGCGGATGGGCATGCAGCGGCGGTTCGGTGCCGCGTTGCAGGCTGAACAGGCTCACCCCGGCGACCAGGAACAGCGTCGCCAGCAGCGGCCCCGCCTCGGCGAACCAGCCGACGCTGAGGCTCACCGCCAGCACCGGCCCGATGATGTAGCACACCTCGTCCATCACCGATTCGAAGGAAAACGCCGTGTGCAGCTTCGGCGAGCCCCGGTACAGTTCGGTCCAGCGCGCCCGCACCATGGCCGGCATGCTCGGCATCGCTCCGGCGAGCAGCGCGAACAGGTAGAGCCAGGCGTTCGGCGCTCGATAGTGCGTACACAGCAACAGCGCGCTCATCGCCAGGGCGCTGGCCAGCGCGGCCGGGAGCAGCACCCGGCCCTGGCCGAAGCGGTCCACCAGGCGCGATACCTGCGGCGCGAGCAAGGCATTGCAGAACACGAAGGTGGCCGCCACGGTACCGGCCAGCCAGTAGTCGGCATGCACCTGGGAAAGCATGGTGACGATGCCCAGGCCGGTCATCGACAGGGGCATCCGCGCCAGCAGGCCGGCGGCTGAAAAGCCCTTGGCGCCGGGCGCGGCGAACAGTTCGAGATAGGGGTTGCTCATGGAAAGCCTCGGCTGGCCGGCTCCAGCGGAACCGGCGACGACGGGAGAAGACGAAATTTACATACGCTGCGTATGTCAAAAATCATGGAGACATACGCAGCGTATGTCAATTATCCTGAAGCCCCTTCGCCACCCGGAGACCTCGCATGGCCCGCAAGCCTCGCGCCGAGATGATCGAGGAAACCCGCGCCAAGCTGATCGACGCCGCGCGCCGAGCGTTCGCCGACAACGGCTACGCCGGCGCCTCGATGGACGAACTGACCGCCAGCGCCGGCCTCACCCGCGGCGCGCTGTATCACCACTTCGGCGACAAGAAAGGCCTGCTGGCCGCGGTGGTGCAGCAGATCGACGACGAGATGAACCTTCGCCTCGGCGCCATCCTGGCTGCCGGCGAAGACCTCTGGAGCGGCTTCCGCGCCTACAACCGCGCCTACCTGGAAATGGCCCTGGAAGCGGAAATCCAGCGTATCGTCCTGCGCGATGCCCCGGCCATCCTCGGCAGCCCCAGCAGCGAGGCCAGCCAACTGCGCTGCCTAAGCTCGATGACCGGGCAACTGCGCGAACTGATGGACAGCGGGCGGGTCCGCCGCACCGACGCCGAGGCCCTGGCATGGTTGCTCAACGGCGCGCTGGTGGACGCCGCCCTGCGTATCGCCAACGCCGAACACCCGCCGGAGAGCCTGGCCAGGGCCTGCCAGGCCCTGGACGTGCTGCTCGACGGCCTGCTCATGGAGTGAAAAGCCAATGGACTACCGCATCAGAACCAGCCGCGACGAGGACGCCGCGCTGCTCCCGGCCATCGAGCGCTCAGCCGGAGAAAGCTTCCGCCTGCTGCCCGAGCTGGCCTGGATCGCCGACGCCGGGGTCGCCGGGGTGGACTTCCATCGCCGCCTGATCGAGCGCGGCAGCCACTGGCTGGCGGAAGACGCCGATGGCCAGCCGGTCGGCTTCCTCGCCGCCGAACGCTGCGCCGACGAGTTACACATCGCCGAGTTGTCCATCGCCCAGGCCCACCAGCAACAGGGCCTGGGCCGCCGCCTGCTGGAGCGCGCGGTGACCTACGCCCACGCCAGCCACTGCCGGGCGCTGACCCTGACCACCTTCTGCGACGTGCCCTGGAACGCGCCGTTCTACGCACGCCTGGGCTTCCAGCGGCTGACCTGGCAGGAAGCCGGCGAGCGCCTGCGCGCGATCCTCGGCCACGAGCAGGAGATCGGCTTCGCCGCCGACAGCCGCTGCGCGATGCGCCTGCTGCTCTAGGCGGCGGCAAAGGGCTTGACCGGCGGGTGGCGGGTGGCGGTACAGTTGCCAACTGCAACAGGATGTTTCAGCGCTGCCCCGGACGGGCTTCCGCTCTCCCTCTTCCCCAGTGTGCCCTTGCATGAGCAGCCAACGCCGAAACTACCGCTTCATCCTTGTCGTCACCCTGTTCGTCCTCGCCTCCCTGGCCGTCTCCGGACGGTTGGTCTATCTCCAGGTCCACGACCACGAATTCCTCGCCGACCAGGGCGACCTCCGCTCGATCCGCGACCTGCCGATCCCGGTCACCCGCGGCATGATCACCGACCGCAACGGCGAGCCGCTGGCGGTATCCACCGAAGTCGCGTCGATCTGGTGCAACCCCAGGGAAATGGCCGACCACCTCGACGAGGTGCCACGCCTGGCCGGGGCCCTGCACCGCCCCGCGGCGCCGCTGCTGGCCCAGCTCCAGGCCAACCCGAACAAGCGCTTCCTCTACCTCGAGCGCGGCCTGTCGCCGATCGAGGCCAGCGAGGTGATGGCCCTGGGCATAACGGGGGTACACCAGATCAAGGAATACAAGCGTTTCTACCCCAGTTCCGAGCTGACCGCGCAGTTGATCGGCCTGGTCAACATCGACGGCCGCGGCCAGGAAGGCACCGAACTGGGCTTCAACGACTGGCTGAGCGGCAAGGACGGGGTACGCGAGGTGGCGATCAACCCGCGCGGCTCGCTGGTCAACAGCATCAAGGTGCTGAAGACGCCCAAGGCCAGCCAGGACGTGGCCCTGAGCATCGACCTGCGACTACAGTTCATCGCCTACAAGGCGCTGGAAAAGGCCGTGCTCAAGTTCGGTGCGCACTCCGGCTCGGCGGTCCTGGTGAACCCGAAGAGCGGGCAGATCCTGGCGATGGCCAACTTCCCCTCCTACAACCCGAACAACCGCGCCAGCTTCGCCCCGGCCTTCATGCGCAACCGCACCCTCACCGATACCTTCGAGCCGGGCTCGGTGATCAAGCCGTTCAGCATGTCGGCGGCGCTGGCCTCCGGCAAGTTCGACGAGAACAGTCAAGTCAGCGTGGCACCGGGCTGGATGACCATCGACGGGCACACCATCCACGACGTCGCCCGGCGCGACGTACTGACCATGACCGGGGTGCTGATCAACTCCTCGAACATCGGCATGAGCAAGGTCGCCCTGCAGATCGGACCCAAGCCGATCCTCGAACAGCTCGGCCGGGTCGGTTTCGGCGCGCCGCTGTCGCTGGGCTTCCCCGGCGAGAACCCGGGCTACCTGCCGTTCCACGAGAAATGGTCGAACATCGCCACCGCCAGCATGTCGTTCGGCTACAGCCTGGCGGTGAACACCGCCGAGCTGGCCCAGGCCTACTCGGTGTTCGCCAACGACGGCAAGCTGGTGCCGCTCAGCCTGCTCCGCGACAACCCGCAGAACCAGGTGCGCCAGGCGATGGACCCGCAGATCGCACGGCGCATCCGGGCGATGCTGCAAACCGTGGTGGAAGACCCGAAGGGCGTGGTCCGCGCCCGCGTGCCGGGCTACCACGTGGCGGGCAAGAGCGGCACCGCGCGCAAGGCCTCGGGCCGGGGCTACGCGGACAAGTCCTACCGTTCGCTGTTCGTCGGCATGGCGCCGGCGTCCGACCCGCAACTGGTGCTGGCGGTGATGATCGATTCGCCGACCAGGATCGGCTACTTCGGCGGCCTGGTCTCGGCGCCCACCTTCAGCGACATCATGGCCGGATCGCTACGCGCCCTGGCGATCCCGCCGGACAACCTGCAGGACAGCCCGGCCGTCGCCGACCGCCAGCACCACGGCTGACCGCTGCCTAGCCGTCGTGCTCGCGGCCCTCGGCGTCCAGCCAGTGCGCTCCCGGCCCCTCGGCGGAAAGCTGGTCGCCGGGGTTGCGCAACGGGCAGGCCTGGAGCGACAGGCAGCCGCAACCGATGCAGCCGTCCAGTTGGTCGCGCAACAGCAGCAGCTTGTCGATGCGCTCGGTGAGATCCTCCTTCCACTGCGCCGACAGGCGCGCCCAGTCCGCCGCGCTAGGGCTACGCCCCGCCGGCAGGGTCTGCAGGGCGCGAGCGATCTCCGCGAGGGGAATGCCGACCCGCTGGGCGACCTTGATCACCACCACCCGGCGTAGCGTCTCGCGACTGAAGCGCCGCTGGTTGCCGGCGTTGCGCTGGCTGCTGATCAGCCCCTTGGTTTCGTAGAAATGCAGGGCGGAGACCGCCACGCCGGCACGCCTGGCCAGTTCGCCGACGCTCAGTTCGCGGGATGCGCAGGAATTCTTCATGATTGGCTTGACCTCAAGTTTGCTTGAGGTTTTACCCTGGGCCGGCCCTCGACACAAGTCCCCCGGAGTAACCCGCCATGCTCATCCCCTCCTCCTACTGCTGCACCGACGACCAGTGCCCGGCCGCTAGCGAGCGGTCGCCGTGCTACGCGCAACTCATCGATATCGAGGTGGAACCCGCCAGCCAGTTGTCGCTGGCGCTGGAACAGAACGCGCACCTGCAACGCCTGGAACGCTGCTTCAGGAACTGCCCGGGCTACCTGTCCGCCAGCCTGCACCCCAGCGAGGACGGCCAGCACGTGCTGAACTACACCTGCTGGCGTTCACGCGAGGACTGCGAACGCGCCTGGCAAGCCCGGGAGGACGCGCCAGGCCCGCTGAGCGCGGGCGTCTGGCGGCTGGGGGCGAAAAGCGTGCGTTTCGAGACCTTCCTGGTCGACGCCGAGGGCTGCTGAGCCCGCCGGCGCCGACGGCCCGTCTCAGAAGGACTTCTGCAGGGAGGCCATGTCGATCACGAAGCGATACTTCACGTCGCTGGCCAGCATCCGCTCGTAGGCCTGGTTGATCTGCTGGATCTCGATCATCTCGATGTCGCAGGCGATCCCGTGGGCCGCGCAGAAATCCAGCATTTCCTGGGTCTCGGCGATGCCGCCGATGGCCGAGCCGGCGATCGAGCGGCGCCCCATCACCAGTTGCGCACCGTGCACCGCCGGCTCCAGCGGCTCGAGCAGGCCGACCAGCACGAGGGTGCCGTCGCGCTTGAGGGTCGCCAGGTAGGGATTGAGGTCGTGCTGGTGCGGCACGGTGTCCAGGATCAGGTCGAAGCGTCCGGCGACGGCGGCCATCCGCTGTGGGTCGGTGGAAAGGATCACCTGGTCGGCGCCGAGCCGCCGCGCTTCCTCCTCCTTGCCCGGCGAGCGGGTGAACAGGGCCACCTCGGCACCGAGCGCCCTGGCGAACTTCAGGCCCATGTGACCGAGGCCGCCCAGGCCGACCACCGCCACCCGGCTACCGGGGCCGATCTTCCAGTGACGCAGTGGCGAGTAGGACGTGATCCCGGCGCACAGCAGCGGCGCCGCCGCCTTCGGGTCGAGCCCCTGGGGAATGCGCAGGACGAACCTGGAGGAGACCACGATGCGCTCCGAGTAGCCACCGAAGGTCGGCAGGCCGTCGTGGCGGTCGCGGCCGTTGTAGGTCAGGGTCGGGTATTCCGCGCAATACTGCTCCAGGCCCTCGGCGCAGGCGGCGCAGTGCCGGCAGGAGTCGACCATGCAGCCGACGCCGACCAGTTCGCCGACCGCGAACCCGCTCACCGCCTCGCCGACGCTGGCGACCCGGCCGATGATCTCGTGGCCCGGCACCAGCGGGTACAGGCTGTTGTGCCATTCGTTGCGCGCCTGATGGAGGTCCGAGTGGCAGACGCCGCAGTAGAGGATGTCGATCACCAGGTCGTCGGCGCGCGGCGCGCGGCGTTCGAAGCGATGGGCGGCCAGCGGGGCGCTGGCGGACTGGGCGGCGTAGCCGCGGATCTGTAGGGTCATCGGTGTGTCCTCTTCGCAGGATGGCGGGCCGCGACGACCTGCTGGCGGCGGTCCGTTCGGGGGGCAATTGTTCGCCGGATGGGCGCCGCCGCAGAATGTCCATTCCTGTCGAAGCCTTGCCCATTCGTGCCGATGTTGCGTCCCGCCACTGCCCAGGCGCGCGCGGGGTTGCTACGTTTGCCTCCCCTCCTGGAGAAACAGCCAAGGCATGAGCACTACTTCCACCGACATGGCGTCGCTGATCACCACCCTGCAAGGCGAACCGGGTTTCGACGCCACCCGCATCCCCGGCGTCCGCCTGATGCGCGCCGAACAGGCCTATCCGCGCAGCCCGGTGTTCTACGAGCCGCGCATCTGCATCCTCGCCCAGGGCCAGAAGATCGGTTTCCTCGGTGGCGAAACCTACCGCTATGACGCCGAACGCTACCTGGTGATGTCGGTGCCCCTGCCGTTCGAATGCGAAACCCACGCCTCCGCCGCCGAGCCCTTGCTGGGAGTGAGCGTCGACGTGGAAATCGGCACCTTGAAGGAACTGCTGCTACAGATGGAAGAGGCTCCCGGCAGCGACGACGACAACGAACTGGCGCCCAGCGCGCCGATGGCGTCAGTACCGCTGGACGCGGGCATGGCCGATGCGGTGATGCGCCTGCTGCGCTGCCTGCAGAGCCCGCTGGACAGCCATATCCTCGGCCCGCAACTGGTCCGCGAGATCATCTTCCGCGCCCTGCGCAGCGAGCAGGGCAACGCCCTGCGTGCGGTGGCCGGCCGGCACAGCGGCTACGGGCGCATGGCCAGGGCCCTGCGGCGCATCCACACCGACTACGCCAGTGCGCTGGACATCGACACCCTGGCTCGCGAGGCGAACATGAGCGTGTCGACCTTCCACCACAACTTCAAGGCGATGACCTTCACCTCGCCCCTCCAGTACCTGAAGAGCGTGCGCCTGTACAAGGCCTGGAGCCTGATGGTGCAGGACGGGCTGAACGCCAGTACCGCCGCCAACCAGGTCGGCTACGAGAGCCCCTCGCAGTTCAGCCGCGAGTTCAAGCGCTACTTCGGGCGCACGCCGAGCGAGGAAGTCCAGGCCGCCCGCCGCTAGCCGGCGGGAGCGGGGGCGCTTGCAATACATACGGATGTCCGTATATTCGGCTTTCCATATATTCAGGAAGGCCCAGCGATGCCCAGCCCCGCCGAAGTGTTCAAGTGCCTGGCCGACGAGACGCGCGTTCGCGCCACCCTGCTGATCGTCGACCAGGGCGAACTGTGCGTCTGCGAACTGATGTGCGCCCTCGCCGACAGCCAGCCGAAGATCAGCCGCCACCTGGCCCAGTTGCGTAGTGCCGGGCTGCTCCTCGACCGTCGCCAGGGCCAGTGGGTGTATTACCGCCTGAACCCTGCGCTGCCGGCCTGGATCCACGAAGTCCTGCAAGTGACCCTGCGGGCCAACGGCGACTGGCTGCAAGCCGACGCCGCGCGCCTGCGCGACATGGACGGCCGCCCGCAGCGCGCCTCCGCCTGCTGCCAATAGCGCGAGCCGCCCCATGCTGATCGCCTTCGCCATCTTCCTGTTCACCCTGGTCCTGGTCATCTGGCAGCCCAGGGGCCTCGGCATCGGCTGGAGCGCCAGCATCGGCGCCCTGCTCGCCCTGGCGCTGGGCAGCGTCGCGCCGGGCGACATCCCGACCGTCTGGAACATCGTCTGGAATGCGACCGCCACCTTCATCGCGGTGATCGTCATCAGCCTGCTGCTGGACGAGGCCGGCTTCTTCGAATGGGCAGCGCTGCACGTCGCGCGCTGGGCCGGCGGCGACGGCCGGCGCCTGTTCGCCTTCTGCGTGCTGCTCGGCGCGGCGGTCTCGGCGCTGTTCGCCAACGACGGCGCGGCGCTGATCCTCACGCCCATCGTGATGTCGATGCTGCTGGCCCTGCGCTTCAGCCCGGCGGCGACCCTGGCCTTCGTCATGGCGGCGGGCTTCATCGCCGACAGCGCCAGCCTGCCGCTGGTGGTCTCGAACCTGGTGAACATCGTCTCGGCCGACTACTTCGGGCTCGGCTTCGGCGAGTACGCCGCGGTGATGTTGCCGGTAAACCTGGTGAGCGTCGCGACCTCCCTGCTGGTGCTGTTCCTCTATTTCCGCCGCGACCTGCCGCCGGTCTATGCGCTGGAGCAATTGAAGCCGCCGCGGGCGGCGATCCGCGACCGCGCGACCTTCGTCGTCGGTGGCTGGATGCTGCTGGTCCTGCTCGCCGGGCTGTTCGCCCTGGAGCCGCTGGGCGTCCCCGTCAGCGCGGTGGCCGCGACCTGTGCGGCGCTGCTGCTGGCGGTGGCCGGGCGCGGGCGGGTGATCTCGACCCGGCGGGTGCTGCGCGAAGCGCCCTGGCAGATCGTGGTCTTCTCGCTGGGCATGTACCTGGTGGTCTACGGCCTGAAGAACGCCGGTCTCACCGACCTCCTGGCGCAGCTCCTGAACCGCCTGGCCGAGCACGGCGTATGGGCGGCCGCGCTGGGTACCGGACTGCTTTCCGCCGCCCTCTCGTCGGTAATGAACAACATGCCCAGCGTGCTGCTCGGCGCCCTGTCGATCCAGGCCAGCGACACCGCCGGCGCGGTGCGCGAAGCGATGATCTACGCCAACGTCATCGGCTGCGACCTGGGGCCGAAGATCACCCCTATCGGCAGCCTGGCGACGCTCCTCTGGCTGCACGTGCTGGCGCGCAAAGGCATGCGCATCACCTGGGGCTACTACTTCAGGGTCGGCGCCCTGCTGACCCTGCCGGTCCTGCTGGCGACCCTTTCGGCCCTGGCCCTGCGCCTGGCCATCTGACGGCCGCCGGCGACGGCGGCAGGAGCATCCCATGCGAGTCCTGTTCATGTGCACGGCCAACAGTTGCCGCAGCATTCTTTCCGAAGCCATGTTCAACCACCTGGCCCCGCCGGGTTTCGAGGCATGCAGCGCCGGCAGCCAGCCCAGCGGGCGGGTGCATCCGCGCAGCCTGGCGACCCTCGAACAGGCCGGCATCGCCACCCACGGCCTGTACAGCAAGGGCAGCGAAGCCTTCGAAGGCGCACCGCCGGACATCGTCATCACCGTTTGCGACGCCGCCGCGGGGGAAGCCTGCCCGCTGTATCTCGGCGCAGCGCTGAAGGCCCATTGGGGCCTGGCCGATCCCTCCGCCCTGGATGGCGACGAAGCCCTGCGGGATGCGGCGTTCCACGCCACCCTGGCACGCATCGAACAGCGTTGCCGAGCCTTCCTCGGCCTGCCCTTCGCCACCCTGGATCGCGACCAGCTCAAGCGCGAGCTGGAGCGCATCGGCTCGCTCTGACCGGAGGAAGCATGTCCGAACAACTACCCAACCTCGATTCCGCACTGCTCGGCGACCTGCCCCCCGTCTCCGGGCACAGGCCGCGCATCCTCCTGCTCTACGGCTCGACCCGCGAGCGCTCCTTCAGCCGCCTGCTGGTGCTGGAGGCCGCACGCCTGCTCGAACGCTTCGGCGCCGAAACGCGGATTTTCGACCCTTCCGGGCTGCCATTGCCCGACGATGCACCGGTGGAGCATCCCAAGGTCCGCGAGTTGCGCGACCTGGTGCAGTGGTCGGAAGGTCAGGTCTGGTGCTCGCCCGAGCGCCACGGTGCGCTGTCCGCGGTATTCAAGGCGCAGATCGACTGGATTCCCCTGGCGCTCGGGGCGGTGCGCCCGACCCAGGGCAAGACCCTGGCGCTGATGCAGGTCTGCGGCGGCTCGCAGTCGTTCAACGTGGTCAACCAGTTGCGCGTGCTGGGTCGCTGGATGCGCATGTTCACCATCCCCAACCAGTCCTCGGTTCCCAAGGCCTACCTGGAGTTCGACGAAGCGGGCCGGATGAAGCCATCGCCCTACTACGACCGGGTGGTCGACGTGATGGAGGAGTTGTTCAAGTTCACCCTGCTCCTGCGCGAGCGCACGGAGTTCCTGGTGGACCGCTATTCGGAGCGCAAGGAAAGCGCCGCGCAGCTTGCCGCGCGGGTCGACCAGCGTTCGCTCTGAGCCGCGCCCGCCTCACTCGCGCCCCGGCGGATGGCCGAAGCGCGCGCGGTAGGCATGGGTGAAGTTTTCCGGACTGGAGTAGCCCAGGCGATAGGCTATCTGCGCGATCTGCCAGCGACCCTCGCGGACCATCTGCCGGCCGATCTCGAGACGCCGGTCGCGGACGTACTGCAACATCGAGCGACCGAACTCGTTCTTGAAAATCCGCCGCAGGGTGGTTTCGCCGACCCCCAGTTGGCGCGCCAGTTCGAGGCTGGCAGGCGGCTCACCGAGGTTCGCCTCCAGCAGGCGGCGCGCTTCGTGGGCCAGGTCGCGCTGGGCGCGTGGGGTGCGCGCGCGACGAAGGTCCGCGCCACCCAGGTAGGCGGCCAGCTCCACCAGCAGGCCCAAGGTCAGGCTCTCTTCGTGCAGGCGTCCGAGGGCGCCGCGGTATGGATTCTGGTAGAGGCGCTCGAACAGGGCGCTGATGGCGCCGCAACGGGACAACTGGGTGAAGCTCGCGCCGTCGCCCTTCAGCCGCGCCAGCGGCCGCAGGGCGCCATCGCCGGTTTCCAGTTCCTCCTCCAGGTAGCTGGCGGCGATCCGCAGCCCGCCCAGGCGCACGCGGCTGCCCGCCGGCAGGATGTCGAAGGCTTCCATCGGCTCGCCGGTGCCGAGCACCGAAGGACCGCCCAGGTTGTAGAGATAAGGCTCGCCGCCGTCGACGCTGTGCCGCCACTGGCCGTCGAACATCTGCACGATGCACAGGCCTTCCGGCAGCACCTTGTGGGTTCGCAGCGGCTCGGTGAAGCTCAGGTCGCAATCGAAATACTGCATCGACGGGCGCACCGTCCGCGCCTGGTAGTGACCGGTGGCGCTGCCGAGCATTTCGCGCGCGTCGAGGATCTGCGACTGGCACAGGGGCGAAGGAGCGTCGAAATAAAGCTCCGTGTCGTGGTAGGGATTCCAGCTTTCCATGGCGTAGGTATCGGTGGGACGCAACCATCTGAACCGGTTCAGGCAGCGGCTTTCCAGGATGGTTCCGTGCGCTGATCGAACCGAACCTGTGGGCGACGACGCTTTTCCTGTGAGCGGCGGCCGCCTCGGTTGTTCATGGTCCGAGCCTGTATTAATAGATGCGCCCCTTTTACATCGCGTTGCCAAAGGGGGCGAGAATGATAGCAAAGTGGACTGCGGCGCTGCTGATGGGCGCGCTGGCCTGGGGATCCTGCACGGCGCAGGCCGAACAGGCGCGGCCGCCGGTTGCCGACAAGGTGGTGGCCTACCAGGGTCAGCAGGGGCTCAAGGTCTGGACCCTGCGTATCGGCGAAGCGGCGGCCGGCGAAGCGCTGTTGCAGGTCGAAGGTCTGGACCACGACTGGGACCGCCTGATCCACAAGGTAAAGGTGGAAAAGAGCGCCAGGGACAGTCGCTACTCCACCGAACTGAACGGCAGCAAGTACGTGATCCTGATCGTGCGCGACGGCTGGGGCGAACTCTACCTGCCCGGCGAACAGCAGACGCGGCAGGTCGCCTATAGCGAGGCGCTGTCGTCCGCAGGCGAGCCCCAGGCGTTCCTGACCGACTACCTCGAGCAGAAATAAACGCGGATGAGCCACGATACGCTGCGGGTAAGGCTGCTCGCGTTCCTCTTCCTGATTCCCCTGGCGCTCTACGCCTGGTCCGCCGTGCAGGCCTTCCGGGTCGACTCGACCCTGCGCGACGAACGTTTCATGCGCGACTGGAGCGCCTCGGCGCGCAACGACCCGGACGCCGCCGGCGCCATTCCCCGTCACCTGTTC
This sequence comes from Pseudomonas sp. YA1, assembly GCF_058680555.1. Lineage (NCBI taxonomy): Bacteria > Pseudomonadati > Pseudomonadota > Gammaproteobacteria > Pseudomonadales > Pseudomonadaceae > Pseudomonas > Pseudomonas sp. YA1. The sequence continues at coordinate 93,035 of NZ_JBZWBG010000025.1, forward strand.
CGCCCGGCCTATGGCGTCGAAGGTCATCTTCACCAGTTCGCCGAGGACGCCGAGGCCATCCGCCGCGACCATCCTTGGCTGGCCCTGCGTGGCTGGCTGGCCGCTTTCGGCAAGCTCTGCGCGCTGGCGTCGGCACTGGTTGCGGCCGCCTTGCTGGCGAAACTGGAATACGACGGGCGCCGCTCGATGCGCTCGCAAGCCTACCTGCTCGGCCACCTCGCGCCGGCCTGGCGGCGCCTCGGTCGACTGGTCCCGTTGCACGCCGGCCTGCTGGTCGCCGCCCTGGCCAGCCAGTTGCTCTACGAAGCGCTGTGGAGCTACAGCCACTGGCACAGTCACGGTTTCGTCGCCCTGCTCTTCTCGCTGCCGCTGTGGCTGCTGTTCCTCGGCGGCCTGCTCATGCTGCGGCGCCTGCGCGGCGAACTGCTGCCGCTGGAGGAACCGGTGCTCCACCTGCTCGGCCGCGAACTCGACCGGGTTGCCGCGCCCGGCCTCTGGCAATGGCTGGGACAGATCGCCGACCGCGCCGGAGCGCCGCTGCCGGACCATGTCGTCACCGGCATCGAGCACTGCTACTTCGTCACCCAGGCCAAGATCCTGCTGGCCCCCCGCGGCATTCCGCTGGAGGGGCGTACCCTGTACATCCCGCTGACCTACGCCACGGTCATGAGCGAGGCCGAAAGCGCCGCGATCATCGGCCACGAACTGGGCCACTTCGCCGCCGGCGACACCGCCCACGGCGCCTCCCTGTCGCTCCTGCAACGGCAGGTGCGCCTGCGCATCGAACGCATCGCCGCACCCGAGGATGGGCGTGTCGGCCTGCTCGGCAAGCCGGGCCTGTGGGCCGCGCTGTACTTCCTCGAACGCTTCGAGCGCGCCTACCTGCACTGGAATCGCCGCCAGGAACTGGCCGCCGACAAGGTCGGGGTGCGGGTAGCCGGCGCGCGGGTCTTCGCCATCGCCCTGCTACGCACCTGCGCCCTGGCAGGGCTGATCGAACGCCTGCTGGCCAGCCCGCAGACGCGCAACCTGGTGCATGCGCTGACCGACCATCTGCGCGGGCACTCCCTGGAACTGGACGAACAGGACAGCGCGCGCCGCCTGGAACACCCCTTCGACAGCCACCCGCCGACCTACCAGCGGATCGCGGACCTTTCCCTGGCGCTCGACGACGATCTGCTGCGGCAGGCAAGGCGCATCGTCAGCGCCGACGACACGCAGTGGCTCAACCGCCTGCTCGATGCAGGCCACGGGGAAAGCCGATGATCCCGCCGGGCGCGCAAGCACCCTGCCCCGCCGGGGCAAGGGACGACGAAGCCACGCGGTTGCGGCGCTTCGTCGCCAGCGTTCCCAACCGGATAAGCATCGGCGCCGCCCGTGGCGCGGCGCCGCTGTCCGCCCTGCTCGGCCTGCTGCTGCTCGGCGGCGCCTGGACCTTGCGCGACCACCCCGGACCCGGGCATGAGGCGGCGGCGCTGTGCCTGCTGGCGGCGGCCGCCCTCCTCATGTGCCTGGCCTGCCTGCAGCGCAACGCCAGGAACGCGCCGTTCCTCGTCCTCGGCCAGGGGCGCCTGCGCGCCCGCAGCCTGTCGGCGCCGCTGGACCTGCTGGAGGTCGCCGACCTGCGCCTGGAGGACGGGGTCTGGTTCTCCGCGATAGTCCTCGAACTGCACGGCAAGGCGCTACCGGCGCCATCCACGCGCCCACTCGATCCGTTCGCCGCGCGTGCCGTCAGCGAATGCCGGGACGGCCCACAGGTTCGCCTGCTGTCCCCCGGCTGGCGCCTCAACGGTCGCAACCTGTCGCTACTGGAAGCCGCGGAGGTCATCGACCTCTACCTGGACATCGCCCGCGCCCAGGCCCGGCTCCGCCAACTGGGCGAGATCCCGCCCAGTGTTTCCTCTTCACTCCCAACTCCAAGGATATTTCCATGAGCAACCAGGAACCCCGGGACCTCGTCTCCAACCTCGCCGAAACCCTCGGCGCCGAACACAAAGAACTGAACCAGGAGAAGACCGCCGAGGTCATCGCCCATCTGGAGCGGGTGATCGCCAACGTGCCGCCGGCCACCGAGTTCACCAATACCCGCAAGTACGTGGTGCTGGGTCCGCTGCTGAGCATCGTGCCCTTCATCATGAGCGGCATGTGGTTCACCCAGGGCAAGCCGGGGGTCGGCGTCGTCGGCTTGCTGCTCGGCCTGTTCGGGCTGTTCCTCGGCTACCAGCATCGCAACTCCGGCAAGACCCCCTTCATGCGCCTGACCCGTACCCAGCTCTGGGCCGACAGCCTGTCGGCTCCGGTCGAGCTGGCCGACGTCATCGATTTCAGCGTCAAGGCCGACATGCTGCAAACCACCCAGACCCTCCACCTGCGGCCCGAAACGCCCCTGCCGACCCATCGCGCCGTACGCCAGGTGTTCGCCTCCCAGGCCATGGCTTTCAAAGGCAAGGACCCGCGCATCACCATCATGTCGGCCGGCCTGCAGAGCGACGGCAAGAAGCTGGACTGCGACGACATGGCGGCGATCCTCGACGCCTACATCCAGGCCGCCCACGCCCAGCGCTACCTGCAACAACTGCGCAGCCAGGGCTGAGTGAAGGGCACGGTCCATCCGCGAAGGCTGCTGCTTTGCCTGGTGCTGGTTCCAGCGCTGCTGGCGGGGCTCGGCGCCTGGCAGTCCTGGCGCGCCGAGCAGCAGGCCGAGCGACTGGGCGCCGCGCAGCAGCGGGTCGAGCGCGCGCTCGCCGAAGCGCGGGCGCTGCCGCCGAGGGCCAGCGTCCGGGTGGACGGCCGGGCCTATGTGCGCGACCTGGCCCTGGCGCGGCTCGACGAGCAACTCGCCGACACACGAAGCGTACAGCGCCTGAATCGCTTCGCCGCCGTCCTCGCCGATAGCGGAGCCTGCCTGGCGGCGCTGGTCGCCGTGCTGGGAGCCGTCTCCCTGGCCGGCATCGCCGGCGCCGCACGCAGCGCACTGCGCTCGCGGCGCAGCCTGCTCCTGTGGTTCGAGCTGGGCCGACGCCTGCTGCCCTGCCTGCTCCTCGCCCAGATCGGCCTGCTCGCCCTGGCCCTGGCCTGTGCCGGAACGTTCGAGATCCTCGGGCTGTGGCGGGTCGGCCAGGTTCCGGTCAGCGAAGGACGCACCCAGCTGAGCGTGGCGCTGATCCTTCTCGGCCTGCTGGCGTCGGCGTGGCAAATGCTGGCGAAGATCGGCCGCTTGCGACTGCGCCCGGCGCCGGCCCTGGAAGTCGTCGGCCGCCGGCTGGGCGAAGAGGATGCACCGGAACTCTGGACGCTGCTGCGCGAGCTGGCGGCGCGCCTCGACACGCCAGCCCCGCAGCACCTGTTGGTAGGTCTCTGCGACGGCTTCTACGTGACCGCCAACCGCGTCTGCCTGCAACCTTCCGGTGAGCATCTGGAAGGACGCAGCCTATACCTCTCGCTACCGTTGCTGGGCCTGCTGGACCGCGCCGAACTGAGTGCCGTGATGGCCCACGAACTGGCCCACTTCGCCGGCCGCGACGCCCATTACAGCCTGCGCTTCCTGCCGATCTACCAGGGCGCCGCGAGCCAACTGGCCGCCATCGAGGAGCAGGAAGCCAACGTCTTCGAACGTGCGGCACTGGAACCGGCGCGACTGTTGGCCGGGTACTTCCTCGAACGTTTCGCCCTCGCCGTGAACCACTGGAGCCGCCTGCGCGAATTCGCCGCCGACCGCCGCGCCGCGCAACTGGCCGGTGCGCCGGCGATGGCCTCGGCCCTGCTGCGCAGCGCGGCGGCCGGCGCGCCGATACGGGCGTTCCTCGAACACTGCCTGCTCGCTCCGGCGCGCGCGCCGGACAACCTGGTGGACGCCATCCACGTCTATCTGGGCCAGTCCGGCCTGGAAGCACCAGACCCCGGGGCGGAGGGACTCCAGGTCCATCCGCAGGATACCCACCCTCCGCTGGGCCTGCGCTGCAAGGCGCTGGGAGAGGGCTTCGAACGCACCTGGGCCGGGACCGCCGGCCGGGCCGTTCCGACACGACCGCCGAGCCAGGCGCTGAGCGTCTGGTTCGGCGCCCCCCTGGCGTTGAGCCGAGCGCTCAGCGCCGACCTGCTCGGCAAGACCTGTGAGAATCCCCATGCAAGAAATTGACGAAACCCTCGACGAACTGCCGCCGCTGGAAGCCCGCTGCGAGATCCGCGAGGTCTCGCGGGGCACCGCCTGCGTCGCCCTGCTCGCTGGCCTGGTGGCTGGCGCCACCGGTCTCTGGCTCGCTTCGCTGCCCCACGCCTGGCGTCTGGCCAGTGGCCAATGGCTGTTCTGGCTGCCAGCCGCGCTGCTGCTGGGCGGCGGCCTGTACGCCTGCCTGGCGGGCGTGTTCCTCTACCGGCGCCACGGCCAGGTCGCGCTCACCCTGACCCCGGAGAGCATCGCCTTCGCCAACGCGCCGCAGGTGCCGATGTACACCTTCCAGTCGCTGGAGATCGAGCGCGGGCGCTGGCTGGAACTCACCTTCGCGACCACCTTCGACTGCACGGCGCCGCGCTTCGACAACCATGCCCGTTTCGACCCACGGGCTTTCGCCCGCCCCGCAGCCCGCGCAGTGGCCGGCGGCAAGCGGGTCAAGCTGGCGCTATGCGGCGCCGCGCTGGACGGCCAGGAAATGGAGCTGGAGTCGCTCGCACGACTGATCTACCGGTACATCCTCGCCGGCCATCGCCAGCGCGCCCTGCAACATCATCGCGCGCCCGGGAGCGACGGCAGCGGGGCCTGAAGCGAGCAACGCTCAGGCTGCGCGCTGGCGTTGCCAGTCCACCGCGGCTTTCAGGCGCGCCACCACCTTGCGCACGAAGAGCGGGTCGTCCGCCACGCAGAGTTCCGCGCTGACCCACTCCGGCCAGCCGGCCCCCTGGCGTTCGCGGGCACCCAGCAGGCGCTCGACTTCGTCGCGCACGGCGCGCTCCAGGCGTTCGCTGGCACGATTGCGGGACAGGTGGAGGCGCAGGCAGGCCTGTTTCTCGCGCTCCAGGGCGCGGCGTCGGGACAGCGGCAGTTCGGCAAGGTTGTGGCTCATGATCGGTGCTCCTTGTCGCGCAGGCAGGCGATTTCCGATTACTGTACATTCATACAGTAATCGGAATTGACGACGCTGACAAGGGCTGGCCGGGTAGCGCGAACAAGCGCGCCCGGCACTTCAGAACTGGTATTCGACCCCGGCTCCCGCGTACCAGGACAGCCCGGGGGCCGCTTCGTAGTAACGCCGGTTGCCGTCGCCGACGATGACCGAGCCGACGTACTGGCGGTCGAACAGGTTGTCCAGGCGCACCAGCTGGTGGAAGGTCCAGGCCCCCAGGCGCTGTTCGAAGCGGGTGCGCCAGTTGAATACCGCATAGCTCGGCGCGGCCTTTTCGCTGTTGCTGTCCTCGACGTAGACCTGGCTGCGGTACATGCCTTCCCAGCCCATGCTGATGCCCTCCGCGGGCTTCCATACCAGTTCGCCGAACAGGCTGCTTTCCGGCACGCCCGGCAGGTGCTTGCCCTTGCCGATGGTCTTGCCACCGGCCTCGAAATCCGAATCGTAGGTGGCGGATAGCCGGGTATAGGCCAGGTTGGCGTTCCAGTGCTCGCTCAGTTCGCTCTCCACGCCCAGTTCGAAGCCGCGGCGCAGGGTCTTGCCGGCGTTCTGGTAGCTGGTGCGACCGCCGAGGGAGCTGGCGACGGCGATCTCGTCCTCGGTGCGGATCTGGAAGATCGCCGCGTTGACCCGCGTATTGCCCCACAGGCGCGCCTTCAGCCCGGCTTCGTACTGGCTGCTGGTGGCCGGCTTGAGGCCGAAGTTGAAGACGTCCGGCGCGTTCGCCGCCACAGGCGCATAGGCCATCTCCGCCTGGGTCGGGGTCTCGAAGCCCTTGCCGGCGCTGAGGTAGCCGTGCAGGTCGGGGGTGAAGGCGTACATCACCGAGAACGACGGGGTGTTCTTCCGGTAACGCCGCGAGCCGCTGGCATCGCCGTTGCTCAGGTAGCGGTCGTCGACCTCCATCTTCATGGTGCTGTGGCGCACCCCGGCCTGCAGGGTCCAGGCGTCGATGGCCCAGCTCGCCTGCAGGTAGGGATCGAGGCTGGTGGCGGTGTCCACCTCGTCGCGGCGCAACTCGCCCTTCACGCCGAGTTGGTCGCCGTTGAAGTTCTGGTAGCCGCGACGGTCGTCGCGGCTCTGGTCGTAGTCGAGGCCGACGGTCAGGTTCAGCTCGCCCGGCGCCTGGCGTACCGGTTGCAGCCAGCGCACGGTGCCACCGTGGAAGTCGCGGTCGAAGTCCACCACGCCGCCGCCACGCTGACTGTTGGAGACCACCCCCCTGGGGATCGACAGGTACTGCACGACACTGCGCTTGCCCACGTAGGCGTTGACCTGCAAGGTCGCCTCGCCGAAGTAGCGCTCGTAATTCATCCCGGCCTGCTGGTGGTCGATGCTCTTGCGCGTGTCGTACAGCTCGGCGTTGGCGGTGACGGAGCGCGGGTCGTGCTTGTAGGCGTCCCAGGTCTGCCCCAGCGGATCTTCAGTGTCGTTCTGTTCCAGGCTGCTGTAGATCAGCGCCAGGCGGCTGTCGGCGTCGGGCCTGAAGTTGAGCTTGGCGAAGGTCTGGTCGCGGCGCGCGGCGCTGTGGTCGCGGTAGCCGTCGGTGTCCATCCGCGAGGCATCCACCAGGAAACCGACCCCGTCGCCCTCGCCTTCCGTGTACAGGTGGTTGCGGCTCAGGCCATCGCTGCCGACGGTGGTTTCCGCGCCGACCCGCGGGGCGCCCTGGCCGTCGCGGGAGAACATCTGGATCACCCCGCCGGCGTTGCTGCCGTAGATCGTCGAGGCCGGCCCGCGCAGTACCTCGATGCGCTCGGCGACGTCGAGGTTGAGGGTCGCGGCCTGGCCCTGGCCATCCGGCGTGCTGGCCGGGATGCCGTCGGCGAGCAGCTTCAGCCCGCGGATACCGAAGGCCGAGCGGGCGCCGTAGCCGCGCGAGGAGATTTGCAGGTCCTGGGCGTAGTTCTGGCGGTTCTGCACCACCAGGCCGGGTACCCGCGGCAGGACTTCGGAGAGGTTGATGCCGAGCTGGCCGTCGGCGATCTGCCGGCGCTCGATGCTATCCACCGAGAACGGCAGGTCGAAGGTGTCGCTGGGGTTGTAGCTGCCGGTCACCACCATGGGTTCAAGGCTGCGTCGCTCCTCGCCCTGGGCGGCGCAGGCGATGGCCAGGCCGCAGAGCGCGAGGGAGCCGGGCAGCAGGTGGGAGACGAAGCTGGGACGGGGTCGGGACGGCATGCAGGGTTCCGCGGATCGCAAGGTATCGAAGGGGCTTTGCCAAGGGCGGGAACGCGCCTCCCCTTGGCAAAGCCCCTTCCGGGCCGAAGCCCGGAAGGCCGGGAGCCGGCTGTGGGCTCCCGGTGGGCGGGTCATTGCCTGGGCAGGGCGTAGGCGATGATGTAGTCGCCCATGCGGGTGCCGAAGGAGCCGTGTCCGCCAGCGACGATCAGCACGTACTGGCGACCGTCCTTGCCGGTGTAGCTCATCGGCGTGGCCTGGCCGCCGGCCGGCAGGCGCGCCTGCCAGAGCTGCTTGCCGTCCTTCACGTCATAGGCGCGCAGGTACTGGTCGAGCGTACCGCTGAGGAAGGCCACGCCGCCGGCGGTGGTGATCGAGCCGCCCATGCTCGGTACGCCGACGGTGAGGCCGATCGGCACCGGGGTGTTGTCGCGGCTGGTGCCGTTCTTGTGCTGCCAGACGACCTTGGCGGTGGTCAGGTCGATACCCGCCACGTCACCCCAGGACGGCGCCTGGCACGGCAGGCCGATGGGCGACATGAACGGATGCATGATCACCGCGTAGGGCGCGCCGGTGTTCGGCTGCACGCCGCTGGTCTCGCCCTCGCGCTTGCTTCCGCTGGGCACCTTGTCGCGCGGCACCATCTGCGAGACGAAGGCCATGTAGTTGGGACTGGTGAAGAGGATCTGGCGCACCGGGTCGACCGACACCCCGCCCCAGTTGAACACCCCGACGTTGCCCGGATAGATCAGGCTGCCCTGCTCCGACGGCGGGGTGTACTGGCCCTCGTAGCGCAGCGAGCGGAACTGGATACGGCAGAGCATCTGGTCGAACGGGCTGCTGCCCCACATGTCGCGCTCGGTCAGCGGCGGGCGCAGCAGGTTGAGGTCGGAACGCGCCTGGGTCGGCGCGGTATGGTCGCCCTCCACCGCGCCCTGCGGCGCCGGCACTTCGCGGATCGGCACGATCGGCGTGCCGTCGCGGCGGTCCAGCACGTACAGGCTGCCCTGCTTGGTCGGCGCGATCAGCGCCGGCTTGACGCCATCGGCGGTCTTCAGGTCGAGCAGGGTCGGCTGGCTGCCGACGTCCATGTCCCACAGGTCGTGGTGGGTGAACTGGTAGTTCCAGCGCAGCTTGCCGGTGTTCAGGTCGAGGGCCACCAGGCCGGCGCTGAACTTCTCGGCGCCGGGGGTGCGGTTGCCGCCCCACTGGTCGGGCATCTGGTTGCCCAGCGGCAGGTAGACCTGGCCGAGCTTCTCGTCGACGCTGGCCAGCGACCACATGTTCGGCGAGTTGCGGGTATAGAACTTGCCGGGGGCCAGGGGCTCGGTCTCGTCCGGGTTGCCGCTGTCCCAGTTCCACACCAGCTTGCCGTCGTGCACGTCGAAGGCGCGGATCACCCCGGACGGCTCGTTGGTCGACTCGTTGTCGGTGACGTGGCCGCCGATGATCACCAGGTTGCGGGTGACCGCCGCCGGCGAGGTGGAGTAGTAGCCGCCCGGGGTGAACGGACCGATGCCGGCCGTCAGGTCGACCGCGCCCTTGACCCCGAAGTCCTCGCAGACCTTGCCGTTGTCGGCGTTGATCGCGATCAGGCGGGCGTCGGCGGTGGGCAGGAACAGGCGCCGCGGGCAACTGGCGGCGACCGCCTTGCCGGCCTCGGAGAGCGCGGCCGGCGGCGCGCCGACGTCGCTCCTGGCGTACTGCTCTTCGTCGTAGTAGGAGACGCCACGGCAAGTCATGTGGGCGAAGCCCTTGAAGCCTACCGGGCTCTGGATCTGCGGATCGAAGTGCCAGATTTCCGCGCCGGTGTCCGGGTCGAGGGCCAGCACCTTGCTGTGCGCGGTGCAGGCGTAGAGCATGCCGTTGACCTTCAGCGGGGTGTTCTCGTTGGTCAGTTCGAGCGGATCGTCGGCGGTCGGCAGGTCGCCGGTACGGATGCGCCAGGCTTCCTCGAGCTGGCCGACGTTGGCCGGGGTGATCTGCTTCAACGGCGAGTAGCGGTCGCCGAACTCGGTGCGGCCGTAGGCCTGCCAGTCGCCGTCCGGCATCGCCGGGGCGGTGCTGGTCATGCCACTGTCGCGGTCGATGCGGCCGACGATCTGCCCCGGATTGGTGAACTGGCTGCCCACCGCGGCGGCGCCGGCCAGGACCACCGCCACGCCCAGCGCCGCGGTGCCCAGCGGCGCCGGACCCTCGGCCAGCAGCGGACGACGGAACCAGGGCAGCCAGAGCAGCAGGCCGAAGACGAACCACAGGGCCAGGCGCGGCACCAGTTGCCACCAATCCAGGCCGACTTCCCACAGCGCCCAGACGGTGCTGGCGAACAGCACCAGGGCGTACAGGCCTAGCGCCGCACGCTTGCCCAGCAGCAGCAACAGCCCGCTCAGGGCCAGGCCGATGCCGGCCAGCAGGTAGTACAGCGAGCCGCCCAGGCTCGCCAGCTTGATGCCGCCGGCCAGCAGCGCCAGGCCGGACAGCAGGATCAACAGGCCGAGCAGGCTCGGCAGCAGGCGCGATCGACTGTGGTTACCTTCGCTCATCGTCCGGTACTCCCTTCGGGGTTGATGACAGGCATTGCTTACTCTCCTATTACGTTCTGCACGCCGGGCTGTTCAGCCCGCCGCGCCGCGTTGGGCGGCGCTGAAGAAATGGCCGCTGGCCATGACCGAATCGCGGTTGTCCGAAGCAACAGCCTAGAACACCGTCTGGATCTTGATCCCCGCCACCAGCGCGTTGTCGACCTCGTCGACCCCGCCCGGCTGCTTGATGTATTGCAGGTTCGGCCGCACCGTCAGCCAGTCGGTCACATGCACCCCGTAGTACAGCTCGGCGTTGTACTCGGTGTCCTGCAGCGGCTGGTACAGCGGGTTGTCGTAGTCGTCGATGCCGTT
>NZ_JBZWBG010000026.1:0-91550 GCF_058680555.1 Pseudomonas sp. YA1
ATGGACGATGCCGATCCGTGACTGGAAGGCGGCGCTGACTCGCTTTACGATCAGCTACGAAGACCGCCTGCCGCAGCAGTAACCCTAACCCCGGTTACACAAAATTCTGCACACCCTCACTTGCTGTCGTTTGGCATCAACGGCAAGGGAGACTTGCTCATGGCGTCGGGCGCGCTCTTCATCGCCCTTGGGGATTAACGCTTCGCGGTCGGTTTTGTCCTTATCAATAGCCCGCTTCTTCTCGTCACGATCCTTCTCTAGGGCCTTGAGCCCGTCCTTCCTAACGCGCTCTTCGGTCAGCTCGGCGGACACCCTGGCCAGTGCTTGCTGTTGGCGCTCACGCATCTGGCGTGAGGTTTCGAGGCGGATCTCCAGAAGCTCCGCAAACGAGTCAGCACCCTGGCGCTCAGTTAGGGGGTGCGCATTGAAGATTACACGCTCTATTTCCGCGACCAGAGCGTCGTCGAGGCCCTCAGCGGAGCAGAGTTGATCGACAAACTGTTGCGACAGGTACTGAACATAAGAGGTAGCCAAATACTCATCCATGTCGCAATGGGCAAGTTGATTCTTGGTCGTTTCTCCAGATGCCCAGAGCAGTTCAGCTTCACTGTCGCCTAAGTGCTGTTTTGCCCGCTGGATAAAGGATCGATCGTTCAAATGGGGGGAAAGCGCTAGGCCTCCGGCTGCAATCAAATCGGCCAACGCAGTCTTGCCAGATCCGCGAGCACCTATGACTGCAACAAGGCCAGCATTCAATGCGACGTCGCCGTTCACGATCCAGGGCGCGTTTGTGACAGATACTGACTCGATCACATGGCTGTCCAGGGCGCCACGAGGCGGCTCAGCACCGATATAGACTCGCTCTGCAGGTTCGATGCAGGTCTGGCGAAGTGAATCGAAAGTCAGATCACCCTTGATCCAACAACGGCGATCACCATCGGGTTGGCCAACCTTGTCTACAGTGTGCGCATCAGACCCGTGCAAGCACGGCTTGCAGCCGTTGTACTGAGCCTCAAGCTCCTCAATCGAGGCTGACTCTTCGCCCAGCCAAAACCGGATCTGTTTGGCGTTGGAGCTGAAAACAATGTGTGCCAGCCCTTCGATGTTTTTACGTTGTGCGGCAAATGAGCCTGTCGCATCGCGGAGACCGGAAGAGCCGTCTTTTTCGCCGCCAGCGACAGCGATAAGGGCGTTTTTCCGAACCCACTCGTTCTTCGACCAGCTGTGCTTGAGCTGATCGAAATTGACTTTGAACTGGTTGGCCCCTACAGATCTTGCAGCATCGTCGTCCGTCAGATCTGGCTTGTGAGCGCGGCCTAGGCGGATGAGATCGTCGCGATGGCACCGATAGGGTTCTCCCAGGTAGGAGAACTCGAACTCGAGCAGGAAGCGCTTAATGCGCTCAACGTGATCCTGATCCTGCGGTGAGAACAGCAGGTGGATATTTACCGCGGATGCCTTGGCCGTCTCGATGCCGAGCCGCAGCTCGACGTTAGGGAAGATCAGGCCTACGCCCGGTAGACGTCCCTGGTTCTTAAGATCAACGACCTGCTCATAGCGCTCGATGCCGAAGTAGTCGGTGATGCCCAGGGCACGAATCGGCGGGTTCGACGACTCAATGGCGCTAAGGAATTTTTCCCACGGATCGGGCCCGGAATACTGGTCATTCAGGGCCGTTCCGGGCGTATGGATGTGCGGATCCCAGCGATGCCAAAGTGAGCCTACGTTGCTCTGAACATCAAAAGCGACAGACATGAGATTCCCTTCGTGGCTCTGCTATGTCCTGCAATCTATAAGATGCCGATCGGTTCGACTAGCGGTGCCGCTGGTGGCGGATCGGCCGCACGAGGGAGATGGGAGAAATACGAAGTGGGGACTAAATCGGGGACTAAATGGCCGTAAACGAAAAAGCCAACCGAGATGGTTGGCTTAAGTCGTTGTTTTATATGGTGGGCCCACACGGACTCGAACCGTGGACCAAAGGATTATGAGTCCTCTGCTCTAACCGACTGAGCTATAGGCCCCCAGAAGGTCGGCGGATTATACCGGCGCTTCTCGGGGAGCGCCAATCGGCTGGCGCGGTTTGAGGAATTTGCTGGCGAACAGCTCGGCGGGCAGCGGCGGGCTGAGGACGAAGCCCTGGATCTGCTCGCAGCCTTCGTGGGTGAGGAAGCTCTGCTGGCCTTCGGTTTCCACGCCTTCGGCGATCACCGTGAGCTGCATGCTGCGGCCGAGGGCGATGATGGCGCGGGTGATGGCGGCATCGTGGGGATCGTCGGGAAGGCCGCGGATGAACGACTTGTCGATCTTCAGGATGTCCAGCGGCAGGCGCTTGAGGTAGCTGAGCGAGGAGTAGCCGGTGCCGAAGTCGTCGATCGCCAGCTGTACGCCGAGGCGCTTGAGGCCGTGGAGGACGGCGAGGGCCTCCTCGGTCTGGTTCATGATGAAGCTCTCGGTGATTTCCAGTTGCAGCCGCGACGGTTCCAGGCCGGACTGCTCCAGCAGTTGCTCGAGGCGTTCGATCAGTTGCGGCTGGCCGAGCTGGGCGCCGGCGAGGTTGACCGACAGCGGGCCGAACGGTGCGTGCAGCTTTTGCCATTCGCCCATCTGCTGGCAGGCGTGTTCCAGCACCCAGTCGCCGAGGGGCAGGATCAGGCCGCAATCCTCGGCGAGGGGGATGAAGCGCTCCGGGGAAATTTCCCCGAACAGCGGATGGTACCAGCGCACCAGTGCCTCGGCGCCGACCAGCAAGCCGCTCTCCAGGCTCAGCTTGGGTTGGTAGTAGAGCTGCAACTCGTCGCGCTCGAGGGCGCGGCGCAGTTCGGTTTCCAGCGCCATGCGCTCGGTGGCCAGGTAGGTCAGTTCGCGGGTGTAGTACTCGATGCGGCTGCGGCCCCGCGACTTGGCGCGGTACATGGCGGCGTCGGCGTTCTTCACCAGGGTCGGGGCGTCGTCGCCGTCCTTGGGGAACAGGGCGATGCCGACGCTGGCGCTGACGAAGAATTCATGACCGTCGGCCTGGAACGGCGCGGTGAAGGCATTCAGCAGCTTGCGCGCGACGTGCTCGGCGTCGCTTTCCTGGTGCAGGCCTGGGAGCAGGATGATGAATTCGTCGCCCCCCAGGCGGGCCACGGTATCGACGTCGCGCAACTGGTCGCGCAGGCGTTCGGCGATGGCCTTGAGCAGCAGGTCGCCGATGGGATGGCCGAGGCTGTCGTTGATGTGCTTGAAGCGGTCCAGGTCGATGAACAGCACGGCGCCGGGACGACTCTCTTCGCGGGCCTCGTCGAGGGCGTGATTGAGCCGGCTCTCGAACAGCAGGCGATTGGGCAGGCCGGTGAGCGGATCGTGGTGGGCCTGGTAGTCGAGCCGGGCCTGGGCGTACTTGAGGGTGGAGATATCGGCGAAGACGCCGACGAAGTGGGTGATCTCGCCCTGCGGATTGTGTACCGCGCTGATGGTCAGCCATTCGGGGTACAGCTCGCCGGTCTTGCGTCGGTTCCAGATCTCGCCCTGCCAGTGCCCGTCGCGCTCCAGCTGGTTCCACATGGCGAGGTAGAAGCTGGAGTCGTGTTGTCCGGAGGAGAGCAGGCTGGGCGAGCGTCCCAGCGCCTCTTGCTCGCTGTAGCCGGTGATCTCGCTGAAGGCGCGGTTGACCGCGGTGATGCGTTGGCGGGTATCGGTGATCATCACGCCTTCGGCGGTGCTTTCGAAGACGGTGGCGGCCTGCTGCAGCTTCTCCTGCATGAGCTGGCGCTCGGTGATATCGCGGGCGATGGTCAGCACGCAGTCCTCGCCATCGATGCTGATCCGGTGGGCGGACATCTCGCACTGGCGGATGCCACCGTTGCGGTCCCGTACAGGGGCGGTGAAGCCCTGGGTTAGGGTGTGGTGGCGTACTAGCGAGATCAGGCGCTTGCGGTCCTCGGTGTCGACCCACAGGCCGAGTTCGAGCGTGGAGCGGGAGATGACCTCGTCGCGGCGGTAGCCGGTGAGGCGGGTGAAGCCTTCGTTCACGTCGATCAGCGTGCCGTCTTCGAGGCGGCTGATCAGCAGACCGTCGGGGTAGGCATGGAAGGCGTTGGCGAACTTCTCCTCGGAGATCCGCAGCAGTTCCTGGGTCTCCACCAGGTGGGTGATGTCGCGGATCACCACCACCAGCGCCGGGGTCTGGTCGAGGGCCACGTGCTGGGCGCTGAGCAGCGCGCTGAAGGTACTGCCATTGCGGCGCCGCAGGGGCACCTCGAGGTTGGTCAGGTTGCCGTGGCCGAGCTTTTCCAGGACCTGCGGGCCCAGGCCGGGGAGTGCCCAGATGCCCAGTTCGGTGGCGGTCTTGCCGATGGCGTCGTCGGCGGCGATGCCGATCTGCTGCTCGAAGGTGCTGTTCACCGCGAGGAAGCGGCCGTCGGCGCCGTTGGCCAGTACCACCATGTCCGGGCAGTGGTGGAACACCGAAGCGAACTTCTGTTCGGACAGGCGCATGGCCTGCTCGGTGAGCTTGGCCTCGGTGATGTCGATCATCAGACCGCGCAGGAGCAGGTCCCGGCCTTGCGCGATCGGGGTGACCAGATCGCGAATCCAGACTACCCGGCCGTCGGCGGCGAGCATCCGGTAGTCGAAGCTGTGGTCGCGTCCGGCCTGGCTTTCGCTCATGCAGTAGTGGATGGCGTACTCGGCGTCCATGGGGTGCAGGGTCCGCTGCCAGAAGCCCGGCTGCAGCCATTCGCCGAGGGGATAGCCGAGCAGGCGTTCGGCGTGGGGCGAGACGTAGGTGAAGCGGTTCTCCTCGAGGCGCATTTCCCAGGCGATGGCATTCAGGCTTTCCACCAGTCCCCGGTAGTGCTGTTCGCTGTCGCGCAGTTCGCGCTCCAATTGCCGCCGGCGACTCACCTCGCGGCGCAGGCGGCGATTCATGGCCAGCAGTATGGCGACCGAGACCAGGATCAGCAGGACGATGGGAAGGCCGTAGGTCGCCATCTCGCGCCAGGCCGGACGTCGGTCGAGCAGGCCGCCGACCCAGGGGGCCTGGAGTCGCTCGATCTCCTCGGCGCTGAGGTCGGCGAGGACCTTGTCGATGATCCCGGCGAGGATCGGTTGTCCGCGCGGCACGGCCATCGCCAGTTGGTAGCGGTATGGCGTCTCGCCGCTGATCTCCAGGCCGTTGAGCTTGAGCTGGCGGAGGTTCCATACGCTGGAGGCGAAGTCGCCGACGAAGGCGTCGGCCTGGCCGGTGGCCAGCGCCTGCAGGGCTGCCGCTACCGAAGGCAGCGGCAGCAGGGTGAGGTCGGGATGCTGGGCGATCAGCAGTTCGTGAGGAGCATAGTGGTCGACCACCGCTACCTTGAGCCCGTAGAGCTCGTCGATGCGTTTCGGCATCGGGCCGTTCTTGCGTGCCAGGATGATGATCGGGAAGTCCAGGTAGGGCCGGGTGAAGCTCAGGTACTCCTGGCGCTCCGGGGTAGCCATGATGCCGGGCAGCAGGTCCAGCCGACCGTCCTTGGCCTGCTCCAGGACCTGCGTCCAGGTCTTCGGTTCGACAGGCGTCAGGCTGACGCCCAGGCGTTCCTGCAGCAGGCCGACGTAGCCGGCGGCGAGTCCCTGGTAGCGGCCCTGTTCGTCGCGGTACTCGAATGGCGGCCAGGAGGTGTCCACGCCCAGGCGGATGCTCGGGTGCTCGGCCAGCCAGGCCCGTTCCTCGGGCGTGAGCGTGAGGGCGCCGGCCAGCCCCGGCCAGCAGCAGGCCAGACACAGGAGAAGCACGGCCTGCAGACGCTGCATGAGGCGGTCTCGCGGTGGACGGGAATATAAGCGGAAGTGTAGACGCCGGGCGGCGGGGCAAGCGGCAAAGAAAAACCCCCGGTTTTTCAGGCCGGGGGTTCGTTCGTCACTCGTCGAGGAAGGAGCGCAGGTGCTCGCTTCGCGACGGATGGCGCAGCTTGCGCAACGCCTTGGCTTCGATCTGGCGGATCCGCTCGCGGGTCACATCGAACTGCTTGCCGACTTCCTCGAGGGTGTGGTCGGTGTTCATGTCGATGCCGAAGCGCATGCGCAGCACCTTGGCTTCCCGGGCAGTGAGGCCGGCGAGGACTTCGCGGGTGGATTCCTTGAGGCTCTCGCTGGTCGCCATCTCGATCGGCGACTGCATGGTGGAGTCCTCGATGAAATCGCCCAGGTGCGAATCTTCGTCGTCACCGATCGGGGTTTCCATGGAGATCGGCTCTTTGGCGATCTTCAGTACCTTGCGGATCTTGTCCTCAGGCATGTCCATGCGCTCGCCAAGCTCTTCCGGGGTGGGCTCGCGACCCATTTCCTGGAGCATCTGGCGGGAGATGCGGTTGAGCTTGTTGATCGTCTCGATCATGTGCACCGGGATGCGGATGGTACGTGCCTGGTCGGCGATCGAACGGGTGATCGCCTGGCGAATCCACCAGGTGGCGTAGGTGGAGAACTTGTAGCCGCGACGGTATTCGAACTTGTCCACCGCCTTCATCAGGCCGATGTTACCTTCCTGGATCAGGTCGAGGAATTGCAGGCCGCGGTTGGTGTACTTCTTGGCGATGGAAATCACCAGGCGCAGGTTGGCCTCGACCATTTCCTTCTTCGCCCGGCGAGCCTTGGCTTCGCCGATCGACATCGCGCGGTTGATTTCCTTGATCTCGGCGACGGTCAGCTCGACCTCGCTTTCCAGGGCCGCCAGCTTCTGCTGGTTGCGCAGGATGTCGTCGCGCAGGCGCTCGATGGCCTCGGCGTACTTCGGCTTGCTCTTCAGGACGCTGTCGACCCACTTCTCGTCGGTCTCGTGGTTCGGGAACAGGCGCAGGAAGTCGGCACGCGGCATGCGCGCGTCACGCACGCAGAGCTGCATGATGGCGCGTTCCTGGGCGCGCACGCCTTCCAGGGCGGAGCGCACGCGGGCGACCAGGGCGTCGAACTGCTTGGGCACCAGCTTGATCGGCATGAACAGCTCGGCCAGGCCGGTGAGTTCGGCGGTGGCCTGCTTGCTGCCGCGACCGTGCTTCTTCAGGGCCTTCTTGGCCTTGTCGAGCTGCTCGGAGACCGCGGTGAAACGCAGGCGGGCTTCTTCCGGATCCGGACCGCCGTCGCCTTCATCGTCGCTGTCGCTGCTGTCGTCGCTTTCTTCTTCCTCGTCGTCCTTCTCTTTCGAGTCGGCGGAATCGTCCTTCAGGTTGACCGGCTCCACCTCTTCGGCGGGCAGGCTGCCGTCATCGGGATCGATATAGCCGCTGAGGACGTCGGAGAGGCGACCGCCTTCGGCGACGATGCGGTTGTAGTCGGCCAGGATGCTGTCCACCGTGCCCGGGAACTGGGCGATGGCGCTCATCACTTCGCGGATGCCTTCCTCGATGCGCTTGGCGATTTCGATCTCGCCTTCGCGGGTCAGCAGTTCCACGGTACCCATTTCACGCATGTACATGCGCACCGGGTCGGTGGTGCGACCGATGTCGCTTTCCACCGCGGCCAGGGCCGCTGCGGCTTCTTCCGCTGCGGCTTCGTCGGTATCCGCCTCGGCCAGCAACAGGGCATCCGCATCCGGGGCTGTCTCGAATACGTTGATCCCCATGTCGTTGATCATGCGGATGATGTCTTCCACCTGTTCCGGATCGGAAATATCCTCCGGCAGGTGGTCGTTGACCTCCGCGTAAGTCAGGTATCCCTGCTCACGGCCTCGGGCGATCAACTCTTTCAGACGAGATTGCTGTTGCGCTTTTCCGGACATAACACCCTATCCACTGAAGGTCTTGGCGGGCAAAAAATAAGCAGAGGATTATACCTGATGCCTGGGCTGAGGCGCCAGTTCAGCTCTGGGAAGGCGATGAAGCGGCAACACTGTAGTGCTCTCTGAGCAAGGCTTTCTCTTCATCGGTCAGTTCACTGTAGCTCTTCTGCATGACGCTGCGTAAACGCTCCTCCCGCTCGCCGAAACGCTGGCTCTCGGAGAGTTTAGTAATGGTGTCGAAGAACTGCTTTTCAAGGTTCTCCTGGACGATCAGCCACTCCTTCTCGCCCAGGGCCTGCAGCAGGCGGCCCTGGGGCGTGCCGTGCCAGCGTGCGATGAGTTGCATCGAGCTCTGCCGCGGGTTCTTCTGCAGGGCTTCCAGCAGGGACACCAGCAACTGGGCGTAGGTATCCTGCTCCCTGGCGAGGGTGCCCGCATCGTCGACCTTCAAGGCCAACTGCGGATGATGCAGCAAGGTGCGCAGGGCGTTGAGGGTGGTGGACTCCACGCTTACCGGCGTTCGTTGCGGAGCCTTGAAGTCGCCGCGGCCGCCTTTGTCCCACTTCTTCTTGCCATCCCACTTCTTGCCGTCCCAGGGCTTCTTGTCCTTGTTCCAGCTCTTGCGCGGTTGCGCCTCGCCATAGCCTGGCGCAGCGTCGAACGGCGCATGGGAGGGCTCGTTCTCGTAGTAGGCGCTGGCGGCGAAATAGTCGTCGCCGTCCAAGGTGCCGCTCGCTCCGTGATCCATGGACGACGGCGGCGGGCTGTGGTGCGCCAGTTGTCCGATGTTTTCGCCGGACAGGCCGGTGATTTCCGACAGACGTTGCCGCATCAGCAGGCGCAGGTTGTTCCCGGGAATCTTCTCCAGCAGCGGCGCGGCGAGGGTCGCCAGGTGGGCCTTGCCTTCCAGGGTGGCGGGGTCGGCCTCCAGCATCAGTTGCTGGAAGAAGTACTCCGCCAGCGGCTGGGCCTGCTGGGTGATGCGTGCGCGGAAGGCATCCTCGCCCTCGGCGCGTACCAGGCTGTCCGGGTCCTCGCCCTCGGGGAGGAACAGGAAGCGCACGCGCTTGCCGTCCTGCAGGTTCGGCAGCACCGACTCCAGGGCGCGCCAGGCCGCCTTGCGGCCGGCCTGGTCGCCGTCGAAACAGAACAGGATGCTCGGTACCAGGCGGAACAGGCGCTTGATGTGTTCCTCGCTGGTCGCCGTGCCGAGGGTCGCCACCGCGTTGCGGATGCCTTGCTGGGCCAGGGCGATGACATCCATGTAGCCCTCGACCACCATGATCTCGTCGAGGTCGCGATTCTTCTGCCGGGCCTCGTAGAGTCCGTAGAGTTCCTGGCCCTTGTGGAAGACCGGAGTCTCCGGGGAGTTCAGGTACTTCGGCTTGTCGTCGCCGAGCACCCGGCCGCCGAAGGCGATGATCCGCCCGCGGCTGTCGCGGATCGGGAACATCACGCGATCGCGGAAGCGGTCGTAGCGCTTGCCGGTGTCGCTGTTCTCCACCAGCAGGCCGGCGTCGAGCATGGCCTTGAGTTGCAGGTTGTCGCCACCCAGGTGCTTGAGCAGGTTGTCCCAGCCGGGCGGGGCGAAGCCGAGGCCGAAGTCGCGGGCGATCTCGCCGGTCAGGCCGCGGCCCTTCAGGTAGTTCACCGCGGCCTTGCGCGCCGGGTGGCTTTTCAGCGCCTGCTTGTAGAACTCGGCGGCGGCGCTGAGCAGCGGATAGAGCGGCGAGTCGGTCGGCTGGCGCGGCGTGTGCCCGCGTCCGCCGCGTTCCTCGCGCGGCACGTCCATGCCGGCACGCTTGGCCAGTTCCTCGACCGCCTGGGGGAACTCCAACTGGTCGTGGTCCATGACGAAGCCGAGCGCGTTGCCGCCGGCGCCGCAGCCGAAGCAGTAGTAGAACTGCTTGTCCGGGCTGACGGTGAACGAGGGAGTCTTTTCCTTGTGGAACGGGCAGCAGGCGCTGTAGTTCTTGCCGGTTTTCTTCAGCTGGATGCGCGAACTCACCACCTCGACGATGTCGGTGCGGTTCAGCAGGTCATCGATGAAGCTTTGCGGTATCAGGCCGGCCATGGTGTTCTCGAAAACGACGGCGCGTGGGCGCAGAGCGGCAGCATAGCAATTATCGCCGGGCCGATCAGGCCGGCGCGGTGTTTCAGGAGGAGAGGCGCGCCTTCAGGCGCTGGCTGACCTGTGCCATGTCGACGCGACCCTGGACCTGCGGTCGCAGCAGGCTCATCGCCTTGCCCATGTCCTGCGGACCCTGGGCGCCGCTGTCGACGATGCTGCGTTCGATCAGGGCGTCGATCTCGTGGTCGTCCAGGGGCTTGGGCATGAAGTCCTGGAGCACGAGGATCTCGGCGGCCTCGACCTCGGCGAGGTCCTGGCGGCCGGCGTCGCTGAACTGGCGCTGGGCGTCGCGGCGCTGCTTGATCATCCGGTCGAGGATCAGCAGGGCTCGGGCGTCATCCACCTCGATGCGTTCGTCGACTTCGACGCGCTTGATGTCCGCGAGGGCCAGGCGCAACGTGGTCAGCCGCGGCTTGTCCTGGGCGCGCATGGCGACCTTGACGGCGTCGAGGAGGCGGGATTTGATTTCGCTCATGGCGGAAAGCCGAAAGCCCGGCCGGGGCCGGGCTGAGGCACGATCACTGACGCGTGGGCGTCGAGTGGATCAGTACAGGCGCTCGCGACGGCGCTGTTCGCGCTGTACTTTCTTCGCGTGGCGCTTCACTGCGGCAGCGGCCTTGCGCTTGCGCTCGGCAGTGGGCTTCTCGTAGAACTCGCGGCTGCGAACTTCAGCCAGTACACCTGCTTTTTCGCAGGAGCGCTTGAAACGACGCAGGGCTACGTCGAAGGGTTCGTTCTCTTTTACTTTGACGGCTGGCATCCAGGTCGTACCTTCACTGATTACCGGGGGTTGAACGTACTCCGGCAAGGTGGCGCGGATACGTCGGTTTTCAAGGGTTGCGGATATTAACGGTTCGGCCGGAGGAATGCAAAGCCTCCGATCGAAAAACACTGGTCTGGCGCAAAGCCGCCGATTATCATGCGCGGCTTCGTATTTGCCAAGCTCTAAGGCTCAAGCCCATGCGCGTGCTGGGACTGGAAACGTCCTGCGACGAAACCGGCGTCGCCCTTTACGACAGCGAACGCGGCCTGCTGGCCGACGCGCTGTTCAGTCAGATCGACCTCCATCGCGTCTACGGCGGCGTCGTGCCCGAGCTGGCCTCGCGCGACCACGTCAAGCGCATGCTGCCGCTGATCCGCCAGGTGCTCGACGAGTCCGGTTGCACGCCGGCGGATATCGACGCGATCGCCTATACCGCCGGCCCCGGCCTGGTCGGCGCCCTGCTGGTGGGGGCTTCCTGTGCCCAGGCGATGGCCTTCGCCTGGGGCGTGCCGGCGGTCGGCGTGCACCACATGGAAGGGCACCTGCTGGCGCCGATGCTGGAAGAGCAGCCGCCGCGGTTCCCGTTCGTCGCCTTGCTGGTTTCCGGCGGTCACACCCAGTTGGTGCGGGTGGACGGTATCGGCCGCTACCAGTTGCTTGGCGAATCGGTGGACGATGCCGCCGGCGAAGCCTTCGACAAGACCGCCAAGCTGATCGGCCTGGGCTATCCCGGTGGTCCGGAAATCGCCCGCCTGGCGGAGCGCGGCACTTCTGGCCGCTTCGTGTTCCCGCGGCCGATGACCGATCGCCCCGGCCTGGACTTCAGCTTCAGCGGGCTCAAGACCTTTACCCTGAACACCTGGCAGCGTTGCGTCGAGGCCGGCGACGACAGCGAGCAGACCCGCTGCGACATCGCCCTGGCGTTCCAGACCGCGGTGGTCGAGACCCTGCTGATCAAGTGCCGTCGCGCCTTGAAGCAGACCGGCCTGAAGAACCTGGTGATCGCCGGCGGCGTCAGCGCCAACCAGGCGCTACGCAGCGGCCTGGAAAAGATGCTCGGCGAAATGAAGGGGCAGGTGTTCTACGCCCGCCCGCGCTTCTGCACCGACAATGGCGCGATGATCGCCTACGCCGGCTGCCAGCGCCTGCTCGCCGGCCAGCATGACGGCCCGGCGATCAGCGTCCAGCCGCGCTGGCCGATGGAGTCGCTGCCGGCGGTCTGAGTGGCCGCCAGGTCGCAGCCAGGCAGGTGTCGATGACGCAGCTGGGCCAGACTGCATGAAGTTTTTTCCTTTTATGGATTAGAAATGCCGTTCGCGGCCGGCGAACAGATCGCGTAAGTTGGCGCGGTGCCGCCAGACGATCAGGCCGGTCAGCACGGTCATCGGCAGCAGCGCTCCGGGCTGCTGCCAGGCCAGCAACGGCAGGGTCAGCGGGGTAGCCACCAGCGAGGCGAGCGAGCTGGTGCGCGACAGCTTGAAGGTCAGCAGCCAGGCCGCTGCGGCCAGCAGTACGGCCGGCGGATAGAGGCCGAGGAGCATGCCCGCGGCGGTGGCGACACCCTTGCCGCCGCGGAAGTTGAAGTACAGCGGGTACAGGTGGCCGATCACGGCGGCGATGCCGACCCAGGCCTCCTCCATCACGCCGAGCCCCAGCCAGCGGGCGACCAGCACCGGCAACAGGCCTTTGCCGACGTCGCCGAGCAGGGTCAGGATGGCGAGTTTCTTCCCGGCGACGCGCAGCATGTTGGTCGCGCCGGGGTTGCCGGAACCGCTGGCGCGCGGGTCCTGGGTGCCGAACCAGCGGCTGAGCAGGACGGCGAAGGAGAGGGAACCGAGCAGGTAGGCGAGGATCGCCAGTAGCCAGACCATGGATTCCACCGAGGACGAGGATGTCCTCGATTCTAACGGGGCGGCGCACGCTTGTCGTGGCATCCCTTGGAGCGGGTAGCGAAGTGGACAGAGTTTTTATCGAAGGCTTGGAGGTCGATACCGTCATCGGCGTGTACGACTGGGAGCGCGGCATCCGTCAGTGCCTGCGCCTGGACCTGACCCTGGGCTGGGACAACCGTCCGGCCGCCGCGGGCGACGATCTCGCCCTGGCGCTGGACTATGCCGCGTTGTCCGAGCGGGTGCAGGAATTCGCTCGGGAATCGCATTTCCAGTTGGTGGAAACCTTCGCCGAGCGCCTCGCCGAGGTACTGATGGGCGAGCGCGGCATTCCCTGGCTGCGCATCCGCGTGACCAAGCCCGGCGCGGTGCCGGCGGCCCGTGGCGTTGGCGTGGAGATCGAACGCGGATGTCGCTGATCCCGGTCTACCTCGGCCTCGGCAGCAATGTCGAGCGTGAGCGCCATCTGCATGCCGGCCTCGATGCGCTGGCCGCTTTCCTTCATGACCTGCGTTGTTCGCCGGTATTCGAGAGCGAGCCGGTGGGTATCAAGAGCGGGCCGTTCTTCAACCTGGTGGTGTCTGCCCGCACCGATCTGCCGCTGGCCGAACTGAGCCTGCGACTCAAGCACATCGAGGCCGACAATGGCCGCTATGCGCCAGAGCGCAAGGGACTGCCCCTGGATATCGACGTGCTGTTCTACGGCGACCTGGTGGGCGATTTCGATGGCCTGGTGCTGCCGCGCGCCGAAGTGCTGAAGAACGCTTTCGTGCTCTGGCCCTTGTCCGAGCTGGCGCCGAACCTGGAGCATCCGGTCGCCCGCCAGCCGCTGGGCGATCTCTGGCGCGAGACGAGGATCCAGCAGAAGCTCTGGCCGGCGCCATTCGAATGGCGTGGCCAGGCGTTGACTCCCGAAGCGCTGCTTCAGGCCTTTCCGCGTTCTTCCTTGTAGGCCTTGAGCGCGGCGAGGCGCGCACGCTTTAGTGCCTCGCCCAGTTCCGCGCCCTTCAAGCCCTTTTCCACCAGCGGCTTCACGCTGACCGCCCGCGCTGCCTGCGCCGCGCCGAGCAGGTAGGCGGCCTGCGGATAGTCCCGCTGTTCCAGGCCGAGGCGGCCGCGCGCGTCCATCTCGCTGGCGGCGACGAACTCCTCGAAACGCTGCGGGCGGCGATACACGTCGAAGCTCTGCAACAGCTCCAGCAGTGTATTCGGGCGCAGCTCCAGCGCCCGATGGGCGTGGGTGTGGTACTCGCCCACCAGGCGCGCCAGTTCCTGGCAGTCGCGCGGCACTCTGAAGCGCTGGTTCACCGCATCGATCAACGGCACGCCGCGAGCCTCGTGGGCGATATGGCGGGGCCAGTCCGCTTCGCTGGTGAGTCCCTTGCCCAGGTCGTGCAGGAGGCAGGCCCAGCGTACGCTGAGCGGCTGCCGGTGGCGGGCGCATTGCTGCAATACCGACAGGACATGGACGCCGGTATCGATTTCCGGATGGTGGGCCGCCGGCTGCGGTACGCCGAACAGCGCCTCGACTTCCGGGATCAGTTCGGCCAGGGCGCCGCAGTCGTGCAGGACCTGGATGAAGACCTCGGGGTTGGGTTCCATCAGGGCGCGGGAAATTTCCTTCCAACTGCGCTCCGGGGTCAGCGCCTGCAACTCGCCGGACTCCGCCAGTTGGCGCATCAGGGCGAGGGTTTCGGCGGCGACCCGGAAGCCCAGGCCGGCGTAGCGGGCGGCGAAGCGCGCTACGCGCAGGACCCGCAGGGGATCCTCGGCGAACGCCGGGGAAACGTGGCGCAGCAGGCGCGCCTCGAGGTCGGCCTGGCCGCCGTAGGGGTCTATTACCCGCCCCTGTTCGTCCTCGGCCATGGCGTTGATGGTCAGGTCACGGCGAGTCAGGTCTTCCTCCAGGGTCACCTCGGGGCTGGCATGGAAGGTGAAGCCGCCGTAGCCGCGCCCGCTCTTCCGCTCGGTGCGCGCCAGGGCGTATTCCTCGCCGCTCTGCGGATGAAGGAAGACCGGGAAGTCGGCGCCCACCGGGCGGTAGCCGCGGGCGAGCATCTCGTCGCTGCTGGCACCGACCACCACCCAGTCGATATCGGTGACCGGACGGCCGAGAAGGCGATCGCGCACGGCGCCGCCGACCTTGTAAATCTGCATGGGAATCCTCCGCGTGATAGGCGGAAGTCTACCCCAGGGTGTCCTAGCGGGCGCGTGGAAGCTGCCGGAGCAGGGCGCCGACCGCCAGTTCGAGCTGTTCCGGATTGGCCCTGGCGGGGCTGAGGCCGGTGCTTACCATACCTTCCCAGAGAACGCGCTCCTCCAGGTCGACCAGGCGCACGCGCAATGTCCCGGTTTCGTCGCGCAGGCGGTGGATCGCCAGGTAAGGCCCCATGCCGGAGGTGGGCGGAAGGTCGGGGCGGAACTCCAGCGGTGCGTCGCGCAGCGCCAGCCAGTAGTAGACGCGGAATTGCGGGGTGGCGCTCTCGTGGTAGCCGTGGGCCGCCAGTCCCTGGCGCAGCTCTGCGTTTATCAGCGGATAGCGGTTGCGGTAGGGCAGGGCGTCGACCGCCTGTTCCGGCGGCATCAACTGGAAACCTTGCAGGCCGGGCAATCCGGCGCTGGCCGGATGGGTCACCCGGGCGCTGGGGATGTGGCTGGCGCAGGTGGCCAGGACGAGGCAGAGCAGGACGATGGCGAACAGGCGCATGGCGGCTCCCGTGGACGGCCGGCTTCTTGTTCTGCTGTGGGCGGCCCCGACCGTGCCGGCATGCTGGCTGGCGGTCGGGGCGGACGTCAACCGATCAAATGGGCGGGATGATCAGGTCCAGGCGCGGGTAGCCTTCCTCGCCCTCGCTGGCGCCCTTGGGCGGCATGTGGTGGGTCTGCACGAGCTGGTCGCCCTGCAGGGTCTCCAGGTGGATATCGAAGCCCCACAAGCGATGCAGGTGCTTGAGCACGTCGGCGGTGGAGTCGCTCAGCGGCTGGCGGTCGAACTGCTGGTGGCGCAGGGTCAGCGAGCGGTCGCCGCGAC
Organism: Pseudomonas sp. YA1; assembly: GCF_058680555.1. NCBI lineage: Bacteria > Pseudomonadati > Pseudomonadota > Gammaproteobacteria > Pseudomonadales > Pseudomonadaceae > Pseudomonas > Pseudomonas sp. YA1. The sequence goes on from NZ_JBZWBG010000026.1 coordinate 15,553, forward strand.
GGTCGACGTTCCAGATCTGGATGTTCGGCTCGCGGTTGCCGAGGTTGTACTGCGCCGCCAGGGTCTCGCGGATGGTGCGGTAGCCGGCTTCGTCGTGGATCGCCGCGACCAGCAGGTCGTCCTTCTGGTCGTCGTCGAGAATGCTGAACAGCTTCAGGTCGCGAATCACCTTGGGCGAGAGGAACTGGAGGATGAAGCTTTCGTCCTTGAAGCTCTTCATGGCGAACTTCAGCGTGGCCAGCCAGTCGCTGCCGGCGATATCCGGGAACCAGCGGCGGTCCTCATCGGTAGGCTCCTCGCAGATGCGGCGGATGTCGCGGTACATGGCGAAGCCCAGGGCGTAGGGGTTGATGCCGCTGTAGTAGGGGCTGTCGAAGGACGGCTGGTAGACCACGCTGGTGTGGTATTGCAGGAACTCCATCATGAAGCCGTCGTTGACCAGGCCTTCGTCGTAGAGGTCGTTGAGCAGCGTGTAGTGCCAGAAGGTCGCCCAGCCTTCGTTCATCACCTGGGTCTGGCGTTGCGGGTAGAAATACTGGGCGATCTTGCGCACGATGCGGATCACCTCGCGCTGCCAGGGCTCCAGCAGCGGCGCGTTCTTCTCGATGAAGTAGAGGATGTTCTCCTGCGGCTCGCTCGGATAGCGCGCCATGGATTGTTCCTTGTCCTTGCCGCCGACGCGCGGGATGGTCCGCCAGAGGTCGTTGACCTGGCGCTGGATCAGTTCCTCGCGCTCCTTCTGCCGCTGCCGCTCCTCTTCCGCGGAAATCGGGTAGGGCCGCTTGTAGCGGTCGACACCGTAGTTCATCAGGGCGTGGCAGGAGTCGAGGAGGTCTTCCACCGCGTCGATCCCGTAGCGCTCCTCGCACTGCATGATGTACTGCTTGGCGAACACCAGGTAATCGATGATCGAACTGGCATCGGTCCAGGTGCGGAACAGGTAGTTGCCCTTGAAGAAACTGTTGTGCCCGTAGCAGGCGTGGGCGATCACCAGCGCTTGCATGCACTGGGTGTTTTCCTCCATCAGGTAGGCGATGCAGGGGTCGGAGTTGATCACGATCTCGTAGGCCAGGCCCATCTGGCCACGCTTGTAGTTCTTTTCCGTGCTGAGGAAGTGCTTGCCGTAGGACCAGTGGTTATAGCCGATCGGCATGCCCACCGAGGCGTAGGCGTCCATCATCTGCTCGGCGGTGATCACCTCGATCTGGTTCGGATAGGTATCCAGCGCATAGCGCTCGGCGATCCTGCTGATTTCCCGGTCGTACTGCTGGATCAGCTCGAAGGTCCATTCCGAGCCGGTGGCGATGGGCTGGCGCTTGCTCATGCGACGAGCCTCCTCTGGAACAGCTCGCGGAACACCGGGTAGATGTCCGATGCCGAGACGATCTGCTGCTGGGCGAAGCTGTCTTCGAAGGCTTCGCGCACGCGCTCGTACTCGAACCACAGGGCCTGGTGTTCGCGCGGGGTGATCTCGACGTAGGTGTAGTACTGGACGAACGGCATGATCTGCTTGAGGAGGATGTCCCGGCACACCGGCGAGTCGTCGTTCCAGTTGTCGCCGTCCGAGGCCTGGGCGGCGTAGATGTTCCACTCATGGGTCGGATAACGCTCGGCCATGATCTCCTGCATCATCTTCAGCGCGCTGGAGACGATGGTGCCGCCGGTCTCGCGGGAGTAGAAGAACTCCTCCTCGTCGACCTCGCGGGCGCTGGTGTGGTGGCGGATGAACACCACTTCGATCTTCTCGTAGTTCCGCTTGAGGAACAGGTAGAGCAGGATGAAGAAGCGCTTGGCGATGTCCTTGGTCGCCTGGGTCATCGAGCCGGAGACGTCCATCAGGCAGAACATCACCGCCTTGGAGGTGGGGTTGGGCTGCTTGACCAGCAGGTTGTACTTGAGATCGAAGGTGTCGAGGAACGGTACCCGGTCGATGCGCGCGCGGAGCTTGGCGATCTCCAGCTCGAGTTCCTGGATATCGCCGAGGTTGTCCGGCTCTTCGCGCTTGATCCGCTCCAGTTCCTTCAGCGCCGCGCGCAGCTTGGCCCGGCTGCCGCCGGACAGCGCGATGCGCCGCGCATGGGCCGAGCGCAGGGTGCGGACGATGTTGATGCGCGACGGGTTGCCGTCGTTGCTGATGCCGGCGCGGACGGTCTTGAAGGTGTCGGTGCCGGTGATGTGGCGCTTGACCAGGTTGGGCAGCTCCAGGTCCTCGAACATGAAGTCGAGGAATTCCTCCTGGGTGATCTGGAAGACGAAGTCGTCCATGCCTTCGCCGCTGTTGCTGGCCTTGCCGCCGCCGCGGCCGCCCCCGCCGCCGGATGGGCGGGCGATGTGCTCGCCGGCGGTGAATTCCTTGTTGCCGGGGTGGACGACGGTCTGCCGCCCGCCGCGGCCATGGTGCAGCACCGGTTCGTCGATATCGCGCCCGGGAATGCTGATCTGCTCGCCGTGCTCCATGTCGGTGATGGAACGCCGGCTGACGGCCTCCTCGACGGCCTTCTTGATGTGTTCACGGTAGCGCCTCAGGAAGCGCTGGCGGTTCACCGTGCTCTTGTTCTTGCCGTTCAGACGCCGGTCGATGACGTAGCTCATGAATGCTCCTCAGGGCCTGTGGCGCCCCGCCGGAGCGGAGGCGCCGAGGTCCGAATGCGACGGCGACCGGTACGGTCGCAGCGACCGTACCGATGGCAGACTACTGCGACTTGCGAACCCGCAGGTACCATTCCGACAGCAGGCGGACCTGCTTCTCGGTGTAGCCGCGCTCGACCATGCGTTTGACGAAGTCGTTGTGCTTCTGCTGGTCCTCCTTGCTGGCCTTGGCGTTGAAGCTGATGACCGGAAGCAGGTCCTCGGTGTTGGAGAACATCTTCTTCTCGATCACCACGCGCAGCTTCTCGTAGGACAGCCAACTCGGGTTCTTGCCGTTGTTGCCGGCGCGGGCGCGCAGCACGAAGTTGACGATCTCGTTGCGGAAGTCCTTCGGGTTGCTGATGCCGGCGGGTTTCTCGATCTTCTCCAGTTCCTCGTTGAGAGCGGCGCGGTTGAGGATCTCGCCGGTTTCCGGGTCGCGGTATTCCTGGTCCTGGATCCAGAAGTCGGCGTACAGCACATAGCGGTCGAAGATGTTCTGACCGTATTCGCTGTAGGACTCCAGGTAGGCGGTCTGGATTTCCTTGCCGATGAACTCGACGTAGCGCGGCGCCAGGTATTCCTTGATGAAGCGCAGGTAGCGCTCGCGGGTTTCCGGCTGGAACTGTTCCTGCTCGATCTGCTGTTCGAGGACGTAGAGCAGGTGCACCGGGTTGGCCGCTACCTCGTGCGGATCGAAGTTGAATACCTTGGAGAGGATCTTGAAGGCGAAGCGGGTGGAAAGCCCGGCCATGCCTTCGTCGACCCCGGCCGAGTCGCGGTATTCCTGGATCGACTTGGCCTTGGGATCGGTATCTTTCAGGTTTTCGCCGTCATATACCCGCATCTTCGAGTAGATATTCGAGTTTTCCGGCTCTTTCAGCCTCGACAGCACGGAGAACTGCGAGAGCATCTTCAGGGTGTCCGGCGCGCAGTGGGCATGCGCCAGCGAGCTGTTGACCAGCAACTTGTCGTAGATCTTGATCTCGTCCGCCACGCGCAGGCAGTACGGCACCTTGACGATGTAGATGCGGTCGATGAAGGCCTCGTTGTTCTTGTTGTTGCGGAAGCTGTGCCATTCCGACTCGTTGGAGTGAGCCAGGATGATGCCGCTGTAGGGCAGGGCGCCGAGGCCTTCGGTGCTGTTGTAGTTGCCTTCCTGGGTCGCGGTCAGCAGCGGGTGCAGGACCTTGATCGGGGCCTTGAACATCTCGACGAATTCCATCAGGCCCTGGTTGGCCCGGCAGAGGGCGCCAGAATAGCTGTAGGCGTCCGCGTCGTTCTGCGGGTATTCCTCCAGCTTGCGGATGTCGACCTTGCCGACCAGCGCGGATATGTCCTGGTTGTTCTCGTCGCCGGGCTCGGTCTTGGCGATGGCGATCTGGTTGAGGATCGAGGGGTACAGCTTGACCACGCGGAACTGGCTGATGTCGCCGCCGAATTCGTTGAGGCGCTTGGTTGCCCAGGGCGACATGATCGAGCGCAGGTAGCGCCTCGGGATGCCGTAGTCCTCCTCGAGGATGGCGCCGTCTTCGTCGGGGTTGAACAAGCCCAGCGGCGACTCGAAGACCGGCGAGCCCTTGATCGCGTAGAAGGGCACCTTCTCCATGAGTTGCTTGAGTTTTTCCGCCAGGGAGGATTTACCGCCGCCGACCGGGCCGAGCAGGTAAAGGATCTGCTTCTTCTCCTCCAGGCCCTGGGCCGCGTGGCGGAAGAACGCGACGATCTGGTCGATGCATTCCTCCATGCCGTGGAAGTCGGCGAACGCCGGGTAGCGGCGAATCACCTTGTTGGAGAAGATCCGCGACAGCCTGGAGTCCACCGAGGTGTCCAGCAACTCCGGCTCGCCGATCGCCATCAGCAGGCGCTCGGCGGCGGAGGCATAGGCTGTCTTGTCTTGCTTGCAGAGGTCGAGATATTCCTGGAGGGAATATTCCTCTTGGCGGGTCGCTTCGAAGCGTTCCTGGAAGTGACTGAAAATGCTCATGACGTCTCCTCGCTCGATGCAGTGAGCCGGCGCGGGATCGGTCGTGCGGGTGCGGGGGGGCCGCCAGCCAGGCCGGCGAGAATCCCCCAGACTCCGTCGCTGCACGGTGCTTCCCTTTCCGCCAGCGCTCCTAACGGTCACAGCCGATGGCCCGGAAGCCGGTGTGCCGGCTCTCCCCTGTTTTGGATGGCCTGAGGAAAAGAATAGTTCGTTCTGGACGGAGTAAAGGAAGAAAGGCGAGAGAAGTTACAGTTTTTTTGGCGGGGTAGCGGCGTGGCCTACTCCGCTTCGCCGCTGCTGGTATCCGCGGGATAGACGCTGCGCCATAGCTCGAAGCCGCCGTCGAGGCTGTAGACGTCGCTGAAGCCCTGCTGGATGAAATAGGCGGCGGCGCTCTGGCTGGAGTTGCCGTGGTAGCAGACCACCACCAGCGGAGCGTCGAGGTCGGCGGCGGCGATGAAGTCCGCCACCGAGTGGTTGTCGATGTGCCGCGAGCCGCTGATATGGCCGACAGCGAAGCTCTGCGGGTCGCGGATGTCGACCACCTCGGCGCCGTTTTCGCGGAGCTGGCGGGCCTGTTCGGGGGCGATGCGCTGGAAGGTGTCGCTCATGTCGGGGTACCTGTGTACAGGGCGTCCACCGGACGCCGGAGATTCATGCGGGCGTGGCGGCGGGTCTGGCCGGCGCGCGCTGTTCGGCGCAATCGCAGCTCAGGCGTTCGCCGCTGTCGACGTTCAACAGGGTCATCCGCGCGCCCCAGACGCAGCCGGTATCCAGGGCGAACAGGCCGGGCTCGTCGCAGTGGCCTTCGAGGGCCGCCCAGTGGCCGAAGATGATCTTCTCGCCGCGGGTCTTGCGCGAAGGGAAGCTGAACCAGGGGGCGTAGCCGGGCGGCGCGGTGTCGAGGCCTTCCTTGCTCTTCAGGTCGAGCTTGCCATCTTCGGTGCAGAAACGCATGCGGGTGAAGTAGTTGGTGATCACCCTCAGGCGGTCGATACCATGCAGCTTCTTGTCCCACTTGGCCGGCTCGTTGCCGTACATGCCGTCGAGGAACAGCGGCAGGCGCTGGTCGTCGCGCAATGCTTGCTCCACCTCGGCTGCGCGCAGGCGGGCTTTTTCCAGGCTCCACTGCGGGGGGATGCCGGCATGCACCAGGGCGACCTTGCGTTGTTCGTCATAGTGCAGCAGCGGCAGGCGACGCAGCCAGTCGAGCAGTGGCTCGCGGTCCGGCGCCTCGAGGATTTCCCGCAGCGTGTCGGACTTCTTCAGGCGCTCGGACTTGTGCGCTACCGCCAGCAGGTGCAGGTCGTGGTTGCCCAGGACGCTGACCACCGACTCGCGCATGGCATAGAGGAAGCGCAGCGTCTCCAGGGACTGCGGGCCGCGGTTGACCAGGTCGCCGACCAGCCACAGGCGGTCCTTGGCCGGGTCGAAGGCGACGCGCTCCAGCAGGCATTTCAGGGGATCCAGGCAACCCTGCAGGTCGCCTACCGCGTAGACCGCCATCAGTGCAGCGCTCCCGGTACGGCCAGACGAAACACCGGGATCGCGGCGTCGAAGGCGATTCCGTCGCTGCCGAGCATCTGATAGCTGCCGCGCATGCTGCCGACCCGGGTCGCCAGCACCGTGCCGCTGGTGTAGGTGTGTTGCGCGCCGGGGGCGATCAGCGGTTGCTCGCCGACCACGCCGGCGCCGCGAACTTCCTGGGTACGGCCGTCGCCGTCGGTGATGATCCAGTGGCGCGACAGCAGTTGGGCCGGAACCTCGCCCTGGTTCTCGATGGTCACCGTGTAGGCGAAGGCGAAACGGTTCTGCTCCGGGGCGGACTGTTCCGGAAGGTAGCGGGTGTCGACCCTGACGTTGACCTGGTGCTGGGTATCGCTCATACGGCTTGCCTGATTCCTGACGAGTGTCTCATCAGACTAACGATTGCCTGGCAGCTCGGCCAGCCGGTTGGCCAGGCGGACGAATGCGGCCAGGTCGAGTTGTTCGGGACGAAGGGTCGGATCGACCTCTGCGGCCTCGATGTCCTCGACGCTCAGGAGAGGCTTGAGGGTGTTGCGCAGGGTCTTGCGGCGCTGGTTGAAGGCCTCGCGGACCACCCGTTCGAGCAGTTTCGGGTCGCGTGCCGGATGGGGCGGCTCGGCGAAGGGGGTGAGGCGGACGATGGCCGAGTCGACCTTGGGCGGCGGGTTGAACGCGCCGGGGCCGACGTTGAACAGGTGCTCCACCCGACAGTGATACTGGACCATGATCGAGAGCCGGCCCCAGTCCCCGCCGCCCGGCGTGGCCGCCAGGCGCTCGACCACTTCCTTCTGCAGCATGAAGTGCATGTCCTCGATCACCGGCGCGTGCTCCAGCAGATGGAAGATCAGTGGCGTGGAGATGTTGTAGGGCAGGTTGCCGACCACTCGCAGCTTCTCGCCGCTCTCCACCAGCGAGGCGAAATCGAACTTGAGGGCGTCGCCCTGGTGCAGGCTGAAGCGCGACTCGAGGCCGAATTTCAGCTTCAACAGGGGGATCAGGTCCTGGTCGAGCTCGATCACGTCCAGGCGTGCGCCGCTGCCCAGCAGTCCCTCGGTCAGGGCACCCTGGCCCGGGCCGATCTCCAGCAGGCGCTGACCCTCGCGGGCATGGATGGCACGGAGGATGCGGTGAATCACCCCGGCATCGTGCAGGAAGTTCTGGCCGAAGCGCTTGCGCGCGCGGTGTTGGTAAAGCTCGGACATTGGAAACGGTTCCAGGCTGCGGGCCCCAGGCCAAGGCGGGAGGCGCGGATGCGAAAGGGCGCCATTTTAACAGCGAAGCGTCGGGCCGGCAGGGCTAAACGATGGCCGACCGCCGTCAGCAGCGGCTGGCCGCCATCTGGTAGGCGGTTTCCAGGGCGACCTGCAGGCTGCCGCTATCGATGCGGCCGCTTCCGGCCAGGTCGAGCGCGGTACCGTGGTCGACAGAGGTGCGGATGATCGGCAGGCCGAGGGTCACGTTCACGGCGGCACCGAAGCCCTTGTACTTGAGCACGGGGAGACCCTGGTCGTGGTACATCGCCAGCACCGCGTCGCAATGCTCCAGGTGCTTGGGAGTGAACAGGGTGTCGGCCGGCAGCGGACCGATCAGGTCGAGGCCTTCGCCACGCAGGCGCTCGAGGCAGGGTTCGATCACCTCGATCTCTTCCCGGCCCAGGTGACCGCCTTCGCCGGCGTGCGGGTTGAGTCCGCAGACCAGGATGCGCGGATGGGCGATGCCGAACTTGTCGCGCAGGTCGGCGTGGAGGATGCGCGCGACCCGGGTCAGGCGCTCATCGCTAATGGCGTCGGCGACCTCGCGCAGCGGCAGGTGGGTGGTCGCCAGGGCCACGCGCAGGCTGCGGGTGGCCAGCATCATCACCACCTGGGCGGTGTGGGTGAGGTCGGCGAGGAATTCGGTATGGCCGGAAAAGGGGATGCCGGCTTCGTTGATCACGCCCTTGTGCACCGGTGCGGTGATCATCCCGGCGAAGTGCCCGTCGAGGCAGCCCTGGCCGGCGCGGGTCAGGGTTTCCAGGACGTAGGCGGCGTTGGCGCGGTCCAATTGCCCGGGGCGGACCGGGGCGGCCAGCGGCGTATCCCATACGTACAGTTGGCCGGCTTTGGCTGGTCGCTCTGGCCAGGCGGCCGGGGAAACGTCCTTAAGGTCGATCGCCAGGCCCAGTTGGCCGGCGCGCTCTTGCAGGAGCGTGCGGCTGGCGATGGCGATCAGGGGGTGGGGCTGGGCGGAGCGGGCGAGCAGCAGGCACAGATCGGGTCCGATACCTGCCGGCTCGCCGGGAGTGAGCGCGAAGCGCAGGCTCACTGCTTGATTTCCACGTAGGCCTCGTCGCGGATCTGCCGCAGCCAGGCTTGCAGTTCTTCGTCGTACTTGCGGTTGCGCAGAACGCTTACCGCCTGCTGCTCGCGGAACTTCTCGCTGCTGTCGGTGGCGCGACGGCCGAGGACCTGCAGGATGTGCCAGCCGAACTGCGAGCGGAACGGCTTGGACAGCTCGCCCTGCGGGGTATCGTTCATCACCTGGCGGAACTCGGGCACCAGGGCTTCCGGGTCGATCCAGTTCAGGTCGCCGCCGTTGAGGGCGGAACCCGGATCTTCGGAGAAGCTCTTCGCCAGTTCGCCGAAGTCTTCCCCGGATTGGATGCGCTCGTACAGCTTCTGCGCCAGCTTCTCGGTCTCCGCTTCGCTGCGGATTTCGCTGGGCTTGAGCAGGATATGGCGGACATGCACTTCGTCACGGACCATCTTGCTGCCGCCGCGCTTCTCTTCCAGCTTGAGGATGATGAAGCCGCCGGGGGTGCGGACAGGCTCGGTGACGTCGCCGACGGCCAGGGAGCCGATCATGCTGTCGAACGGCTGCGGCAACTGGGCGGCCTTGCGCCAGCCGATCTCGCCGCCTTCCAGGGCGTTGTCGCCGGCCGAGCGGGAAATCGCCAGTTGGCCGAAGTCGGCGCCCTGCTTGAGCTGCTGGTAAAGCTCCTGGGCCTGCCTTGCGGCGGCCTGGATCACGTCCGAGGACGCGGCTTCCGGCACCGGGATCAGGATATTGGCCAGGCGGTACTCTTCGGAAAGCTGGATCTTGCCCATGTCCGAGGCAAGGAAGTTCTTCACCTCCTGCTCGCTGACCTGGATGCGCTCGGCGACCCGGCGCTGGCGCACACGGCTGATCACCATCTCGCGACGGACCTGCTCGCGTGCGTCGGCGTAGGACAGGCCGTCGCGGGTGAGGGCGGCCTGGAACTGCTCCAGGCTCATGCCGTTGCGCTGGGCGATGGTGCCCATCGCCTGGTTCAGCTCCTCGTCGGAGATGCGGATGCCGGAGCGGTCGCCGATCTGCTGCTGGATGTTCTCAATGATCAGGCGTTCCAGCACCTGCTGGGTCAGCACGTGCTCGGGCGGCAGCGGCGCACCGCGCTTGAGCAGCGTCTGGTGCACTTCACGCAGGCGCTGGTCGAGCTGGCTCTGCATGATCACATCGTTGTCGACGATGGCGACGACCCGGTCCAGTGGTACCACTTCGGCATGCGCGAAGGAGCAAAGGAGTGCTGCGCCCAATGCAAGGGGGCGCAGCCGGTTACATAGCTTGATCTTCACGTTGACGATAACCTTGGATGCCTTTGTCGAGGAACATTTCTGTCTTGTTGCCTACGATGCCGCCGAGGCCCTTCAGGACGATCTGCAGGAAGATGCCGCGGTCGGCTTTTTCATTTTGGTTGAGGAAGGCATCGTCATCCACGTCCAGCCAGTAGCGGTTGATCAGACGCAGCTTCCAGCAGCAACTGTCGTATTCGAAGCCACCGAAGGCCTCTAGGGTCCGGTTCTTGTTGTAGTCGTACTGCCAGCGGGCGAGCACGGACCATTGCGGCACCAGCGGCCAGATGACGGAGAAATCATGCTGCTTGATGATGTCGTTCTCGCGGCCATACTCGAAGCGGCCCGTAGAGCTGTTGAAGCGGCGGGAGTCCTCGCGGTAGCGATAGCCTGCGTTGACCACCTTGTTCGGATTGTCTTCCGGCTGGTAATGGAACATGGCACTGCCGGACTCGGTACGACTAGTGTTGGGATTCCAGTTGAAGTCGGAACTGACCCTCCAGTCGCGGTTGAAGCGATATTGACCCATTAACGCATAGGGGGAGCGCCAGCTATCGGTATCCGGATCTTTCAGGTCTGGGTTAGTTAGCCGCAGACGGTCCAGATCTTTCTCGGTCAGGCCTGGCAATTGAACACGACGATCGCGGAAATAGTAGATCTGTCCGGCGCTCAGGCTTGCACGTTCGAACCCATTGCTTTCGATAAAGCGAGTGGTTACGCCCAGAGACAGTTGGTTGGCATCACCGATTCGGTCGCGGCCGGAGAAGCGATTCTCCCGCCATAGGGAGTCGTAGCTGAACGAAGGTTCACTGGTGTCGAATACCGGGATGTTCTCCTGATCCTTGTATGGAACGTAGAGATACATCGCCCTTGGCTCCAAGGTTTGTCGGAATTGCGTACCGGCTAAGGTGGTGTCGCGATCAAAGTACAGCCCGCTATCGACCTTAACCAGAGGCAATGAACGATCTTGGCTGCTATCGAAGGTCTCGTCATAGGTCGTGAGAGTGCGCTTGCCCTGGCTGTCCAGATCCAAATCATATTTGGTGTACAGGTACTTCAAGGTCGGCGTCAGGTAACCCCAACTGCGGGTCATCGGTAGGCTCATGCCGGGTTCGAGATGTACACGGTCGCCGGTGGAGCGTGCCAGGCCTTGTAGATAGGCGTCCGCGCGACGGCCCCACTCGCTGCCGTCGTCGTTCAGGTAAATATTATCGTCCAAATCCCGGTCGAAGCGGACGAACTCGGTGCTGTAGTTGAACTTCACACCGCCAGGTTCGTAAGGCAAGAAACCATCGAAAGTGATCTGTGGCAGACGCTCGTAAGGCGTTACATCGGTGGTGGTCGCCAACTGGTACGCCTGCGCATTCAAGCGGCCAGTAAAGGTGTCCCCGCGATAGGTCAGAGTGCCCCGTTGGTTGACGTAAGTAGTACTGCCTACACCCAGGTCAGTATCCAGGTCCTGGAAGTAATAGGGATCGCTGATCCGCGTGTAGTCGACCTCGGCCAGCCAGCGCGAATCGAGGCCGGTGGTGTTCTTGAGGCCGTACAGCCAGCGGTCCTTGCTGTAGTCCGGGAAGTTCTCGCGGTGATCGTCCTTGTCGTTCAGGTAGGCGGCGTTGACGGTGCCTTCGCTGCTGTGGGTCAGGTAGCGGAACTCGCCTTCCAGCATCATGCCGCGCTTGGCCATGTAGCGCGGGTACAACGTGGCGTCGTAGTTCGGCGCCAGGTTGAAGTAGTACGGGGTGACCAGGGTGAAGCCGGTGTCGCTGGTGCTGCTGAAGCTCGGCGGCAGGAAGCCGGACTGGCGGCGGTCGTCGATCGGGAAATAGATGTACGGGGTGTAGAACACCGGGAAATCTTTGACCCGCAGGGTCGCGTTGGTCGCGGTGCCGAAGCCGGTGGCCGGGTTCAGCTTGACGTTGTTGCCCTTCAGGGTCCAGGCGTTGCTGCTCGGTTCGCAGCGGGTGTAGGTGCCATCCTTGAGCATGATGATGGCGTTCTCGCTGCGCTTGGCGTAGAGCGCGCTGCCGCGGGCATGGGCCTTGTGGATCACGTACTCGGCGTTGTCGACCTGGGCCTCGCCGTTGTCCAGCTGGACCTGGGCGTGGTCACCGACCACCAGCATGCCCTTGTCGCGCAGCTTGACGTTGCCGACCAGTTCGCCGCGGTTTTCCAGCTGGTGCAGGTTGGCCTCGTCGCCTTCCACCTGCATGCTGCCCTGGCGCAGGACCACGTCACCGGCGAGGGTGGCGATCTGTTTTTCCTGCTCGTAGCGCGAAGCCTTGGCGGATACGTAGGTCGGGCTCTCGTCGCTGGGCGCGCCGTCATCCATGCCCGGACGCACCGGCTCGATGTAGGAGCCGCCGCAATAGGGGCCGATTTCCGCCAACTGGGCGGCGGTCAGTTTTTCCCGAGGAATCCAGTCGAGGTGCGAGTAGTCCGCACTGCGGGATTTCAGCGCGCGACCGCCGGACTCGGTGACCAGGCGCTGGGTCGGCTCTGCCTCGACGGTTTCGCCTCCGCTGCCGGATACACTGGTGCCCGCCGCGGCGGTGCTGACCGAGGTCGCGGTATGCGCCGGGCGCGGTGGCAGGTTGGCATTGGCGTTCTGCAGCGGGGAGCAATCCCAGCCGCCGGTGGCCGATACCTTGCAGTCGAACTGATCGGCGGCCTGTACAGTCAATGCTGCGACCGGCTGCAGAGCCAGCAGGCTGCCGGTGACCAGCAGGGGAAACTTTCTTCGAAACACGAGGGATTTCACTGCCATCTTGTTAATCCGGGCTTCCTGCGCGCCATCGGCCCGGTGGGCCGCACGCCTCTCGATGGGCTGAAAAAGATGCTGGATAATAAAGCATGACCTGCGCAACGGCTAGGGCCGTGGAGAACCCCGTAAATGTCTGATGATGCCCGTTTCCAGCAGCTGAATCGCTGGTTGGACTCTTGTTTGCCCGAGTTGTTCGTTGCCGAAGGTTGGGGGGAGGTGCCCCCCGCCGAACTGATCCCGGCCAGTAGCGACGCCAGCTTCCGTCGTTATTTCCGCTGGCAGGGAGGGGACCGCAGCCTGGTGGTGATGGACGCGCCGCCGCCCCAGGAAGACTGCCGACCGTTCGTCAAGGTCGCCGGACTGCTCGCCGGAGCCGGCGTGCATGTGCCGAGGATTCTCGCCCAGGATCTGGAGAACGGTTTCCTGCTGCTCAGTGACCTGGGCCGGCAGACCTACCTCGACGTGCTTCATCCCGGAAATGCCGACGAGCTGTTCGAACCGGCCCTGGATGCGCTGATCGCCTTCCAGAAGGTCGATGTCGCCGGTGTCCTGCCTGCCTACGACGAAGCGGTGCTGCGCCGCGAGCTGCAGCTGTTCCCCGACTGGTACCTGGCCCGCCACCTCGGCGTGGAGCTGGAGGGCGAGACGCTGGCCCGCTGGCAGCGGATCTGCGACCTGCTGGTACGCAGCGCGCTGGAGCAACCGCGGGTGTTCGTCCATCGCGACTATATGCCGCGCAACCTGATGCTCAGCGAGCCCAACCCGGGCGTCCTCGACTTCCAGGACGCCCTGCACGGCCCGGTCACCTACGATGTCACCTGCCTGTACAAGGACGCCTTCGTCAGTTGGCCGGAGCCGCGCGTGCATGCCGCGCTGAATCGCTACTGGAAGAAGGCGACCTGGGCCGGCATCCCGCTGCCGCCAAGCTTCGAGGACTTCCTCCGTGCCAGCGACCTGATGGGCGTGCAGCGCCACCTGAAGGTGATTGGCATCTTCGCCCGTATCTGTCACCGCGACGGCAAGCCGCGCTACCTGGGTGACGTGCCGCGCTTCTTCCGTTATCTGGAAACCGCCGTGGCGCGCCGTCCCGAGCTGGCCGAACTGGGCGAGCTGCTGGCCTCGCTGCCGCAGGGAGCCGAGGCATGAAGGCGATGATCCTCGCCGCCGGGCGTGGCGAGCGCATGCGGCCGACCACCCTGCACACGCCCAAGCCGCTGATCGAGGCCGCCGGCGTGCCATTGATCGAGCGTCAGTTGCTGGCGCTGCGCCAGGCCGGAGTCGACGACTGGGTGATCAACCATGCCTGGCTTGGCGAGCAGATCGAGGCCTATCTCGGCGACGGTTCGCGCCTGGGCGGGCGGATCGCCTATTCCCCGGAGGGAGAACCGCTGGAAACCGGCGGCGGAATCTTCCGCGCCCTGCCGTTGCTCGGCGAGCAGCCGTTCCTGTTGCTCAACGGCGATGTCTGGAGCGACTTCGACTACTCTCGGCTGCATCTTGCCGACGGCGACCTGGCGCATCTGGTGCTGGTCGACAACCCGGCGCACCATCCCGCCGGCGATTTCCACCTGGATGCCGGCGGACGGGTGGGCGAGACCCGCGAAGCGGGCGGCAACCTGACCTACAGCGGGATCGCCGTACTGCATCCCGCGCTGTTCGAGGGCTGCCAGCCGGGCGCCTTCAAGCTGGCGCCGCTATTGCGCAAGGCCATCGCCGCGGGGCGGGTCAGCGGCGAACACTATCGTGGGCACTGGGTCGACGTCGGTACCCACGAGCGCCTGGCGGAAGTCGAGCGATTGCTGGCGGAGCACGCCTGAGATGCTTTGGCCCGCTACGCTGATCGGAGCCGGAGCCGGCTGGGCCCTGGCCAGCATCCCCGGCGCCCTGCTCGGCGGCCTGCTGGGGCAACTGCTGGACCGCAGGTTACGCCTGGAGTCCTGGCGCGGCCTGCTGGCGCGCTTGCGCGGGCGGGCGGTGAACGATGAGGACGACCTGCTGTTCCAGTTGCTCGGCTATCTGGCCAAGAGCGGCGGGCGGGTGGAGGAAATGCATATCCGCCAGGCGCGCGAGGAGATGGCGTTGCGCAAGCTCGATAGGCGAGCCCAGCGGCGTGCCATCGCGTCCTTCGGCAAGGGCAAGGCCGGCATCGCCCATCTGCAGGAGGAGGTCGCGCGTCTGAAAGGCGAACGTGCGGAGGCAGTATTGCTCGCCTGCTGGCGGATGGCCTGGGCTGGCGGCGTGCTCAGCCAGTCGGCGCGACAACTGGTGTTGCAATGGGGGCGCTGGCTGGGTTGGTCGGCGGAGCGAACGGAACGCTTGTCGGCGCGGGTCATGCCGAAGCGGACGCGCGCTGTCGCCCGGGATAGCTACCGTGAGGCCCTGCTGCTGCTCGGCGTGGAGGCCGGAAGCGAGCCGGCGCTGATCAAACGCGCCTATCGCAAGCTGATCAGCCAGCATCATCCGGACAAACTGGCGGGAGCCGGCGCCAGCGTCGAGCGCGTGCGTGCGGCTACCGAGAAAACCCGTGAATTGCAGGCGGCCTACGCCCTGGTCCGAGAGCGTGAGGGGTTCCGCTGATCACTCCGCAGGTTTCTGCGCATCGGCCTGCAGGTGAAGGCTGAGCCAGCCGCGGATTCGTCGGTACAGTTGCTCCTGCTCCGCCTTGGGGTCGGCCGGTAGCGCCTGCATCGCGATTTGTACGTAGGCCGGGTGTTTCTGCCGCTTGCCGGCCTGCATGCGCAGCCTGGCCGCCTCGCGGTCGGCGCGGGCGTCGCGGTAATAGAAGTCGCCGGTCGCCAGTTTCAGCTTCGGCACCATATCTTCCAGCGCCGGGCGAAAATCGCGCGGTACCTCCGCGGCAACCAGCAGCAGGTTGTGGATTTCCGCAGGCTCCTTCTCCGCCAGGTAGCGTGCCGCCCAATAGGCGCCCGTGCCATGACCGAGCAGGACGACGCTTTTCGGTTCGTGCTGCAGGGCCAGGTCGATGCTCGCCTGCAGGCGCGCCATGACCCGTTCGGCGTGCGCCTTGCGCTGCTCGACCGGATCGATGGCTGGGGGAGGGGCCTGGTCCTCGCTCTGCGCCGGTTCGCCGCTGCCGGCTTCGGCGGTGCTTTCCGGCGCCGGCGCGTTGCCGCTTTCGCCTTTCACGTCAGGCTTGCTTGCGCTGTCCGCGGCGCTGGCGTCCTTGTCGGCGCTGGCGCTGGCGGCGGATTCCGCAGGGCGGGTAACCGGCGCGGTACTCTGCGGGTCGGGCAGGGCCAGGCTCAGGGTCTGCCAGCCGGCATCCGGCAGTTTGCGCCTCAGCGGGCCGATGGCTTGCGGCCAGTCCGGACTTTCGCCATCACCGGGAACCAGGATCACCACACCTTCGGCCTCGGCGGTGTTGGCCGGCAACCAGAGGGTGAGGAAGCTTTCGTCGCCGGCCTTGAGGATCTGCTGGCCGTCCTCTGGCAACTGGCGCTCCAGCCCCTTGGCCTCGTCCTGGCTGCGCTCGCTGACCGCCGGGCGTTCCACGGGGGCCGGCGGCTGGTCCTTGGCGACCTCCTCTTCGGCTTGCACGAAAGCCGGCGGCAGGAAAGCGGCGGCCAATAGCAGCAGCAGGGCGGAGGGCTTCGGCAGTAGAGAGAAGGCCGGCATTGGAAATTCCCGATAGACAATCCAGAAGGCAGCCTAAACCCAGAGCAGTTCTTTGTCAGGCCGAGCCTTCGCATGGTTCGCCGGTCGCGCTCGCGGTAAGGTATGCCCGCTTTTCCTTCCGTTGCGGTGTATTCCGTGGAGTGTCGCCGGCATGTTGCGTCGTTGCTGTCTGCTCTTCTTCTGTCTGCTGTTGAGCCTGCCCGTGCGAGCGGAGGAGTCGGTCGCCTTGCCGCTGACGGCGGAGCTACGGACCTGGCTGGCGGAGCATCGGGAATTGCGCGTCGGGGTGGTCACCGAAGCGCCCTATGCCCAGTACGACCGCCGCCTGCAACAGTATTCCGGGGCCAACGTGGAGCTGATGGGCTGGCTGGCCACGGCAATGCAGGTGACCTTGCGGTGGCAGGGCTATCCCGACCAGGCGGCGCTCGACGATGCCCTGCGCGCTGGGCGCGTGGATATCGCTCCCGGCCTCAGCCAGACCCCAGCCGGGCTGCGCTTGTGGCTGTTCTCCGATCCCTACCTGCGGGTTTCCCGGCTGGTGGTGGGGAAGCGCGATGGCAGCGGCAGCGTCGAATTGGAGCAACTGGAGCGCGATACCCGGGTTGCCGTGCGGGCCGGCAGTTCGGTAGCCGACTACCTCAGCAGCACCTATAGCGGCCTGCAATGGGTGTCGGCCGATTCCGAACGCGAGGTGCTGCGCGCCGTGCTCGCCGGACAGGCACGCTACGCGGTGATCGACGAAGCGCAACTCAGCCGCCTGACCCGCGAGCCGGAGTTCGCCGAGCTAGCGGTGGTTGGCGACATCGGCTATCCGCAACTGCTACGGGTGGCGACCCGCCGCGATTGGCCGGAACTGGCGATGGTGGTCGACCAGGCGTTGCGTTCGCTGCCGCGCAAGTCCCTGGACCAGTTGCACGAGCGCTGGTTGCAACCCAAGTATCCGCGCCTCGGCGAGTCGCCGGGGTTCTGGCAGAACCTGTCGATCCTCCTCGGCCTGCTGCTGGCCGGCGCGCTGGCGGCGGTGTTCCTCCAGCGGCGCCAGCAGCATGCGCTGGAAGCCCGGCTGTACGGCGCCCGCCGCGACCTGGAGCTGCGCCAGGCGGCCGAGGAGGCGCTGCGCCTGACCCAGTTCTCCATCGACAACAGCACCCTGGGCATCCTCTGGGTCAACTGGGACAGCCGCGTACGCTACGCCAACCGCGCCGCCGAACAGATGCTCGGCCATGCCGACGGCCAACTCGTGGACCGTCCGCTGGCCGACTTCGAGCCCGGCCTGGACATGGACCGCTGGTTGAATCTTTGGCGTCGTGCGCGCAATAGCGAGGAGGGCCCGCTCAGCTTCGAGACCCGCTGCCTGCGCGCCGACGGCAGTTGGCTGCCGGCCGACGTCTCGCTTAGCTTCCTGCGCTTCGGCACGTCCGAGTATCTGGTGGTGTTCCTCAGCGACGTCACCGAGCGCCGCCGTGCCCGCGAGGCATTGCAGGAAAGCGAGGCGCGGATGAAGGGCATCGCCTCCAACGTGCCGGGCATGGTCTTCCGCCTGGAGCGGCCGCGGGCCGGCGCGTTTTCCGACTTCGCCTATATCAGCGAGGGCAGCGAGGCGCTGGTCGGCTACAGCGCTCGCGAACTGATCGAAAGCGGCCGCGGCATTCGTGGCCTGGTCCATCCCGACGACCGCGAGCGCTACTGGTCGAGCCAGATGACTGCCCTCGACGAGAATCGCGACTGGCATTGGCAGGGCCGCATCCTCACTCGCCAGGGCGAATTGCGCTGGGCCGACATCAAGGCTTCGGCGCGCTGTTTCGAGGATGGTCGCGCGGTCTGGGACGGGGTGGTCTGGGACATCACCGCGAACAAGCAGATCGAACTCGAACTCGGCGAGTCGCGCGCCCAGCTCCGCGAGCTGTCGGCGCACCTGGAGTCGGTGCGGGAGGAGGAGAAGGCGCGTATCGCCCGCGAGGTCCATGATGAGCTGGGCCAGGTGCTGACGGTGCTGAAGCTGGAAACCTCGATGTGCGAGCTGGCCTATGCCGATGCCCAGGAGGGCCTGCGCGAACGCCTGGGCAACATGAAAAAGCTGATCGCCCAGTTGTTCCAGCTGGTGCGCGACGTGGCTACCGCACTGCGCCCGCCGATCCTCGACGCCGGAATCGGCTCGGCGGTGGAGTGGCAGGCGCGGCGCTTCGAGGCGCGCACGCAGATTCCCTGCCTGGTGGAGGTGCCGGAGAACTCGCCGCAGTTGGTCGACGCCAAGGCTATCGGCCTGTTCCGCATCCTCCAGGAGGCGTTGACCAATGTCATGCGGCATGCCGAGGCGCATACTGTGCAACTGCGTCTGCTGCGCGAGGGCGACGAGCTGTGCCTGAGCGTCAGCGACGACGGTCGCGGGTTCGATGTTGCCACGGTGGGGCGTGGCAGTTCCTTCGGCCTGGTCGGCATGCGTGAGCGGGTGCTGATGATGGGCGGTACGCTGGACATCGACAGTGCCCCCGGCGAGGGCACCACGCTCAGCGTGAGGATTCCGCTGGGCGTCGCGAGCCCGTGACAAGAACAACCGCCGGCAAGGCGGAACAGCGTGAGGCAGCAAAGAGTGGTGATCCGAGTCCTGGTCGCTGAAGACCACACGATCGTCAGGGAAGGCATCAAGCAACTGATTGGCATGGCCAAGGACCTGCAGGTGGTCGGCGAGGCCACCAATGGCGAGCAGTTGCTGGAAACCCTGCGCGGAACGCCTTGCGAGGTGGTCCTGCTGGATATCTCCATGCCCGGCGTCAATGGCCTCGAGGCGATTCCGCGGATTCGCGCGCTGAACGAGCCGCCGGCGATCCTGGTGCTGTCGATGCACGACGAGGCGCAGATGGCCGCCCGCGCCCTGAAGATAGGTGCTGCCGGCTATGCCACCAAGGACAGCGATCCGGCATTGCTGCTCACCGCGATCCGCAGGGTCGCCGGCGGCGGACGCTACATCGACCCGGACCTTGCCGATCGGATGGTCTTCGAGGTTGGCCTGACCGATTCGCGTCCGCCCCATGCGCTGCTCTCCGAGCGCGAGTTCTCGGTGTTCGAGCGGCTGGTGCAGGGCGCCAACGTCAACGAGATCGCCCAGCAACTGGCGGTCAGCAACAAGACCATCAGTACCCACAAGGCACGCCTGATGCAGAAGCTCAACGCGCATTCGGTAGCCGACCTGGTGCGCTACGCGATGGAGCACCGCCTGCTCTGACAGGGGCGTTCGCCCAGGTTTTGCTCGCGGCTTGTGCGCCAGGTCCGGTTTTCGCGATCTGCTGTCTACCTGGCTTCCGCGCGGCAGGGAATGATGCTCGCCGGCCAACACGATAAGGAGAAGAAACGATGTTGCCAGCCATGAGGACGGGCCTGTTGTGCGCCCTTCTCGGATTTACCGCGCCCGCCTGGGCGGAATACGTGACCGTGATTTCCTTCGGCGGCGCCAACAAGGAAGCCCAGGAAACCGCGTTCTACAAACCCTTCAAGAGCGCCACCGGCAATCGCGTGGTGCATGGCTCCTACAATGGCGACCTGGCCAAGCTCAAGCGCATGGTGGAGATCAGCCACGTCTCCTGGGACGTGGTGGAAGTCGAGGCGCCGGAGCTGGCGCGCGGTTGCGAGGAAGGTCTGTTCGAGAAGCTGGACATGGCGAAGGTCGGCGATCCCGCGGATTTCGTTCCCGGCGCGGTGCAGCCCTGCGGAGTCGGCATCTTCGTCTGGACCACGCTGCTTGCCTACAACCCCGGCAAGGTTGCGGGCAGCCCGCAGGGCTGGGCGGATTTCTGGGACGTGAAGAAGTTTCCCGGCAAGCGCGGCCTGCGCTGGGGCGCCAAGTACAGCCTGGAGTTCGCCCTGATGGCCGATGGCGTGGCGCCGAAGGACGTCTACCAGACGCTGGCGACGCCCGCCGGCGTCGAGCGGGCATTCCGCAAGCTCGACGAGCTGAAGCCCTATATCCATTGGTGGAAGTCCGGGCAGGACCCTGTGCGCGACCTGGCCGATGGCACGGTGGTGATGAGTTCGGCCTACAACGGGCGGATCGCCGCGGCGCAGGCCGAGAAGCAGCGCCTGGCAATGGTCTGGAGCGGCGGCGTCTACGATTTCGACTTCTGGGCGCTGCCGGTCGGGGTTTGGAAGAAGCAGTTGGCCGAGGAGTTCATCCGTTTCGCCAGCCAGCCGGAGCAGCAGAAGGCTTTCGCCGAGAACATCGCCTACGGCCCGGCCAACCGCAAGGCGGTAGGCCTGCTCGATCCGCAAGTGGCTGCCAACCTGCCGACCGCGCCGCAGAACATGCAGAACGCGGTGGGTATGAACGTGGCCTTCTGGGCGGAGCACGGCGAGGCCCTGGAGCAGCGTTTCCAGAACTGGGCCAAGCGCTGAGGACGCCGTTGCGCGCCAGCCGGAGAGCGCTGGCGCGCAAACCTTTGCCCTTCTCGAAAGCCCCTTCCCAGAGCGGTCTGGCCCATTCCGGGGTGCATCTTTTTTGTAGGGCGATTCCTACAAAGAGCTTTCCTTTCCCCTGATAGAAAACTCTCTTGCCGGCCGATTTGCGTCCTGCGCCGGGTTCTCTAGGCTGTTCGCACAGCATCCATAAAACGAACAAAGGTGCGGTTATGGCCGAGACTCAAGGCGGCGATGTACTGGTCAGCTTCCGTGGCGTGCAGAAGAGCTACGACGGTGAGACCCTCATCGTGAAGGATCTCAACCTGGACATTCGCAAGGGCGAATTCCTCACCCTGCTCGGCCCCTCCGGGTCCGGCAAGACCACCAGCCTGATGATGCTGGCCGGTTTCGAAACCCCCACCGCCGGCGAAATTCTCCTGGCCGGTCGCTCGATCAACAATGTCCCTCCGCACAAGCGCGACATCGGCATGGTGTTCCAGAACTATGCGCTGTTCCCGCACATGACCGTGGCCGAGAACCTGGCCTTTCCCCTCAGCGTCCGCGGCATGAGCAAGACCGACGTGAAGGAAAGGGTCAAGCGCGCGTTGTCGATGGTCCAGCTCGACGCCTTCGCCGGGCGTTATCCGGCGCAGCTTTCCGGTGGCCAGCAGCAGCGCGTGGCGCTGGCCCGCGCGCTGGTCTTCGAGCCGCAACTGGTGCTGATGGACGAGCCCCTGGGAGCGCTGGACAAGCAACTTCGCGAGCACATGCAGATGGAAATCAAGCATCTGCACCAGCGCCTCGGTGTCACCGTGGTCTACGTCACCCACGACCAGGGCGAGGCGCTGACCATGTCCGACCGGGTGGCGGTGTTCCACCAGGGCGAAATCCAGCAGATCGAGCCGCCGCGCAATCTCTACGAGCAGCCGCGCAACACCTTCGTGGCCAACTTCATCGGTGAGAACAACCGTCTATCCGGGCAGCTTCTCAGTTGCGACGGCGAGCGCTGCGTGGTCGGACTGCCGCGCGGCGAGAAGGTCGAGGCGCTGGCGGTCAACGTCGGCCAGCCGGGCGAGCCGGTGACCTTGTCGATCCGCCCCGAGCGGGTGCGCCTGAACGGCGCCAGCGAGTCTTGCGTCAACCGTTTCTCCGGCCGCGTGGCCGAGTTCGTCTACCTGGGCGACCACGTGCGTGTGCGCCTGGAGGTCTGCGGCCGCGACGACTTCTTCGTCAAGCAGCCGATCGCCGAGCTGGACCCGACGCTGAGCGTCGGTGATGTGGTTCCGCTGGGCTGGCAGGTCGAGCATGTGAGGGCGCTCGACCCTCTGCCGGCGGCGTGAGCGCCGGCAGTCCCGAACCGTACCGAAGCAACCCTGCACTGTGGAGAGAACAATAATGTCGAAATCCCTGAAAGCGGCCAGCCTGAAGTTCGCCACCCTGGCGGCCGGCCTGGCCTGCGCGGCCCAGGCCATGGCGGTGGACCTGACCGTGGTGTCCTTCGGCGGGGCCAACAAGAGCGCCCAGATCAAGGCGTTCTACGAGCCCTACCAGAAAGCCACCGGCAACAGGATCGTCGCCGGCGAATACAACGGCGAGATGGCCAAGGTCAAGGCCATGGTCGATACCAACAGCGTGTCCTGGGACCTGGTGGAAGTGGAGTCGCCGGAGCTGTCGCGCGGCTGCGACGAAGGCCTGTTCGAGGAACTCGACCCGGCGCAGTTCGGTAAGACCGAGGACTTCGTGCCCGGCGCCATCCAACCGTGCGGCGTGGGTTTCTTCGTCTGGTCCACGGTGCTCGCCTACAACGCCGACAAGCTGAAAAGCGCGCCGACCAGTTGGGCGGACTTCTGGGACATCAAGAAATTCCCCGGCAAGCGCGGCCTGCGCAAGGGCGCCAAGTACACCCTCGAATTCGCCCTGATGGCCGACGGCGTGGCGCCGAAGGACGTCTACGGCGTGCTCGCCACCAAGGAAGGCCAGGATCGCGCCTTCAAGAAGCTCGACGAGATCAAGTCGAGCATCCAGTGGTGGGAGGCGGGCGCCCAGCCGCCGCAGTACCTGGCTTCCGGCGATGTGGTGATGAGTTCTGCCTACAACGGTCGGATCGCCGCGGTGCAGAAGGAAAGCAACCTGAAGGTGGTATGGAACGGCGGCATCTACGATTTCGACGCCTGGGCCATCCCGAAGGGGGCGAAGAAACAGGAAGAGACCCTGAAGTTCATCGCCTTCTCGGTGCAGCCCCAGCAGCAGAAGACTTACTCGGAAAACATCGCCTACGGTCCGGCCAACAAGCAGGCGGTGCCGCTGCTGGACAAGGCCCTGCTGAAGGACATGCCGACCACTCCGGAAAACATCCAGAACCAGGTGGCAATGGACGTGACCTTCTGGGCCGACTACGGCGAACAACTGGAACAGCGCTTCAACGCCTGGGCGGCCAGGTAATCCTCGCCTGACCCTCCAGTGAGGGCCGGAGGGGCCGCCGCGCGGCGGCTCCTCCTACCGTTCCACACTTTCCAGGGCCGCTCCCGACGGCCCGCTTTTTTTCCGGAGTTCGCTATGGCCACAGCTGTGCCCATGTCCCAGGCCGCCGGCAGCACCCTCAAGCAACGCCTGGCGCGCGCCGAGCGGATGAACCGCCTGAAGTCCCAGGCGCTGATCCTGCCCCTGCTGGCCTTCCTGGTCCTGACCTTCCTGGTGCCGATCGCCGCGCTGCTCTACAAGAGCGTGTCCAACCCGGAAGTGGTTCGCTCGTTGCCGCTGACGGTAGAAGCCATCTCCGCCTGGGACGGCAAGTCGCTGCCGGCCGACGCCGTCTACAAGGCGCTCAGCCAGGATCTCGCCGAGGCTCGTCGCAACCAGACCATCGGCGATCTCTCCAAGCGCCTGAACATGGAACTGGCCGGTTATCGCAGCCTGATGGCGAAGACCGCGCGCAAGCTGCCGTTCAAGGAGGAGCCCGCTTCCTACAAGGACGCCATGGAGCAGCTCGACGAGCGCTGGGGCGACCCCGCCTACTGGCAGGTGATCCGCCGCAACGCCAGCAGCTATACACCCTATTACCTGCTCGCGGCCCTCGACCACCGGATCGACGATCTCGGCGAAGTGGCGCGCGCCACCCCGGACCAGGCCATCTACCTGGATATCTTCGCCCGCACCTTCTGGATGGGCGCGGTGATCACCGTCATCTGCCTGCTGCTGGCCTACCCGCTGGCCTACCTGCTGGCCAACCTGCCGACGCGCAAGAGCAACCTGCTGATGATCCTGGTCCTGCTGCCGTTCTGGACCTCGATCCTGGTACGTGTCGCCGCCTGGATCGTCCTGCTGCAATCGGGTGGCCTGATCAACGGCGCGCTGCTCAAGCTCGGCCTGATCGACCAGCCGCTGCAACTGGTGTTCAACCGCACCGGCGTATACATCGCGATGGTGCACATCATGCTGCCGTTCATGATCCTGCCGATCTACAGCGTGATGAAGGGCATTTCGCCGAGCTACATGCGCGCCGCGATTTCCCTCGGCTGCCACCCGTTCGCCAGCTTCTGGCGGGTGTATTTCCCGCAGACCGTCGCGGGCGTCGGCGCCGGTTGCCTGCTGGTGTTCATCCTGTCCATCGGCTACTACATCACCCCGGCGCTGCTGGGCAGCCCGAACGACCAGATGGTCAGCTACTTCGTCGCCTTCTATACCAACAGCACCATCAACTGGGGCATGGCCACCGCCCTCGGCGGCCTGCTGCTGCTCGCTACCCTGGTGCTCTACGTCGTCTACAGCTGGCTGGTGGGCGCCAGCCGCCTGCGCCTGGGATAGAGCGCCTTCCGAGAAGGCCAACCGATTCCCCTCTCCCTTCGGAAAAAAGGTTGCCCGGAGGGCGGGGAGAGGGGGATCCGCACGAAACACATTGGAGAGCGAGTCATGCTGAGTCCCTACATGTCCCCGGTCGAGCGCCTGTGGTTCTACTCCTTGCGCATCCTCTGCGGCCTGGTACTGCTGTTCCTGGTACTGCCGGTGCTGGTCATCGTGCCGCTGTCGTTCAACTCCGGTACCTTCCTGGTCTACCCGCTGCAAGGGTTCTCCCTGCGCTGGTACGCCGACTTCTTCCAGTCCGCCGAGTGGATGCGCTCGTTGACCAACAGCATGATCGTCGCTCCGGCGGCGACCCTGCTGGCGATGGTCTTCGGCACTCTGGCGGCGATCGGCCTGACCCGCGGCGAGTTCCGCGGCAAGGCACTGGTGATGAGCCTGATGATTTCGCCGATGGTGGTGCCGGTGGTGATCATCGGCGTGGCCAGCTACCTGTTCTTCGCTCCGCTGGGGCTCGGCAACAGCTACCTGTCGCTGATCGTGGTGCATGCAGTGCTCGGCGTGCCGTTCGTGATCATCACCGTCTCCGCAACCCTGCAGGGGTTCAACTACAACCTGGTGCGCGCCGCCGCCAGCCTCGGCGCGCCGCCGCTGACCACCTTCTTCCGGGTGACCCTGCCGCTGATCGCTCCCGGGGTGATCTCCGGCGCGCTGTTCGCCTTCGCCACCTCGTTCGACGAAGTGGTAGTGACCCTCTTCCTCGCCGGCCCCGAGCAGGCCACCCTGCCGCGGCAGATGTTCAGCGGCATTCGCGAGAACCTGAGCCCCACCATTGCCGCCGCGGCGACCTTGCTGATCGGTTTCTCCGTACTGCTGTTGCTGACCCTGGAATGGCTGCGCGGGCGCAGCGAGAAGATGCGTACAGCACAACCCGGCGCCTGAGGCGCAGGGCGCGCCCGGCCTGGTCCGGGCGTCGGCTGCTGCGGCGAAAAGTCGTCATTTTCACCGCCAAAAACCGATAACGGCTACAATGCGCGCCTTCCGTGATCCCCTTTGAGGTGCGCCATGCAACCCTTCGCCATCGCTCCGTCGATCCTTTCCGCCGATTTCGCCCGCCTGGGCGAGGACGTGGACAAGGTGCTCGCCGCCGGTGCCGACATCGTTCACTTCGACGTGATGGACAACCACTACGTGCCGAACCTGACCATCGGCCCGATGGTCTGCTCGGCGCTGCGCAAGTACGGCGTGAGCGCGCCGATCGACGTGCACCTGATGGTGTCCCCGGTGGATCGCATCATCGGCGACTTCATCGAAGCTGGCGCCACCTACATCACCTTCCATCCGGAAGCTTCCCAGCACATCGACCGTTCCCTGCAACTGATCCGCGACGGCGGGTGCAAGGCGGGCCTGGTGTTCAACCCGGCTACTCCGCTGGAGGTGCTGAAGTACGTGATGGACAAGGTCGACATGGTCCTGCTGATGAGCGTCAACCCCGGCTTCGGCGGGCAGAAATTCATCCCCGGTACCCTCGACAAGTTGCGCGAAGCACGCGCCCTGATCGATGCCTCCGGACGCGAGATCCGCCTGGAGATCGATGGCGGCGTCAACGTCAAGAACATCCGTGAGATCGCCGCGGCGGGCGCCGATACCTTCGTCGCCGGCTCGGCCATCTTCAACGCCCCGGACTACGCCGAGGTCATCCGCGCCATGCATGCCGAACTGGCCCAGGCGCACCAGTAATGAGCGCTGCGGAGCCGTTCTTCGCCACGCGCCTGCCGCGTCTGGTGATGTTCGACCTGGATGGCACGCTGGTCGATTCCGTTCCCGACCTCACCGCCGCGGTCGACAGCATGCTCGCCAGCCTCGGGCGGCGGCCGGCGGGCATCGAGAAGGTCCGCCAGTGGATCGGTAACGGCGCGCGTGTGCTGGTGCGTCGCGCCCTGGCGGGAAGCATCGAGCATGACGGCATCGGTGAGGAAGAAACCGAAGCCGCGCTGGCGCTGTTCATGGAGGCCTATGCCGACAGTCATGCGCTCACCGAGGTCTATCCCGGCGTCGTCGATACCCTCAGGTGGCTCAAGCGCAACGGCGTGGAAATGGCGCTGATCACCAACAAGCCGGAGCGCTTCGTCGCTCCGCTGCTGGATGAGATGAAGCTGGGTCGCTATTTCCGCTGGATCATCGGCGGCGACACCCTGCCGCAGCAGAAGCCCGACCCGGCGGCGCTGCTGTTCGTGATGAAGATGGCCGGCATCGAGCCCGAAGATGCGTTGTTCGTCGGTGATTCGCGCAACGACGTACTCGCCGCCAAGGCTGCCGGTGTGCGCTGCGCGGCGCTGACCTATGGCTACAACCACGGCCGGCCGATCGCCGAGGAAGCCCCCACCCTGGTCATCGACAACCTGCGCGACCTGCTGCCTTGCGCCGACCAGGCCGCTGAGATAGTGTTGCCGGACGACTCCCTTTCCCCCTCCGACCAGCGAGATCAAGCCGTGGCGGTCAGCAAACTCTGGATGAAGGTCATCAAGGCCCTGGCGCGTTGGCGCTGGCGCGCCTGACATCATCCTCCGCCGGATAGCCGGCGCGCGTTTGCACCCTGTTGACCGTTCTCTCCTCCGATGAGGCTGATCATGAATCGCGAAGAATTCCTGCGGCTGGCCGCCGATGGCTACAACCGCATCCCGCTGTCCTTCGAGACCCTTGCCGACTTCGACACGCCGCTGTCGATCTACCTGAAGCTGGCCGACGCGCCGAACTCCTACCTGCTGGAGTCGGTGCAGGGCGGCGAGAAATGGGGGCGCTATTCGATCATCGGTCTGCCGTGTCGCACGGTGCTGCGGGTCTACGACCATCAAGTGCGGATCAGCATCGATGGCATGGAAACCGAGCGCTTCGATTGCGCCGACCCGCTGGCTTTCGTCGAGGAGTTCAAGGCGCGCTACCAGGTGCCCACCGTGCCCGGCTTGCCACGTTTCGATGGAGGCCTGGTCGGCTATTTCGGTTACGACTGCGTGCGCTACGTGGAAAAACGCCTGGCCACCTGTCCGAACCCGGACCCGCTGGGCAACCCGGATATCCTGTTGATGGTGTCCGATGCCGTAGTGGTATTCGACAACCTGGCCGGGAAGATCCACGCCATCGTCCTCGCCGATCCCTCTGAGGAAAATGCCTACGAGCGCGGCCAGGCACGTCTGGAGGAGCTGCTGGAGCGTCTGCGCCAGCCGATCACCCCGCGTCGCGGCCTCGACCTCGAGGCGGCCCAGGGCCGGGAGCCGGCGTTTCGTGCCAGCTTCACCCGCGAGGACTATGAAAACGCGGTAGGAAGGATCAAGGACTACATCCTGGCCGGCGACTGCATGCAGGTGGTGCCGTCGCAGCGCATGTCCATCGAATTCAAGGCGGCGCCCATCGACCTGTACCGCGCGCTGCGCTGTTTCAATCCGACGCCCTACATGTACTTCTTCAACTTCGGCGACTTCCATGTCGTGGGCAGCTCTCCGGAGGTGCTGGTACGGGTCGAGGACGGCCTGGTCACGGTGCGCCCGATCGCCGGCACCCGTCCGCGCGGGATCAACGAAGAGGCCGACCTGGCGCTGGAGCAGGATCTGCTATCGGACGCCAAGGAGATCGCCGAGCACCTGATGCTGATCGACCTGGGGCGCAACGACGTGGGTCGAGTGTCCGACATCGGCGCGGTGAAGGTCACCGAAAAAATGGTGATCGAACGTTACTCCAACGTCATGCACATCGTGTCCAACGTCACCGGGCAATTGCGCGAGGGGCTCAGCGCGATGGACGCGCTGCGGGCGATCCTGCCGGCGGGTACGCTGTCCGGCGCGCCGAAGATCCGCGCCATGGAGATCATCGACGAGCTGGAGCCGGTCAAGCGTGGAGTCTACGGCGGCGCGGTCGGCTACCTGGCATGGAACGGCAACATGGACACCGCCATTGCCATCCGCACCGCGGTGATCAAGAACGGTGAACTCCACGTGCAGGCCGGCGGCGGTATCGTTGCCGACTCGGTGCCGGCGCTGGAGTGGGAAGAAACCATCAACAAGCGCCGGGCGATGTTCCGCGCCGTGGCGCTGGCCGAGCAGAGCGTCGAGTAAGACGGCGCGAGGCGGAAGAAAAAAAGGCGGATGGCGTTTGCGTCATCCGCCTTTTTTGTGCCCGGCTGGACCCTCGCATTGGCTTCGCCCTACGCGGAACCGCTTTCGTAGGGCGAATATCGCGACGCGATATCCGCCAGGCGGAGCATGGTGTCGCTCCCTACGATGCTGGCAACGGCGGGCCGCTCAGGATGCGATGCTGTCCGCGCCTGGCTGTGCTCGACGGGCGCTTCCGGCTTGGTTCGCGCGCTGGTCGACGTAGGCGGCGAGGTGATCGAGGGCCACGAACTGCATGGCCTTGTGGCTATCGTCGAGGGTCGTCACTGGCAGGGCGATCCGCCCGCATGCCAGGGCCTTGCTGAAGTTTTCCTTGTTCAGGTTGCGAAACCAGCGTTCGCGGACCTGCTCCAGCGGCACCAGGACGTCGCCGAAGATGCGGTAGACCAATTCCACGGTTTCCTGGCGTGGAATTGGAGTGGTAGGGGCGATGGTTGGCTGCACGGTATTCCCTCCTGCGGCTACGCGTCGTTGAAGGAAATATAGCTCAGGTTGTTTTTCTGTGCAATAGCTGGAGTTGTAGTGCGGGCGAGCGCCAGGCGCTCACCGCACCAGGGACG
This sequence comes from Pseudomonas sp. YA1, assembly GCF_058680555.1. Taxonomy (NCBI): domain Bacteria; kingdom Pseudomonadati; phylum Pseudomonadota; class Gammaproteobacteria; order Pseudomonadales; family Pseudomonadaceae; genus Pseudomonas; species Pseudomonas sp. YA1. Next base: position 44,598 of record NZ_JBZWBG010000026.1, read on the forward strand.
GGGCGCGCCGGTGGCGTACGGTGGACCACCAGAAGACCCAGCCGATCATGCTGATCTGGCGGCTGCGCATGTCCTCCGGCGAGTACTCCTCGTCCGGGTATTCCTCGCGGTTGAAGCTGCGCAGCCGAATGCCGCCGCCGGGCAGGCGATAGACGAACTTCACCCGCAGCATGCCGTCATGTTCGAGAGCGTAGATCTCGCCATCGGTGATATGGGTGGTGGCGGTGTCCACGCCGATGGTGGAGCCATCCATGATCAGCGGTTCCATGCTGTTGCCGGTGAGTTGGGCGCAGATCGCCGCCGACGGATCGACGCCCGAGGCTCGCAGCGTGGCATAGGAAAAACGCAGCTTGCGCCCCTCTATCTCGCGTACCGCAGTGCGTCCGGCGCCGGCGGACATCTCCACTTCCTTGTACAGCGGCAGTTCCACTTCGTCTTCGTCCAGCGGTGTGTCGCTGTCCCACGGATGCAGCGGTTCCAGCACCAATGGGCTGCCATCGGCCACGGACACGGCACTGCGCGCGGCTGGAGCGCCTTCGCCGGTCTGCAGCCAGACCGGCGAGACGCCCAGGGCCGCCGCGATCTCGATCAGCTTGCGGGTGCTCTGGGCCTTGCCCGAGGTCAGCTTGTGAATGGTGTTCTGCGAAACCCCAGCCGCTTCGGCGAGGGTTTCCTGCTTCAGGTTGCGCATCGCCATGGCCTGCTTGAGGCGAGCGGCGAAGCTGTCGGGCGGGATCTGGGTGCTCTTGTCCATGCTCGGCAATCTACAGGCCGATGAATTTTCTGTAAAGAGCCTAGGTGTTGACGATAAATAGCTTTAGTTGTAATTTCTCTTCCGTCAGAAAGCGGAAGGGGTGAGTTCCACAACTTCCCACCCGCCTTTCAGAGATTTCACATGGGTGCAGGGACGCACCCGGTTGTCGGCGACCGACGATGCAGGTGCCGACTGCTTGGGTGCCGGGGCCATGGGAAAGCGCTCCGGCACCTGGAGGGCCGGAGCGCCGTCCATGCAGACGCTCCATCCCGCTCATTCATTCTGTCGCCGACCTGCTTCAGGTACGGCGGCGTCGTACAGGGAGTCATTGCCATGTCGCGAGATACGCACTCGCCATTTCCGCGCAGAGGAACGCAGGTCGCCGAACCGGCGCCGCGCATCTGTCATGTTCCATCCATTCGGCCGTCGGGCGTCGGGCACGCCAGGGAGGCTTTCCATGGCTGACCTTGCCGATCACGCCAACGAACTGGTCCTGGCTCGCCTCGACGGCCTCCTGGCGGCGCGCCCGGCGCTGGCCATCCGCGAGTCCGCGGAAGACTGCGAGGACTGCGGCGAGCCCATTCCCCAGGCGCGCCGCCGGGCGGCACCGGGTTGCAGTCGCTGCATCGACTGCCAGGACCGCCACGAGCGCCGTTGAACCGACCTCATGCCGAGCCCTCGCGGGCAGTGAAAGGAGACACGACCGTGATCAAAGCCATCGATGAAATGCTCAAGCTCTGGGCCGAGGAAATGCACGCGCCAGGCAGCAACGGAGGCGGCTACGCCGGCGGCAACCTGATCGCCATGCTGATCGCCAGCAAGGGCGAGGTGGTCCGCGGCCACCGTGGCAGCCGGGTGATCCTCGACCGTGTGGCGGAGGTCGATCGCCTGGTAAATCGCCTACCCGAGGAACTGAAGACCGTGGTGGTGGAGCACTATCTCAATCGCGACAGCTTCCCCGAGCAGAAGTACCGCCACTGCGGTTGCAGCCGCAACACCTTCTATCTGCGCCTGCATGTGGCGCACCAGGGTATCCAGGACGGCCTGTTGCGGCGGGCGGCCTGAGTTCCTGGACCGGATCCTGGTCCCCCCTGGAATTTTCCAACCGGCCTTCGGGCCGGTTTTTTTATGCCTGTCGCCCATGGAGGCGGCGAGCCCCATGCACAGCAGCGGACCCTGCACGGTAGAGGCGGGGTCGGGCTGGCGGATCCATCCTTTTCGTCAGTCGATGCCGGGCTTTTCCATATCGGAAGTGGGTACGCGCTTGCCCGGATGCCTGGCGAAGGTTCCCAGGGCGGTATATCACCCTCATATCGTGGTGCGTCTCCCTCCTATTGCAGTGGATTGTCGAGAAGGCATTGCCGGGCTGGGAATCGGGCGGTAAAAAGTAGTCATTCTTGTAAAGGTGCGTCCCCAGGGAGGCACTCGTGAAGCACCGGAACCCGGCCCTGGCGCCGGGTTTTTTATTGCCCGGGAAAACGTTCGTGCGGACGTGCCCGGCGCTGCCTGCCAAGGAGGGACTCATGGGCAACGAACCGCAGACACTGACGGAAATGCCGCTCTGGGTACTGATCCTGCTCGCCGCGCTGGGCGGCGTCAGCGGCGAGATGTGGCGTGCCGACAAGGCCGGTCTCGGCGGCTGGGCCTTGTTGCGGCGCCTGGCGCTGCGCTCCGGCGCGTCGATCGTCTGCGGCGTGGCGGTGATGCTGTTGGCGTTGGCTTGCGGCGCCGCGCTGCTGTTCGCCGCGGCGCTGGGCAGCCTGACCGCCGCGGCCGGCGCGGAGATCGCCGTCGGCCTCTACGAACGCTGGGCCGCCCGGCGCCTGGGGGTTTGCGAGCTGCCCGAGGAACAGTCGGGCGACCGTGGCCCGCATTGAAACTGATCGAAGGAGTCAACCATGCCTGAACAGGCTGTCACGCTCGAGGCTCTGTACGCGGCCATCGAGCAGGTACTGCGTGAGCGTCTGCCGGAGGTGCAGTTGATCGGCTTCTGGCCAGGCGTGCCGGAAAATACCCCGGCGGTTTCCCTGGAAATGGCCGAGCTGCTGCCCGAGCGCGATCCCGGTACCGGCGAGAGCGCCCTGCTGTGCCGCCTGCAGGCGCGGATAATGGTGCCGCCTGGTGCCGATCGCCAGGCGGTATCCATTGCTTGCGGAATCGTTCGGACATTGCGCGAGCAGACCTGGAACCTGTCTCTGGAACCGGCGCGCTTCGTACGCTCGGCCGTCGACGGCAGTCGCGAGGAGCTGAAGAGCCTGCGTGTCTGGCTGGTCGAGTGGACGCAGTCGCTGCGTCTCGGAGACCCGGAGTGGGCCTGGGAGGACCAGCCGCCGGGCAGCCTGATGCTGGGCTTCGACCCGCAGACCGGCCCCGGCCATGAGCCGGACTACTTTGCTCCGGAGGCGTTGGCATGAGCTATGTCAGTGCGGAGCATGACCGCATGCTCGCCGCGATGATCCTGCCCTGCGTGGTGGTCGCCGTGGACCTGGCAGCGGCGCGGGTACGGGTGCGCTCCGGCGACTGGACCAGCGGCTGGCTGCGCTGGCACTCCCTGGCAGCCGGCAAGGTTCGCCACTGGCGTGCGCCGAGCATAGGCGAACAGGGGGTACTGCTCAGTCCGTCGGGCGGAGTGTCAATGGGTACCTTTATTCCCGGTCTGTACGGCGATGCGGGCACGGCGCCGGACAACAGCGCCAGCAGTGAGACCTGGCGTTTCGACGACGGCGCCTCGTTGAGTTACGACTGGGCTGCGCATCGCTACCGCGTCGAGATGCCCAGCGGCACCGTGGAAGTGAGGGTCGGCGCCAGCGAGGTGCGGGTCAGCGACGGGGCGGTCAGTCTCAAGGCGCCGAAGATCAGCCTGGAAGGACCGGTGGAGATCGCCGGGACACTGACGGTCAGCGGAGACATCCTCGGCGGCGGCTCGATCATCGACACCGCCGGCAACAGCAACCACCACACCCATTGAACATACGACGGGGCTGCCGAAGGGCGGTCCGTCGAACATTCAACCGGCCCGCGCGAGCGGGCCTTTTCGTTTGCGGAGTTCGCCATGGGCAACACTCACAGCCATTCGGAGCCAGGCGCGGCCTGTCTCTGCCGGAGCGGGAGGGCAGGGCGATGATCGGGATGGATCGCCGTAGCGGGCTACCCCTGTCCGGCCTGGCTCATCTTAAACAGTCCGTCGAGGACATCCTGACCACCCCGTTGGGCAGCAGGCGCATGCGCCCCGAGTACGGCAGCAAGCTGCGGCGGATGGTCGACATGCCGGTGAGCGAAGGCTGGAAAAGCGCCGTGCAGGCCGAGGTAGCCCGTTCCCTGGGGCGCTGGGAACCGCGCATCGGATTGTCTGCCGTGCGAGTCGTCGCGGTCGTCGATGGCCGCGTGGATCTGCTCCTGAGCGGCGTGTTCGAGGGCGAGAACATCAATATGGAGGTCTCGGCGTGATCATCGATCTTTCCCAGTTGCCGGAGCCAGAGGTTATCGAAAACCTCGATTTCGAGACGATTTACCAAGAGCTGTTGGGCGACTTCCGCGAAGCCATGGCTGGCGAATGGACAGCGGAGGTGGAGTCCGATCCGGTTCTCAAGCTTCTGCAACTGGCGGCCTATCGAGAACTGCTGCTGCGGGCGCGGATCAACGATGCGGCGCGGGCGGTGATGCTGGCATACGCCAGCGGTGCCGATCTCGACCAGATCGGTGCCGGCTTCAATGTGCAGCGTTTGCTGATCAGGCCCGCTCAGCCCGAGGCGGTACCGCCGGTGGAGGCGCAATACGAGAGCGACAAGTCGCTGCGCAATCGCATCCAGCTCGCGTTCGAGCAGCTATCCGTCGCAGGACCGCGGAACGCCTATATAGCCCATGCGCTGGGCGCGGATGGAAGGGTGGCGGATGCCTCTGCGACCAGTCCGGCGCCCTGCGAAGTGCTGATCAGCGTGCTCGGGGTGGAAGGCAACGGGCAGGCACCGGAAGCGGTGTTGCAGGCAGTGCGCCTGGCGCTGAACGCGGAGGACGTGCGTCCTGTCGCGGATCGGGTAACGGTGCGCTCGGCAGGCATCGTTCCCTATCAGGTCAAGGCGCAGCTCTACCTGTTTCCCGGTCCCGAGGCCGAACTGATCCGTGCCGCCGCCGAGGCTTCGCTGCGCGACTACATTTCCGCCCAGCGCCGCCTGGGCCGCGACATCCGGCGTTCGGCCCTGTTCGCCACCCTGCATGTCGAAGGCGTGCAGCGCGTCGAACTGCAGGAGCCTGCGGCCGACGTGGTCCTGGATGAAACCCAGGCGGCCTATTGCACGGGGTACGCGATCACCTTGGGAGGCGTCGATGAGTAGCCGACTGCTGCCGCCAAACAGGAGTTCTCTGGAACGCTCTCTGGGTGATGTATTGCCTGCCGAACTGCCGGTGCCGCTTCGTGAGCTTCACGATCCGGCACGCTGTGAGGCGGCCTTGTTGCCCTACCTGGCCTGGACGCGCTCGGTGGACCGCTGGGACCCGGACTGGAGCGACGAGGCCAAGCGCAATGCGGTAGCGACGTCCTTCGTCCTGCACCAGCGCAAAGGCACGCTGACCGCGTTGCGCCAAGTGGTCGAGCCGATCGGTGCGCTGAGCGAGGTCACCGAATGGTGGCAGCGAAGCCCGACCGGCGTGCCGGGGACCTTCGAGATCACCGTGGACGTCAGTGACCGTGGCATCGACGAAGGCACCGCACTGGAGCTGGAGCGCTTGCTCGATGACGTCCGCCCGGTGAGTCGACACCTGACCCGCCTGGACCTGCGCATCACCCCGGTAATCCGGTCCCGTCACGGACTGGCCGTGACCGACGGCGACACCCTGGAAATCTTCCCCTGGAAACAGTGACATGACGACCAATACTCCGAAATACGGTGGCCTGCTCACCGACATAGGTGCCGCTGCGCTGGCTGCGGCCAGCGCAGCAGGCAAGAAATGGCAGCCGACTCATATGCTGATCGGCGATGCTGGCGGTGCGCCAGGCGACACGCCGGATCCATTGCCTTCGGCGGCGCAGAAGAGCCTGATCAACCAACGCCATCGGGCCCAGCTGAATCGGCTGTTCGTTTCCGACAAGAACGCCAATACCTTGGTTGCCGAGGTGGTGCTGCCAGTTGAGGTAGGTGGCTTCTGGATCCGCGAGATCGGCCTGCAGGATGTCGACGGCAAGTTCGTCGCGGTATCCAACTGCCCGCCCAGCTACAAGGCAGCAATGGAAAGTGGCAGTGCGCGGACCCAGACCATTCGGGTGAACATCGCACTCTCCGGGCTGGAGAATGTCCAGCTGCTGATCGACAACGGCATCATCTACGCCACTCAGGACTGGGTGAAGGAAAAGGTCGCTGCCGATTTCAAGGGCCGCAAGATCCTGGCTGGCAATGGCCTGGTCGGTGGGGGCGATCTTTCTGCCGACCGCAGCATTGGCCTGGCGCCTTCCGGCGTGACGGCGGGCAGCTATCGCTCGGTCACGGTGAACGCCAACGGGGTGGTCACCCAGGGCAGCAATCCGACCACCCTGGCCGGCTATGCGATCGGAGATGCCTATACCAAGGCCGATACCGACGGAAAACTGGCGCAGAAAGCGAACAAGGCCACCACCCTAGCCGGCTATGGCATCACCGATGCGCTGCGAGTCGATGGCAACGCCGTGTCATCCAGCAGGCTGGCCGCACCGCGCAGCCTGGCAGCCAGTGGCGATGCCTCCTGGTCGGTGACCTTCGACGGCAGTGCCAATGTTTCTGCGCCGCTGAGTCTTTCCGCTACCGGTGTGGCGGCGGGCAGCTATCCGAAGGTGACCGTGGATACGAAGGGAAGGGTGACTGCTGGAATGGCGCTGGCGGCGACGGACATTCCCGGGCTGGATGCGTCGAAGCTGGTCAGCGGGGTGCTGGCCGAGCAGCGTTTGCCGGTATTCGCGCGCGGGTTGGCTACTGCTGTCTCGAACAGTAGCGATCCGAACACCGCGACCGTGCCGTTGATGCTGACCAATCATGCGAACGGACCTGTTGCCGGACGATACTTCTACATCCAGTCGATGTTCTATCCGGATCAGAACGGCAATGCTTCGCAGATTGCAACGAGCTACAACGCTACATCCGAGATGTATGTACGGGTGTCCTACGCGGCCAACCCTAGCATCCGGGAGTGGTTGCCCTGGCAGCGCTGCGACATTGGAGGTTCCTTCACGAAGACGACTGACGGGACCATTGGAAATGGCGTCAATATAAACAGCTTCGTCAATTCCGGATGGTGGTTGCAATCGACATCGGAATGGGCGGCGGGTGGAGCTAACTATCCCGTGGGGCTGGCCGGTTTGCTGATTGTCTACCGCGCACATGCAGACCATATCTATCAGACCTACGTAACACTCAACGGAAGCACATATTCGCGCTGCTGCTATGCGGGCTCTTGGCGTCCGTGGCGGCAGAACTGGGACGATGGAAACTTCGATCCGGCCAGCTACCTGCCAAAGGTGGGATTTACCTGGGCGGCTTTGCCGGGTAAGCCGGCAACTTTCCCGCCCTCAGGGCATAACCACGATACCAGCCAGATCACCTCCGGCATCTTGCCTCTCGCTCGTGGTGGCCTTGGCGCCAATACAGCGGCCGGAGCACGCAACAACATTGGTGCCGGAGTGCCGGCCACGGCGAGCCGGGCGCTCAATGGTTGGTGGAAGGACAACGATACCGGTCTGATCGTCCAGTGGATGCAGGTGAACGTAGGAGATCATCCCGGTGGAATAATCGATCGTACCTTGACGTTCCCGATCGCGTTCCCTAGCGCCTGTCTGCATGTCGTACCGACTGTCAAGGAGGTGGGGCGACCAGCGACGTCCGCGTCGACCGTTACGGTCGCCGATGTCAGCGTCAGCAACACGGGATGTGTGATCGTTTCCTCCGAGTACTACGGACTGGCTCAAAACTATGGCATCAGAGTGATGGCCATCGGCTATTGAGGTGAAAATGATTTTTTTCCATGCCGCCACGGGCGGCTTTTATTCGAAGGAAATTCATGGGTCCCGCATGCCTCTGGAGGATGAAATGCATCCTCTCGAAGACGCCGAGTACCAGGCTCTTCTTCGTGCGCAGAGCGAAGGGAAACGAATTGTCACGGACCACACCGGTCGCCCTATCTGCGTCGATCCGCCGGCTCCGGCCAAGGACATTCTCGTCCAACGGGAACGCATCTGGCGCGACCGGCAGTTACAGCTCACCGACGGGCCTCTCGCTCGGCATCGTGACGAGCAGGACCTGGGAAAAACTACGACTCTGAGCCAGGAGCAGCTTCGTGAGCTAACTCTCTATCGCGCCGTTCTTCGCGACTGGCCTATTGCCGCGGAGTTTCCCGACCTGAACGCAAGGCCCGAGCCGCCTGCCTGGCTCCAATCGCTCATCACCCCCTGAACCCCGCCTCGTGTGGGGTTTTTCATTAATGGAGATCTACCTATGAGTTTCTTCCACGGCGTTACGGTAACCAACGTCGATATCGGTGCGCGCACCATCGCGCTGCCGGCCAGTTCCGTCATCGGCCTCTGCGATGTGTTCACGCCGGGGGCGCAGGCAAGCGCCAAGCCCAACGTTCCGGTGCTGCTCACCAGCAAGAAGGACGCCGCCGCGGCGTTCGGCATCGGCTCGTCGATCTACCTGGCCTGCGAGGCCATCTACAATCGTGCCCAGGCCGTGATCGTGGCGGTGGGCGTGGAAGCCGCGGAGACTCCCGAGGCCCAGGCCAGCGCCGTCATAGGTGGTGTCAGCGCCGCCGGCGAGCGCACCGGACTTCAGGCTCTGCTAGACGGCAAGAGCCGCTTCAATGCTCAGCCGCGTCTACTAGTTGCGCCGGGTCATTCGGCCCAGCAAGCGGTGGCCACCGCCATGGACGGGCTGGCCGAGAAACTGCGGGCCATCGCCATTCTCGATGGTCCCAATAGCACCGACGAGGCGGCCGTCGCCTACGCCAAGAACTTCGGCAGCAAGCGCCTGTTCATGGTCGACCCGGGCGTGCAGGTTTGGGACAGCGCCACCAATGCCGCACGCAACGCCCCGGCTTCGGCCTACGCCGCCGGCCTGTTCGCCTGGACCGACGCCGAGTACGGCTTCTGGTCCTCGCCGTCGAACAAGGAGATCAAGGGCATCACCGGCACCAGCCGTCCGGTGGAGTTCCTCGACGGCGATGAGACCTGTCGCGCCAACCTGCTCAACAACGCCAATATCGCCACGATCATTCGCGACGATGGCTATCGCCTGTGGGGCAATCGCACCTTGTCCAGCGACAGCAAGTGGGCTTTCGTCACCCGCGTTCGGACCATGGACCTGGTGATGGATGCGATCCTCGCCGGGCACAAGTGGGCGGTGGACCGCGGCATCACCAAGACCTACGTGAAGGATGTCACCGAGGGCCTGCGCGCCTTCATGCGCGATCTGAAGAACCAGGGCGCGGTGATCAACTTCGAAGTCTATGCCGACCCGGACCTGAACAGCGCCAGCCAGCTGGCCCAGGGCAAGGTGTACTGGAACATCCGCTTCACCGATGTGCCGCCTGCCGAGAACCCCAATTTCCGTGTCGAGGTGACCGATCAGTGGCTCACCGAAGTTCTGGATGTCGCCTAAGGAGCGCCCGTGATGATTCCGCAAACCCTGACCAATACCAACCTGTTCATCGACGGCGTGAGCTTCGCCGGTGACGTGCCATCCCTGACCCTGCCCAAGCTGGCTGTGAAGACCGAGCAATACCGTGCCGGCGGCATGGATGCACCGGTATCCATCGACATGGGCCTGGAGGCGATGGAGGCCAAATTCTCCACCAACGGTGCCCGCCGAGAAGCGCTGAATTTCTTCGGCCTGGCCGACCAGAGCGCTTTCAATGGCGTGTTCCGTGGCTCCTTCAAGGGCCAGAAGGGCGCCAGCGTGCCAGTGGTGGCTACCCTGCGCGGCCTGCTCAAGGAGGTCGACCCGGGCGACTGGAAGGCCGGCGAGAAAGCCGAGTTCAAGTACGCCGTTGCGGTCAGCTACTACAAGCTGGAAGTCGATGGCCGCGAGGTCTACGAGATCGATCCGGTCAACGGTGTCCGCGCGATCAACGGTGTCGACCAGTTGGCCGGCATGCGCAACGACCTCGGCCTGTAAGAGGAGCTCCGGACATGACCCAAGAGAATCGACTGCCGGGCTGGCTGACGCTGGATGCCGACGCCGCCCTCGTTCGTCTCTCGCGTCCGGCACAGTGCAACGGGGTCAGCGTCGACACGCTGACCCTGCGTGCACCCACCGTGCGTGATATCCGCCTGGCCGGCAAGGTGGCCGGCGACGATGCCGAGGAGCGCGAACTGCAACTGTTCGCCTCGCTGGCGCAGGTCAGCCGCCAGGACCTGGAGGGGCTGAAGCTGAGCGACTACCAGCGGCTGCAAGGCGCCTACTTTCGCCTGGTGCAAGACGACACGGACGACACCTTCGCGTATGCGTCAACTGGCGAGGCGCCTGGCCATTGAGCTGGGCTTCCAGGCCAGCGAACTGGAGCGCATGACCCTGGGCGACCTGCTCTGGTGGCTCGCCGAGGGCGAGGAGTGAGCGACGGCGCCGTCCGCCAGGCGAGCGGCGCCCGCGCTACTTCAGTAGGTCCGCGGTGGCGGACATCGATAACAGACGAGACGAACCGTCATGAGTAAAGACATGGACCTGGTGGTCTCCATCGGCGGCATCGCCGACCCCTCCTTGGGCAAGGCATTCGAGACCGTCAAGGCACGGCTCGACAGTCTCCAGGAACGTTCCCGCCAGGCGTCCAGCCTGAGGGATGTGCTGGGAGACGCCATACGCCTGGAGCGAGAACTCGCCGATATGCGCAAGGTCGGGGACCGCGGCGTTGCTGAGCATGCCCGGCAGCTTGGCGAACGCCAGGAGCAACTGAAGCGACTCGGCATCGAGGCCAGGGCCGCGGGCGATGCCTACGCTCGACTGGGCGAGATGCAGCGTGGCCTGGATATGCAGGTCCGCGGCCTGCAACGGCTGGAGCAGGCCAGCCAGGCAATGCCATTGGCTAGCGCATTTTCCGGACTGGTCGTGGAAGCCAGCAAGACGGCTGCCGGTTATCAAGCGCGGTTGCGCGACCTGGCGATCCGCAACGGCCTGGACGTCGGCCGGGAGCCAGCCTTGGCATCCCTGATCCAGGACCGTGCCAGCCAGAGCGGCCTGGGACGCACGGCGACGCTGGACATGCTGGAGCACTTGAACGCCACCGGCATGGGGTTCGCCGCCGCGCAAATGAATCTGGGACTGGCGGGCCGCTTCGGCTTTGGCCAAGGGATTGCTTCAGCCGAGGCTGCGGGGCTGGTTCGAGCGTTGCAACTGGCCCAGGGTTCGGACTCGCCAGAGCAATTGTCCGCCTCCCTCGACCGCCTGGTCGTCCTGGGTAAAGGCAGAGTCGGCAGTGAGGCCCTGGCGCGTCGCCTGCCTGCCTTGTTGTCAGCGCTGGGCAATGCGGGAGAGGCCACGGCCGGCGATGTCGGTGCACTGGGGGCCTTGCTGGAGATTCAGGCAAAGAACACCACGCCAGACAAAGCGGACGTGCGGATGAAGGCCTGGCTGGAGTTCGTCAGCAGCGGCAGCTTGAAACGCGCTTATGGCCAGGACTACGACCGGGACCTGGAAGCGCTGCGCAAGGACGGAGCGAGTCTGCTGGAGGCCAACCTGGAGCTGGCTGCGCGCTATCGGGATAAGGGCGGCAAGCTCAGCGCCGGTGCGGCGTCGCCGGCGCTTGAAGCCTATCGAGCGTCGCGCGGCGAGTTCCAGGGCTTGCTCGAATCCCAGCAGTCTTCCGTAGGCTCTTCGGAGCGCGATGCGCAGCGTCGCAAGGGGATGTCCCAGGAGCTGTGGAAGGCTTCCAGCGACAGTTGGGAGAGGGCGCAGACCGCTTTGGGCAGCGCCCTGAATCCATATCTGGACAACCTGGCCAAGGGGAGCGCGGTACTCGGCGAGTCGACTGCGGAACTGCTCGAAGCCTATCCGCGGACGACGGCCGGTCTTACCGCCGCCGCAGGTGCGGTGTTATCCGGGTATCTCGCCTACAAGGGAGGGCGCGGCGCTATCGACGTGCTGCGTGGCGGTCGGCTCGGTCGGCGAGGGAGCGCTGCCGTCGGCGACCTGATCGAACGGGGTGCAGGCCGGGTATCGGGTGGTAGCGAAATACAGCGCGTGTTCGTTACCAACTGGCCGGTGCCGGGAGGCGACTCTACGCTGGAGTCCGCGAGGAGGCCAGCACAACGAAAGCGCGGTCAAACACCACGCAGGAAGAGAGGCAAGGGCGGTGGGCTGAAGGCCCGCTCCCTTCCATCCCTTGGCTTCTCGGCTGGAGGAGGCTTGGGGGCGATGGCAGGAAAGCTGCCGCGCCTGTCGCGTTTGCCCATACGCAACGCGCCGCTGCAAGTGGCCTCGTCGTTGATCGATGTTGCTGAGGTTTACTCCAGCGACCTGTCGGAGAGCGAAAAGACCATCGCCTATGGCGAGGCCGGTGGCTCCCTGGCTGGTTCCCTGGCTGGCGCCGCTCTGGGAGCGAGCATCGGCTCGGTGGTGCCGGTGGTCGGTACGCTGATCGGTGGATTGGTTGGCGGCGCTATCGGCGCCTGGGGCGGTAGCGAACTGGGGGGGCGTCTGGGACGCAGTCTGGCTGGCGATCCGCCGGCGGCCTCGGACAACAAGCCGGCGGTGCCCGCGCCACAGGCCGAGCCCGTCGCGGCTGCGCCCAACTGGACCTTCGCGCCGCAGATCAACCTGACGGTGCAAGGCAACGTACACGAGCCGCAGCGCCTGGCCGACGAGTTGCTGCCCTACCTGCAACGCATGCTTGTCGACTTCGCCGACGAGCGGCAGCGGCGCAGCCTCTACGACCCGGCGATGGTCTAAGGAGTCCCATGGCATATCTGGAACAATTGCAGGCCGGCCTGAGGTACCTGGGTCGCGCCGGCGAGTCCGGACGCAAGAGTCTGGACAAGGTGGTCGCTCCGGTGAACGGTGCGATCAGCGAGATCCGCGGCGCAGCCGCGGAGCTGGAGAACCTGCCCGGCGTATCGCCGGAAATGGCTGCCCGGCTGCAGCGTGCCATGCGCGGCATCGGCCAGGCGCAGGGCAAGGTGAACCGCGTGGTCTCCACCTATGACCGGGCGAGCCGGGCGTTGCTTGGTATCGACGAACGCCTGGATGCGCTGAAGGTGCAGGTGAACAGTGCCGCGCAGGCGGTCGGCAAGGTCGCTGGCGACATCAGTCCGACGCTGGCGGGGGTGCTGCCGTCGTGGCTGCTGGCACCCTCGGCGACGCCCCCGAGCGAGGCCGCAGCGCCCTTGCCGCACCTGCTGGTACTGCAGCCGCTGACCGCCAATGCCCAACCGTTCTACTTCAACCTGAATACTGCCGCCTTCGACGCCCTGCAGCGCAACAGTGCCTACAACTGGAGCGGGCAGGTGCGCCTGGGTCGGCGGCCGGCGCTGCAGAGCGTCGGCATGGGCGAGGAGAGCATCCTGCTCAAGGGGGCGGTATTCCCGCTGCGTCGACAGGTAGGCAACCAGGAAAAGGTCGTCGGTCTGGAGCAGCTCGAAGCGCTGCGCCGGTTGGCGGAGCGGCGTGAGCCGCTGATCCTGAGCAGCGGCTACGGCGAGGTGCAGATGGGCCTCTGGTGTCTGGTGCGGATCAGCGAGAACCAGAGCGCCCTGCTGGGCAACGGCGCTCCCCGCAAACAAACCTTCGACCTGGAGTTCAAGCGCTATGGCGACGACCTGCCGAACCGCTGACGGCGACATGCTGGACAGCCTCTGCTACCACGTCTATGGCCATCTGTTGGGCTGCGTCGAGGCGACCCTCGACGCCAATCCCGGGCTGGCCGATGAGCAGCAGCCATTCCGCGCCGGCTTGCTGATCAGTTTCCCTGACATGCCGGTGGTCAATGTCGAACAGGTGCGCCTGTGGGATTGATCGACCGCTCACCCGCAACCCCGCCTTGGCGGGGTTTTTCTTTTCTGGAGAGATCAGGTGCAACCGAGTTTCCGTATCGTTGCCGACGGCACCGACGTCACCCAGCAGCTGAATGACCGCCTGCTCAAGCTGACCTTGCTGGACAAGCCGGGCATGGAGTCCGACAGCCTGACCTTGAAGATCGACGATCGCGATGGACAGGTGGCCTTACCCAGGCGCGGTGCGGTGCTGGAGGTTCATCTCGGCTATGCCGGCGAGCCACTGATGCGCATGGGACGCTTTACCGTGGACACCTTGCAGTGGGCTGGTCCGCCGGACTGCCTGACCGTCACTGCCAAGGCCGGCGACATGCGCGGCAGTGGCAAGACGATACGCAGCGGCGGTTGGGAGGGCACTACCCTGGCTCAGGTCTGCCGCGATGTTGGCGCACGCAACGGCTGGCGCGTGGAGTGTCCGTTGCAGGTGGCGATCGCCCGGGTCGACCAGGTCAACGAGTCCGACTACCACTTCGTCACCCGTCTGGCGCGCCAGTACGACTGCACCGCCAAGCTGGCCGAGGGCATGCTCATGGTGCTGCCGCGACAGAGCGGGCAGAGCGCCACGGGGCGTCGGATCGAACCTTTGGTGTTGGGACGTGCTGACGTCGGCAGCTTCGACGTTACCTTCGACGACCGCAGCCTGATGAGAACGGTGAAGACCCGCTACCAATTGCCCGGCAGCGGCGAGGTCAAGAGCGTCGAGCTGAAGAACCCGAAGGCACCGGCTACGGCTATGGGCGAGCATGTCGACCGGCACCTCTATGCCAGCCGTGGAGAAGCCGAGCAGGCGGCGAAGTCTCGCCTGGCGAGCTTCAGCCGCTCCAGCGCCAGTGTGCGCCTGGAACTGCCAGGGCGTGGCGACCTGTTCGCCGAGCGCAGACTGCTGCTCCAAGGCTTCAAGGCGGGAATCGACGGCGAGTTCCTGATCGACTCGGTGGAGCACACCTACAGCTCCAGCGGATGGACCACTGTCGTGCAATGCAACGGAGGCCGAGGCGGCAAGGGGTGACGCCTGAAACCCATCGGAGTGCAGGAGGATCGATGAAACTGACCGAGCAGCAATTGCTGCGCATTTTTCCCAACGCCCGCCTCGTCGCGGGCGTTTTCGTTGCGGCGTTGCAACGGGCCATGGACGAGAGGGAGATCGACACACCGGCGCGGCGTGCCGCGTTTCTCGCCCAGGTTGGCCACGAAAGCAGCCAGTTGACCCGGCTGGTGGAGAACCTCAATTACAGCGCCCAAGGCTTGGCGGCGACCTGGCCGAGCCGCTATCTCGGCCCCGACGGGCAGCCCAACGCGTTGGCCTTGCGGCTGGCGCGCAATCCGCAGGCGATTGCCGACAACACCTACGCCACGCGCAACGGCAATGGCGACGAAGCGTCCGGCGATGGCTGGCGCTTCCGTGGGCGTGGCTTGCTACAGATCACCGGGCGTGCCAACTACCGGTTGGTCGGCGAGGCCCTCGGCGAGCCGCTGGAAGCCGAGCCCTGGCGCCTGGAGCAGCCCGTGCCGGCGGCCCGCAGCGCCGCCTGGTGGTGGGCCGGTCACGGGCTCAACGAGCTGGCCGACCGCGGCGAGTTCGCTGCCATCACCCGCCGCATCAACGGCGGCCTGAATGGCCAGGCGGAGCGCCTGGCGTTGTGGCAGCGGGCCAGGGCGGTGCTGTCATGAGCCGGCTTGCTCTGCTTCTGCCGGCCGTGTTGCTGGTCTTGCTGGCCGGCGCCTTGCTCGGCGGCGGCCTGGTTGCCCGCCACTATCGTCCGCAACTGGAGGAGGCCCTGGGCCAACTCACTGCCAGCCGCGTCGCCAGCGGCCAGCTCGAGGCTTTGCTCGATGAGCAGCAGCGAGCGCTGGCGGCGGTGCGGGCGAGCGCCGAGAGGCGCGCGAAGGACGCCGAGCAGGCACTCGGCGAGGCCAGGGCGCAAGCCGCGGAGCAGTACGCCGCGGCCGTGCGTCTGCTCCAGGAACCCGACATTGGCGTGGACTGCCAGGCGGCAGGTGCGGCGATCGACCGGGAGCTGGGACTATGACTCGTCTCCTGCTGGGGCTTTGTCTGCTTTTCGCGGGCTGCGTAGCCTCGCCTACGACACCTCGCCCCGTGCGCGTCGAGGTTCCCCTGGCAGTGCCTTGCCGTGTACCTGACGTGCGCCCGCCGAGCTGGGCCAGCGCCACGTTGCAGGCTGGCGATTCGCTGCAGGCCAAGGTTCGCGCATTGCTCGCCGAGCGCCGCCAGCGACAGGGCTACGAACTCGAATTGCAGGCGGCGTTGCGTGCCTGCCGCTGAGACACTGGGCGCATATGGACGTCGATGGACGTGTGTCCGGCGCATATTGCCGTGTATTGATTCCGCAGCGTTGTCGAGCCGGGAATCGGCCGGTACAACGTAGTCATGCTTGTACAGGTGTGTCCCCCCAGGGATGCCACCTGCAACCTCAGAGCCCGGCCCGTGTGCCGGGCTTTTTCGTTTGCATCCGACAACGGCTCGGGACGTGGAGGCTCCTCGCCGACCGCGTACCGCGCCACGGCTGACCGTCCTGGGGACGGGGCCAGACGACCCGCCCGGTGCGGGTCTTTTCATGTGCATAAAGGAGAGTTTTCCATGTCCATCCTGACTCAAGGTACCCAGATCTACGCCCTGGTTCCGCCGGTATCCGGTACCGGTGCCGCTACCGTCCTGGAGATCGAAGGCGTGACCTCGTTCAACCCGGGCGGCAATCCGGCCGACCAGATCGAAGACCCGTGCCTGAGCGACACTTCGCGCAAGTACAAGAAAGGCCTGCGCACCCCTGGCCAGGCGACCCTCGGCATCAACGCCGATCCACGCCTGGCCAGTCACGTTCGGTTGTTCCAGCTGTCCGAGAAAGATGGCGAGACGAGCGTCAAGTGGGCCATCGGCTGGTCCGACGGAATCGACGTAAAGCCGACCGTCAGCACCGAAGGCGACGATTTCGTGCTGCCGCCGGCGCGCACCTGGTTCACCTTCGAAGGCTACGTCAGCGACTTCCCCTTCGATTTCGCCAGCAACACGCTGGTCGCTACCCAGGCCACCATCCAGCGTTCCGGCGCCGGCAAGTGGACGCCGAAGTCGGCTTGAGGAGCGCGTAGATGAATCTCAACGAACTTCGTGCAGCGGGCGGTTTCATCGAGTCGGCGCTGGTGCGCAAGGAGATTAGCTGGACCCGCGTTCCCGCCGGCAGGAAGAAGGCGGTCAGCGACACCTTCCAGGTGTTCGTCCGACGCAACAGTTTTGGCGCGGTGGAGCGCCTGTTCTCCGCCGAAGGCGACCAGCAGAGCCGCAACGCGCGCTACCTCGCCGAATGCATTCGCCTGGGCGAGACGGGAGAGGAAAGCCTGACCTACGAACAGGCCTACGACCTCGACCCGGCGCTGGGCTTCCTGCTGCTGCAGGCGGTCGGTGAGGTCAACCGGGTCGAGGACGCGGAAAAAAACTGACCCCCGCCGACGAGGTTTGGCACGAGCTGGTGCTGAACGGCGTCGGCGGGTCGACCATTGCCGAGGCCAAGGAGCGGCTCAGCTACGCCGAGTACCGCGCCTGGGTCGCCTACCTGAACAAGCGCGGCTCGCTCCATCCGGGACACCGGCTGGAGCTTGCGCTGGCTCGGATCGCTGCGTTGCTCGGGCATGCGCTGGGAGCGGACGCCGATCCCGACGCGTTCCGTCCGCATATGGCTCTCCAGCCCCTTTCGCTGCATCAGGCGATGGATCAATGGGCATGACAGGCCACCCCGCTGCGGCGGGGTCTTTTTCTGGAAGACATGAATCATGGCCACGAATACCGACGGCAGCCTGACGCTCGACCTGGTCCTTCGCAGCGAAGGGTACAGGGCCGGGATGGACAAGGTTGGCAGGATCAACGATCAGAAAATGCGTGCCATGGAGGCGCGCGCGGAAAAGGCTGGCAAGGCTATCGGCAAAAGCCTGGACAGTTCGGCACTGATTGCCAGCAGCGTGCTGGACCAGGCGCTGGACATGCTGGGCAGGACCAGTCGCCAGGCGGGTCAGGCCAAGAAGCCTGTGCAGAGCGCCCAGGACAAGGTACTGGCCGAGTGGAAGACCCGGCAGAAGGAGCTGGGCGAAGCCTGGAAGAGCTATCGCGAACCACTCCAGGATCTGTCCAAGCTCAACGAAGCACTACTGAAGAACTCTTCCGACAAGCTCGACAAGGCGCTGCTCAATCTCAGCGAGACCGGCAAGCTGTCGCTTGCCAACGTGGGCAAGGCCGCCTACGCCGATGCCGCGCGCCTCGCCTCGCGGCAGATGACCCTGATGCTGCTGGACGGGCTGTTTGGCTGGGTCGCCAGCGTCGGTACCGAGAAGCCCAAGGTCGACGACAAGGCGGGCAAGGGACAGGCGAAGGCCGGCGACGACGAGAAGGAACAGCCGTCGCTCCAGTCGCAGGTCTTCAAGCAGTGGCTGTTGCAGATGAACAGTGTCTGGGGCGCCTACCGCGCGCCGCTGCAGGATATCTCCGGGATGACCGACGAGCTGTTCAGGAATGCGTCGGAGAAGCTCGAGAAGTCGCTGTTCAATTTCGCCACCACCGGAAAGCTGTCCTTGAGCAACTTCGCCAAGACGGTGATCGACGATGTCGCCCGGATCGCCGCGCGGCAGCTTTCAATGCTCGCCCTGGACGGATTGTTCGGCTGGATGAATGGCAAGGCCGGCATCACCGAGGCGCAACTGGCCAGCCAGAAGCCCTATACCTCGCTACTGGAAAAGGCCCGCGCAGCTGCGGGACAAGCGGCAGCGGGCGCTCCCGCGGCCCAGGGTGCCGCGCCAATGCCGGCAGCGGCGATGGATGTCGGCGCGATGGTGGCCACTGCTTCCGGGCAGACCGGGGACGGTTCCAAGGTATCGGGTGGAGGGGCTTCGGCGAGCGCTGGCAAGCCGGTGGGCAGTTGGGTCGAACAGATGGACGCCTCCTGGGCGAGCCTGCGCGACCAGGCGCAGGACGTCTCGGGAATGATGGACATGCTGTTTACCAACGCTTTCACCAATATGGAGAACGCCCTGTTCACCTTTGCCACCACGGGCAAGCTGTCGTTCAAGGATTTCGCCGACTCGGTGATCCAGGATATGGCGCGGATCGCCGCGCGGCAGGCGACGCTGCAGATCATCGGCGGCATCGTCGGTGCGGTCAGCGGGTTCTTCGGTAGCGGCGCAACGGCGGGCTCGCGGATTTCCGACTACACCGGCTCGGACATGGCCAATTGGGTCAGCAAGCAACGCGCCGGAGGCATGCCTGGGTTCGCCAGGGGTGGTGCCTTCAACGATGGCATCCAGAGCGCGCCGGCGCTGTTCAGCATGGCCGGCGGTCGTCCGGCGCTGATCGGCGAGCGTGGGCCGGAAGCCATCATGCCGCTGAGTCGCGGTTCCGATGGCGTGCTCGGCGTGCGCGCGCTCGGCGGCGGCGAGGGGGGCAACGTCTTCAATTTCTCCACCAGCGTCAGCCTGGGCGGCGGCCGCGAGGGCGCGGCGACGGCCAGCGGCGACGACGGTACGGGACAGCAGCTGGCGGGAATGATCAACGATGCCGCGCGCAACGTGGTGGCGCAGGAGCTGCGCCCCGGCGGCCTGGTATGGAGGATGGTGAATGGCTGATCTGGAACGCTTTACCTGGGACATCTCGATCGATTCCGCCGGCCAGGCGAACCAACTGGTACGCCAGGTGCAGTACGGCGGCGGCTACAGCCAGGCGCTCGGCGACGGGCTGAACAACCTCAGCGAGACCTGGCAGGTTTCGCGTACCGGCGATCTCGCGCTGATCGGCCCGATCCGCGATTTCCTCAAGCGCCACGGCGGCTACCGCTCGTTCCTCTGGACCTTGCCCACTGGCGAACCGGTGCGGGTGCGCGCCCAGGGCTGGCAATTGCGACCGCGCGGCAACGGCGTGTTCACCCTGAACACCACCTTCCAGCAAGTCTTCAATCCGTGAGGTAAGCATGACCATCACAGCCGATGACCAGGCCCTCGAGCCTGGGGCGCTGGTGCGCCTGTTCGACCTGGATTGCACCGGGTTCGGCGGCGAGATGCTGCGCTTCCACGGCCACCTGCAGCAGGGGCCGATCCACTGGCAGGGCAACGCCTACCAAGCTTGGCCGCTGGAGGCGCGCGGCTTCGAGCAGCGCGGCGACGGCCGGGCCAGTTCGCCGACCCTTAGCGTGGGCAACATCGACGGCAGCATCAGCGCGCTCTGCCTGTTCTTCGATGGCCTGGTAGGCGCGCGCCTGACCGTGCGCGAGACCTATGCGCACTACCTGGATGCGGCCAACTTCGCCGAAGGCAACCCGCAGGCCGACCCCTCCCAGGAGCGCCTGAACATCTGGTTCCTCGAGCAGAAGACCGCCGAGAACAGCGTCCAGGTGACCTGGGAGCTGTCCGCTCCGCCGGACTTCCAGGGCCAGCAGATCCCGGCGCGCCAGATCACCTCGCTGTGCCACTGGTGCATCACCAACGAGTACCGCGGGCAGGACTGCAACTACACCGGCACGGCGATGTTCGATGCCGACGGCAATCCGGTGGACGATCCGGCGCTGGACCGCTGCGGCGGCCGGGTCAGCGATTGCAAGCTGCGCTTCGGCGCGGACAACCCGCTGTCCCACGGCGGCTTCGCCGGCGCCGGCCTGGTCAGGATGTGAGCATGGAACTGAGCCGCAGCCTACAGCGGGCCATCGCCGCACACGCCGCCCGCGAGCATCCGCGCGAATGCTGCGGGCTGATCGTTCGCGGTGCGCGTCAACGCCGCTACGTGGCCTGTCGCAACGCAGCCGGATCGCCCAGCGAGCACTTCGTGATCGATCACCAGGACTGGTGCGCCGCCGAGGACCAGGGCGAGGTCCTGGCCATCGTCCACAGCCACCCGGACGTTCCGGCCACGCCGAGCATGGCCGATCGGGTCAGTTGCGAACTGCATGGTCTGCCCTGGGTGATCCTGTCCTGGCCGGAAGGCGATGTCGCGCATCTAGCGCCGGAGGGCTATCGGGCGCCGCTGCTCGGCCGCGAGTTCGCCCACGGCGTGCTCGACTGCTGGAGCCTCTGTCGCGACTGGTACCGCCGCGAGGCAGGTTTGGAGCTTCCGGACTATCCGCGCCGCGACGGTTGGTGGGAAACCGGCGAGAGCCTCTACGAGCAGCACTATGCGGCGGCCGGATTCCGGCCGGTGCCGCTGGCCGGAATCCGCCGCGGCGACATGCTGGTGATGCAGGTCGGAAGGGCACTGCACCCTAACCACGCAGGCATCTACCTGGGCAACGACTGGCGCCTGGACAGCGAGCCGGTCCAGGCGCTCGGCGGCGACGGACCGTTCCTGTTGCACCACCTGTACGGACGGCTGTCGACCCGCGACGTGTTCGGCGGACCCTGGATCGAACGCACGCGCCTGGTCTTGCGGCACACGCGGATGCCGCAGTGAACGACATATTCAAGCGAGCCGTCGGAATCGGCTCTTCACGAGAGGAACAGGTCCATGAGTGACACCCTGAGTCAGGGCCCCACCACCATCCGTCTGTACGGGGTTCTGGGCAAGCGCTTCGGCCGCATGCACGGCCGGTTGTTGGAAAGCGGCACGGTACGCGAGGCGATGAGTGCCCTGAAGCACACCATGGAGGGATTCGAGACGTTCATGCGCGAGGCGGAATCGAAAGGGCTGACCTTCGCCGTGTTCCGTGGGCGTACCAACCTGTCCGGCGAGCAACTGGACATGCGCGGACGCGAGGACATCCGCATCGTGCCGTTGGTGATCGGGAGCAAGCAGGCGGGGCTTTTCCAGACGATTCTGGGGGCTGCCTTGATTGTCGTGGGTGGATTCACGACGTTCTTCTCCGGTGGAACCAGTTCGTTCCTGGTAACCGCTGGAGTCAGCATGTTGGCGGGCGGCGTCATGCAGATGCTCAGTCCCCAACCCAAGGGCCTGAAGGGCCGCGAGGCCCCCGAGAACGCCCCCAGCTATGCCTTCGGCGGCCCGGTCAACACCATCGCCCAGGGCCATCCGGTCGGCGTGCTCTACGGCAAGCGCCGCATCGGCGGCGCGGTGATCAGCGCCGGTATCTATGCCGAGGACCGGCTGTAGCCGGCAACGCCGTAACAGGCCCGCCATGCGCGGGCGTTTTTTTGCCTGAAGGAACGTCATGAACAAGACCATCACGGGCCACAAGGGTGGCAGCAAGAAGCCGCGCCAGCCGGTGGAGATGCCGGACTCGGTGCGCTCGATCGCACGGGCGAAGATTCTCCTGGCACTGGGCGAAGGCGAGTTCGACGGTGGCGTCGACGGCCGTTCGATCTACCTGGACGATACGCCGCTGCTGGCGGCGGACGGCTCGGTGAACTTCCCCGGAGTGACCTGGGAGTTCCGCTCGGGCTCGGTGGACCAGGAACACATTGCCGGTGTGCCCGCCGTGGAAAACGAACTGGCGGTCGGCGTCGAGCTCAAGAGTGACGCGCCCTGGGTCCGCGCGGTGAGCAACACCCAGCTCTCGGCGGTGCGCCTGCGCCTGTCCTGGCCGGCCATCCAGCGCCAGCAGGAAAACGGTGACGTGGTCGGCTACCGCATCGACTACGCGATCGACATCGCCGTCGACGGCGGTGCCTGGCAGGAAGCGCTGAAGGCTTCGCTGGACGACAAGTCCACCAGCCGCTACGAGCGCTCCCACCGTGTCGACCTGCCGGAGGCGCGGAGCGGCTGGCAGGTGCGCGTGCGCCGCCTGACGCCGAACCAGAACAACAACCGCGTCGCCGACACCATGCGGGTCGAGGCGATCACCGAGGTGATCGACGCCAAGCTGCGCTATCCGAACACCGCGCTGCTGTTCGTCGAGTTCGATGCCAGCCAGTTCCAGAGCATTCCGCAGATATCGGTGGAAGCGCGCGGCCGGCGGGTGCGGGTGCCGAGCAACTACGATCCGCAGACCCGTAGCTACAGCGGCACCTGGGACGGCTCGTTCAAGTCGGCCTGGACCAGCAACCCGGCCTGGCACTGGTACGACATCGTGTTGCACAAGCGCTTCGGCCTCGGTCGGCGGATCGACGCGAGCATGGTCGACAAGTGGTCGCTGTACCGCATCGCCCAGTACTGCGACCAGTCGGTGCCCGACGGCAAGGGCGGCCAGGAGCCGCGCTTCAGCTGCAACCTGTACCTGCAGAGTCGCGCCGAAGCCTGGACAGTGCTGCGCGACCTGGCAGCGATCTTCCGCGGCATGTCCTACTGGTCCGGCGCGGAAATGGTGGCGGTATCCGACATGCCGGAGGACGAGGCCTACACCTTCTCACCGTCGAACACCGTGCGTGGCGACGACGGCAGCCACTTCAACTACAGCAGCAGCCGCCAGCGCGATCGCCACACCCTGGCCCTGGTCAACTACGACAATCCGGGCAACGGTTACCAGAGCCAACCGGTAGCGGTGAACAATGACCGCGCGCAGCGCCGCTACGGCATCAGCCAGTTGGAGATCACCGCGATCGGTTGCACCTCCGAGGGCGAGGCGCAGCGGCGTGGCCAGTGGGCGCTGCTGACCGAGGAGCTGGAGCAGGACGCGGTGACCTTCCGCACCGGCATGGATGGCCGTGGGCTGGCGCCGGGGAAGATCATCGCCGTAGCCGACCCGGTCAAGTCCGGCAAGCAGATCGGCGGACGCCTGAGCGCGGTGGATGGCCGCGCGCTGACCCTCGACCGCGACGTCGAGGCTCGACCCGGCGATCGCCTGCTGGTCAACCTGCCGAACGGCAAGGCCGAGGCGCGCAGCGTCCAGTCGGTGGTCGGCCGCGTGCTGAGCGTGACCGCCGCCTATTCGGAGACGCCTCGGCCCCAGGGGCAGTGGGCGCTGCAGAGCAACAGCCTGACCACCCAGCGCTTCCGCATCATGAGCATCACCCGGCCGGAGGACAATCTTTTCGAGATCACCGCGCTGCAACACAACGCGAGCAAGTTCGACGCCATCGACAACGGTGCGCGCATCGAGCTGCCGCCGGTCACCAGCATTCCGCCGGGCGTGCAGGCGCCGCCGCAGAACGTGCGGATCAAGGCTTTCACCAAGGTCGACCAGGGGTTGGCGGTGACCAGCCTGTCGGCCTCCTGGGATGCCGCGCCGAACGCGGTGGCCTACGAGGCCGAATGGCGCAAGGACTCGGGCAACTGGGTGCGGGTGCCGCGAACCTCGGCGCTCGGTTTCGACGTGCCGGGCATCTATGCCGGTCGCTATCTGGTGCGGGTACGCGCCTTGAACGTGATGGAGGTCGGCTCGGTCTACGCCAGCAGTGTGGAAACCGCTCTCGAGGGCAAGACCACGCCGCCGCCGGCGCTGGCCTACCTGCGCTGCGTGGCCGGCCCCTGGCGCATCGGCCTGGAGTGGGGGTTCCCGGCCAGCGGCGCAGCGGACACCGCCTACACCGAGATCCAGCAGTCCGCCACGCCCGGCGGCAGCGAGGAGACCGCACGGGCGCTGGGCCTGTTCGCCTACCCAGGCAATACCCACCTGGTATCGCCGATACCGGCCGGCGAACGGCTGGCGTTCCGCGGTCGCTTGATCGACCGTAGCGGCAACGTCGGCGCCTGGTCGAACTGGGTCACCGGCACCAGCTCCAGCGACGCCAGCGAATACAACCAGTTGATCACCCAGGAGTACGTCGAGTCGGCGCTGGGCCAGCAATTCTTCTCCGATATCGAGCGGATGCAGGTGGATATCGGGGGCTTGCAGAAGCAGGTCGGCGACCTCGCCGACGTTTTGCTGTACGACCCGACCAAGGTCTACGCGAAGAACGAAATGGTGCGACAGGGGCAGCGGTTGTACCAGGCACTGAAGGCTGTGCCGGCGAAGACGGCGCCGCCGAACGCGGCCTACTGGTCCGATATCGGCCAGTCGCTGGAAACTGCCAACGGGCTGGCGCAGCAGGTGGCGAGCCATACCGCTGAAATCAGCGAACTCGACGGCAGGATCGAAGCAGCGGCATCGAATCTGGATGTGCTGCAAGCTGCCGCCCGCGGGGAACCGGCGACCGGAGAGAAGGCGGATGCGCTGAAGGGCTGGGACACCATTGCTCGAGCTGCCACCGAAGTCACCGTGCGGGCGAACGAGGACGAAGCGCAGGCGAAGCGGACGAGCTTGCTTGAGGCGTGGACCGGGACGGCGGAGGGCAGGATCGCAACCGTCGAGTCGGTCGTTGCGTCGAACAATGCTGTAACCGTCCAGCGGCTGGATCAGCTCACCGGCCAGGTTGCGAGCAACGCCTCGGCGATCAGCACCGAACAGACCGTCCGTGCCAACGCGGACAGCGCCCTGGGGCAGCGGGTGGATACCGTCAGCGCGCGCACCGATACCAACGAGGCGAACATCCAGACCACCTCTCAAGCGGTTACCTCGCTGGATGGCAACGTCAAGGCGCTCTACAGCGTGAAGCTCCAGGCGCATGCCAACGGGCAGAAGTACGCCGCTGGCTGGCAACTGGGCTTCGACAGCGGTACGAGCGTGACGACCATGGCGTTCCAGGCTGATCGGTTCCTCTGGTTCAACAGTTCCAGCGGGCAGACAGTGGCGCCGGTTTCGATCGTTGGCGGCCAGATGTTTATCAACAACGCGATGATTCAGGAGGGCACCGTGTCGTTCCTGAAGATCGCCGATGACGTGCAGTCGACGAACTATATTTCCGGATCGTCTGGCTGGAAGTTAGGCAAGAGTGGAAAATTCGAATTGAATGGTGCAGGGACTGGCTACTCCCTCAAACTCACTCCGACTGGCATGTACTTGACGGATACAACAACTGGGGTTGTTGTCGTCGAACTGGGATTGCTGTCGTGACGGTCGGTCTGAGAGTTCGTGACGTAAGTACAGGACAGGTTACGGTCGAAGTGACTGATCGTCTCACCAGGGTTATCGGTACATTCAATACGGGGACAGCTTCTGGATCGCTGACTGTCTCCGATTTTTCGTCGGGTTCTGGGTGGGCTTGCATCCTTGAAGCTCCGCGTCCAAGTTTAAATATAGCAAACAATTATCGGTATCCACGGGTGAGAATCTCTGGAGATGTAATTTCATGGGACTTTCCCGGGCCTTATGCATCTTGGTTGGCAGTTGCTTGTGATGTTATTTATGGGGTCTATTGATGATTGGGTTTAAGGCGAGAAATACTGAAAAAATATTGGTTATCGATAGTTCATATCAGAATCTTCAGATGGTCGCCAAGGGGACGCTGACAACCTCAAAGCTGGACTCAGGCATCGGCTACTACGCGGATGTAGTTGTGCCCTCGGGTCGAGCCAGTGCAGTGCTTGCTATAAGGTGGAATGGGACCGCTGGAGAGTATCCGCAGCCTTCCGGGGTTTATTGGAAGAAGCTGGATGCGACAACCTTTAGAGTTTATGCTGGCTCGCCAAGTGTGCAGGCTACGTTTGACTATTTCCTTTTCTGTACGCCTATTCAAACCACTGAAGGTGGTGTGATCGGTTTGCGAATCAGAAATTCAAGTGGTGGCGGTGTTGTGTATGACTCAAGATATAAATATCTGCGAGTTTTGGATTATATAAATGAAACTCTGGCCGTTGATGGTGTCTTCTCAAAAGCTTACCCAGGAAAAAAGGTTGCTCTGATTCAAACGTTGCGCGCAAATTACACCAGGATTGATTCTGGTGGCACAGTCGATCATCCGATTTTTGTCATTACGCTGAAGAGCAGTTGCATGGCTACACCGACAGATGATGCGGTGAGGATCTATTATCGTTCGACTGATCTTTACACGGGCTTTGGCTCAATAACGCCAGCGATTGCAGGGGTTAACTATGCCGGATATCTGGTGGTAGATGTGACTGGTTATTAATTTCGAGGTTTTCTATGACTTGGTATTCCAGTGGCACCGTAGCGGTGACCGCAAATAGCCCGACCGTTACCGGTACTGGCACACAGTTCTCGTCCAATGCCCGGGTCGGCGATGCATTTCGTGGCCCCGATGGTTGTTGGTACGAGGTCACAAACGTCGCCAGTTCGACGGTCATCTCGATCAAACCCAACTACCAGGGCAGCACGGCCAGCGGCCAGCCCTATGCAGTGGCGCCGATTCTGGGCTACGACAAGGACCTATCAGATCGTTTCAACCAGATTGCGATGGACTGGGGGGCGACCCTTGCGGGCATAAAGCCGTGGGCGATAGCGTCTACCGGTTCGCAGGCGCAGGCTGACATGGGGATCACCGAAGTTGGCCGTGCTATCAATGGAGCCTCTACCGTAGGCAATGCATTGGGGTTTTTGGGAGGTGTTTCCAAGACCCAAGCCCCCATGGCCCTGGATATGGACACGGTGAACGAAAGCGGATGGTTCTCGATAACCCCCAATACTTACAACGTGCCTCTCGGAAACAACAATATCAGCGGTGTGAACGGCCATGTCGCTCTGTCGATGGTATTCGACGCCAGTACCCGCTATCAGCTGTTCTTCGTGAGAAATACCAACCTCCCGGAGGTTTGGTACAGGAGCTGTACCAATGGAACCTGGAAGGAATGGGTCAGGTTTTATACGACAGACAATATCGTGGGGACCGTAACGAGGCGACTTGTTACGGGTAAGCCCACCGGGGCTGTGATGGAGAGCGGGACAACTTCCAACGGCTGGTACGTTCGCTTTGCGGATGGTACCCAGATGGCAGCGGCAAGATCCGAACCGGGCCTTTCGTTTGGAGCTAACGTGATACAGCTACCAGCTGCCTTCGTTACGGGCTTCAATACCGGGGTGACCTGCAATTGGATTCCCTCCAGCGGATGGCCTGCCACTGCAGGGCAGGGGGTTCGTGGAGCCTATCTCAACGGTAGCAGCTCTGTTTCTTTCGCGACGGCGCAGGCACTGGGGGCTAACGACACCATTACGGTGATGGCTGTGGGGAGGTGGTACTGATGCGTATCGAACTCAGTCCGGTTGTAGTCCTGCCCGAGGACTCGACTGATATGGATGTCATGGTTTCCGGAGATTCGATAGCCGTCTCGGGTGTCATGTACGACTTCTCGCAGTTACCGGAGGGGGGATATCTGCCAGCCTCTGCCATCCATGAGGGGCCTTTTTCCGGGAGGGTTACCAGGGCAGGCGGAGAGATATGCCTGACATTGGTGTTTCCCATCCGGGGGAGCTACAGCGAAGCTGCCAAATTCCCTGTCCCCATCCATATCGTTGAAGACGGAACCGTGGAGTTGCCCAAGTGATCGATTGGAAAATGATGAAAACACCGGATCAGGTTTCCAGAGAGCGGGTTCAGCAAGAATATGATGCTGTGTTGGCCAGACGTGCCGAGGCCTACCGTTTGGAAAGCGATCCGATCAAAACGGAAGTGGAGTTCGATTCGATCCGTGCAGGTGTGGAGACGGATTACGCCGCCTGGCTTGCCAAGGTCGAAGAGATCAAGGCCAGATATCCGCTCCCGCGCATCTGACCTGGCTGATGGACGCAAGCCTGCCTCGTGTAGGCTTCGCCATTTTAGATCGCTACTGTCGGGCCTCTGCTTGGTAAACAATTTCCGCTTCTTAAGCCTCTTTCTTCCGACATCCCGCTGTTGCACCCATCCTCCCCACTGGGCTATGTTCCCCAACATGGCTCCGTGAGACCGCTATCGTGATCCACCTCAGCAGCATCATCACCTCCCTCATCAAGGCATTCGCCCGTTGGCGCTGGCGCGCCTGACTTCTTCTTCGCCGGCCTGGCCGGTCCGTCTCCCTGCGTCCCCCGTTTTCCACAGGCATAATGCCGACGTTCCACTCTCCCTTCCTCCGCGAGCGCGCCGGGAAACGGGTGTGGCGAAAGCCGGGTGATGCGATTCGCATAGGAATGAAATCAAGAGGTTACAGCCAGCATGCTGCTGATGATCGATAACTACGACTCCTTCACCTACAACCTGGTGCAGTACTTCGGCGAACTCAAGGCCGAGGTCAAGGTGGTGCGCAACGACGAACTGAGCGTGGAACAGATCGAGGCCCTGGCGCCCGAGCGCATCGTCCTTTCCCCCGGTCCCTGCACCCCCAACGAGGCCGGCGTCTCGCTGGCCGTGATCGAGCGCTTCGCCGGCAAGCTGCCATTGCTCGGTGTCTGCCTTGGCCACCAGAGCATCGGCCAGGCCTTCGGCGGCGAAGTAGTGCGGGCGCGGCAGGTGATGCACGGCAAGACCAGCCCGATCCACCACAAGGACCTCGGCGTGTTCGCCGGCCTGGCCAATCCCCTGACGGTGACGCGCTACCACTCGCTGGTGGTGAAGCGAGAGAGCCTGCCGGAGTGCCTGGAGATCACCGCCTGGACCCAACATGCCGACGGATCGCTCGACGAGATCATGGGCGTACGCCACAAGACCCTGAATGTCGAGGGCGTGCAGTTCCATCCCGAGTCCATCCTCACCGAGCAGGGCCACGAGTTGCTGGCCAACTTCCTCCGTCAGCAGGGCGGTGTGCGTGGGGAGGGCAACTGAGATGGATATCAAGGGAGCCCTCAATCGCATCGTCAACCAGCTCGACCTGACCACCGAGGAAATGCAGGCGGTCATGCGCCAGATCATGACCGGGCAATGCACCGACGCGCAGATCGGCGCCTTCCTGATGGGCATGCGGATGAAGAGCGAAACCATCGACGAGATCGTCGGCGCGGTGGCGGTGATGCGCGAACTGGCCGACGGTGTGCAGTTGCCTACGCTGAAGCATGTGGTCGACGTGGTCGGCACCGGCGGCGATGGCGCGAACATCTTCAACGTATCCTCGGCGGCATCCTTCGTGGTCGCCGCCGCTGGCGGCAAGGTCGCCAAACACGGTAACCGCGCGGTCTCCGGCAAGAGCGGCAGCGCCGACTTGCTGGAAGCCGCCGGCATCTACCTGGAGCTGACCTCCGAACAGGTGGCGCGTTGCATCGACACCGTCGGCGTCGGGTTCATGTTCGCCCAGGTCCACCACAAG
This sequence comes from Pseudomonas sp. YA1, assembly GCF_058680555.1. Classification (NCBI taxonomy): domain Bacteria; kingdom Pseudomonadati; phylum Pseudomonadota; class Gammaproteobacteria; order Pseudomonadales; family Pseudomonadaceae; genus Pseudomonas; species Pseudomonas sp. YA1. Next base: position 74,268 of record NZ_JBZWBG010000026.1, read on the forward strand.
GCGATGAAGTACGCCGCCGGTCCGCGCCGCGAGCTGGGCTTGCGGACTCTGTTCAACATGCTTGGCCCACTGACCAACCCGGCCGGAGTCAGGCACCAGGTGGTCGGGGTGTTCACCCAGGAACTGTGCAAGCCGCTGGCTGAAGTGCTCAAGCGTCTCGGCAGCGAGCATGTGCTGGTGGTGCATTCGCGCGACGGGCTGGACGAGTTCAGTCTGGCCGCGGCGACCCACATTGCCGAGTTGAAGGACGGCGAGGTACGCGAGTACGAAGTGCGTCCCGAGGACTTCGGGATCAAGAGCCAGACCCTGATGGGGCTGGAGGTCGACAGTCCGCAGGCCTCGCTGGAACTGATCCGCGACGCTTTGGGGCGGCGCAAGACCGAGGCTGGGCAGAAGGCCGCCGAGCTGATCGTGATGAATGCCGGCCCGGCACTGTACGCTGCCGATCTGGCGACCAGCCTGCACGAGGGCATTCAACTGGCCCACGATGCCCTGCACACCGGGCTGGCACGGGAGAAGATGGACGAACTGGTGGCCTTCACCGCCGTTTACAGAGAGGAGAACGCACAGTGAGTGTGCCGACGGTTCTGCAGAAGATCCTCGCCCGCAAGGCCGAGGAGGTCGCCGAGCGCCGTGCGCGCGTCAACCTGGCCGAGGTCGAGCGTCTGGCGCGTAGCGCCGATGCGCCGCGCGGCTTCGCCAATGCCCTGCTGGAGCGGGCCAAGCGCAAGGAGCCGGCAGTGATCGCCGAGATCAAGAAGGCATCGCCGAGCAAGGGCGTGCTGCGCGAACACTTCGTCCCGGCGGAGATCGCCCGCAGCTACGAGGCGGGTGGCGCGGCGTGCCTGTCGGTGCTCACCGACGTGGACTTCTTCCAGGGCGCCGATGCCTATCTGAAGGAAGCGCGGGCCGCCTGTGCGCTGCCGGTGATCCGCAAGGACTTCATGATCGATCCGTACCAGATCGTCGAGGCGCGGGCGATCGGTGCCGACTGCATCCTGCTGATCGTCTCGGCGCTGGACGACGTGCTGATGGCCGAACTGGCGGCGACTGCCAAGTCGGTCGGTCTCGACGTACTGGTCGAAGTGCATGACGGCACCGAGCTGGAACGTGCACTGAAGACCCTGGACACGCCGTTGGTGGGCATCAACAACCGCAACCTGCACACCTTCGAGGTGAGCCTGGAAACCACCCTCGACCTGTTGCCGGAAATTCCCCGCGACCGCCTGGTGGTCACCGAGAGCGGTATTCTCAACCGGGCCGACGTGGAGCTGATGGAAGTCAGCGAGGTCTACGCCTTCCTGGTTGGTGAGGCGTTCATGCGGGCCGACGATCCTGGCCTCGAGCTGAAGCGCCTGTTCTTCCAGGAGCGTGGCGGCGTGGTGCTGGGCGCCGATCCTGACTGATCCGCGCTGTCGAACCCCATGAAAAAGGCCGGTTGCGACCGGCCTTTTTCATGGGTGCTGTTCAGCGGGTGCCGAAGACCACCATGGTCTTCCCTTTCACATGCACCAGGCCCTGCTCCTCCAGGCTCTTCAGCACGCGTCCGACCATTTCCCGCGAGCAGCCGACGATCCGGCCGATCTCCTGGCGGGTGATCTTGATCTGCATGCCGTCCGGGTGGGTCATGGCGTCCGGTTGCTGGCACAGGTCCAGCAAGGTGCGGGCCACGCGTCCGGTGACGTCGAGGAAGGCCAGGTCGCCCACCTTGCGGGTGGTCTTGCGCAGGCGGTCGGCCATCTGGCTGCCGAGGGTGTAGAGGATCTCCGAGTCCTGCTGCGACAGTTCGCGGAACTTCGCATAGCTGATCTCGGCGACTTCGCATTCCACCTTGGCGCGAACCCAGGCGCTGCGTTCCTGTTCGCTGCCTTCCTTTTCGAACAATCCCAGCTCGCCGAAGAAATCACCGCTGTTGAGGTAGCCGATGATCATTTCGCGGCCGTCGTCGTCCTCGATGAGGATGGTGACCGAACCCTTGATGATGAAGAACAGCGTTTCGCAGCGATCGCCGGCATAGATGATGGTGCTCTTTGCGGTGTAGCGGCGGCGGTGACAGTGTGCGAGCAGCTTGTCTAGGTGTTTGAGTTTGGGTGTGTGGGTAATAGCTACCATGCCCGAGTCCCGAAAGAATAAAGAATATGCCTGACGTACAAGGCGATGTTTTTTTGAGTTCTTATGGAGAGACCTGCCAGGGCCCGGGAGCTCAGCGGAGAACTCCCCCCAACCGGGCAGATCAGGAAGTGTGCCAGTAAACCGCGTCCAGCTTAACAGACGGACCATGAAGGTCGATGTGATTTTGCGACGCAGCTATCAGGACTGTGATCCCGTACTGTCCTTGGGCCCTGTGCTAAGCTGGCGCCCTTTGCCGGCGGGAGTCTGAACGATGAAAGCGCGTATCCAGTGGGCGGGCGAGGCGATGTTCCTCGGCGAGTCCGGTAGCGGCCACGTGGTGGTCATGGACGGTCCGCCGGACCATGGCGGACGCAACCTCGGGGTGCGCCCTATGGAGATGGTCCTGATCGGCCTCGGCGGCTGCACCAACTTCGATGTGGTCAGCATCCTGAAGAAGGCGCGCCAGCCGGTGGAGAGCTGCGAAGCCTTCCTCGAGGCCGAAAGGGCCGACGAGGAGCCCAAGGTGTTCACGAAGATCCACGTGCACTTCGTGGTCAAGGGCCGCGGTCTCAAGGAGGCCCAGGTCAAGCGCGCGGTGGAGCTGTCGGCGGAGAAATACTGCTCGGCGTCGATCATGCTCGGTCGCGGCGGGGTGGAGATCACCCACGACTACGAGATCGTCGAACTCGGCTGAGACGACATCCGGTCATCATAAAAGGGGCGCAAACTCTGGCGGAGGCTTGATTGGCTCTGCATAATGCGCCCCTTTTTTCGTGCCGCGCGATTCCGTCGGGCGGCCGTTCAGTTCGGAAGATTCTTCCGCTCTGATAGACGTTTCCCGAGCCATCCCGGTCGGGTGACCAATGGCGCCAGCCGGCGCCCGTGCAACTCAACAAACCACAATCGCCATCGCGAAGAGGTGTTAACCGTCCTACGCAGGTGCGTCGTTCGCATCTGACGGGCATGCCCCAACCCTGCGGCAGAGCCGCAAGCAACCGAGAGAGTTCCCCACGGTGAAAAGCAAACTCAAGCTCCACGGGTTCAACAACCTGACGAAGACCTTGAGCTTCAACATCTACGACATCTGCTACGCCGAGACGCCCGAAGACCTCCAGGCCTACGTGCAGTACATCGACGAAGAGTATGACGCGGAGCGTCTGACGCAGATTCTTACCGATGTTGTCGACATCATCGGCGCCAATATCCTGAACATCGCGCGTCAGGACTACGACCCCCAGGGCGCCAGCGTGACCATCCTGATCTCCGAGCAGCCGGTCACTCCGACCGACAGCCAGATCGAAGAGTCCCCGGGCCCGCTGCCGGACACCATCCTGGCGCACCTGGACAAGAGCCACATCACCGTGCATACCTACCCGGAAATCCATCCGGTGGACGGCATCGCGACTTTCCGCGTGGACATCGACGTCTCCACCTGCGGAGTGATCTCCCCGCTGAAGGCCCTGAACTACCTGATCCACCAGTTCGACTCGGACATCGTCACGGTCGACTATCGGGTCCGCGGCTTCACCCGCGACATCGAGGGGCGCAAGCATTTCATCGACCACGAGATCAACTCGATCCAGAACTATCTCTCCGACGACACGCGCGAGGCCTACCAGATGACCGACGTGAACGTGTACCAGGAGAACCTGTTCCATACCAAGATGCTGCTCAAGGACTTCGAACTGGAGAACTACCTGTTCGGCGACGCTACCCGGACGCTCTCGACGGAGCAGCGCGAGCAGGTCACGGAACGGCTCAAGCACGAAATGCTGGAGATCTTCTACGCGCGCAACATGCCGCGCTGATCGCACACGAGAAAGAAAAAGCCCGCTTCGAGCGGGCTTTTTCATGCGTGCGATTCAGATGCGGTAGGTGCTCTTGGTCATCACCTTCGCCAGCAGGCTCATGCCCAGCTTCACCGGTGCCGGGAAGCGCAGGCCGCCGGCGGCCAGGGCGTTGCTCGAATGCTGTTCCTCGTCGATACGCATCTGCTCGAGGATGGCACGGGATTTCCGATCCTCCTGGGGAATCTGCGCCAGGTGTTCGTCCAGATGCTTGCACACCTGGTCCTCGGTGGCGGCGACGAAGCCCAGGCTGACCCGGTCGCTGACCAGTCCGGCGGCGGCACCGACGCCGAAGGACAGGCCGTAGAAGATCGGATTGAGCACGCTGGGACGGCTGCCCAACTGGCGGATGCGTTGCTCGCACCAGGCCAGGTGGTCGATCTCCTCCTCGGCGGCTTCCTCCATCGCCTCGCGGACCTCGGGCAGCTTGGCGGTCAGCGACTGGCCCTGGTACAGCGCCTGGGCGCAGACCTCGCCGGTGTGGTTGATGCGCATCAGGCCGGCGATATGGCGGGTGTCTTCCTCGCTCAGTTCGCCATCGGGTTCCACGATGGCCGGCGACGGTCGCGCCGGCTGGCCGCTGAACGGCAGCAGGGTGCGCAGGGCGGAGTCGGCCTGCAGCAGGAAACGGTCGATGGGCGAATAGTGGCGGTCGGCGGACATGGCGCACCTCCGGAAACGAAAGATCGCACCAGTTTACCGGAAGTGCGCTGATAGCAGGATGTTGCGGACGGGCTGCGATGTCGCAGCGCCAGCAGGGATTCAGCCCGGCGGCCAGAGCATCTGGCGTTGACCCAGCACGTGCATGTGGATGTGGTGCACGGTCTGCCCGCCAAGGTCGTTGCAGTTCATCACCACACGGAAGCCTTCCTCGCAGCCCTGCTCCCGGGCCAGGCGCTGGGCGGTGAAGAGGATATGGCCTGCCAGCGGCCGGTCTGCCTCGGTCAGGTGCTCGAGGGTGGGAATGTGTCTTTTCGGGATGACCAGGAAGTGCACCGGCGCCTGCGGGCCGATATCGTGAAACGCGACAACTTCCTCGTCTTCGTAGAACTTGCGCGCGGGAACTTCCCCCGCCACGATCTTGCAGAACAGACAGTCCATGGGCGATTCCTCCGGCCTCGGGTGCTTTCCCGAGTGTAGCGGTGCCCGTCGCGACCGCCCAAGCGTGAAGGAGCCGCAGTGAAGAACGACATACACGACCTCGGCCTGGTCCTGGATTCCCGGGTCAAGCTGATCCTGATCGAGTCCTGGGACGAGCCGAAGGTGATGGAAACCCTCACCGGCCTGGCGGTCAGGCGCGGCCTTGGCCTGTATGCCTGGTCGGTGACCGAGGGCGTGCAGCGGCTGGGCTTCGGCGGCGAGCCGCTGGGCGGGGAGGAGAGCCGCGACCCGGTCGCTGCGTTGCGCTTGATCAAGCACGATCAGCAGGCGAATCTCTACGTGCTCTGCGACCTGCATCCTTTCCTTGGCGACAGCCCGACCCTGGTGCGCCTGCTCAAGGAAATCGCCATGGCCGAAGGCAATCATCGACCGACCGTGGTGCTGGTGTCCCATGCGTTGAAGCTGCCGGCCGAGGTGCAGCGCTTCGCCGCGCGGTTCTCGCTGTCCCTGCCCAGCGAAGACGAACTGCTCGGCATCGTCCGCGAGGAAGCGACGCGCTGGAGCGAGCGCAACCGTGGTGCCCGCGTGCGCACCGACAACCGCACTCTGCAGCAGGTGGTGAAGAACCTGCGCGGGCTCAGCCATGCCGAGGCGCGGCTGCTGGCGCGCAACGTGATCTGCAACGATGGGGCGATCACCCAGGAGGACCTGCCCGAGCTGAACCGCACCAAGTTCCAGCTACTCGACCTGGAGGGCGTGCTGAGCTTCGAGTACGACACCGCGCGCTTCGCCGAGGTCGGCGGGCTTGCCGCGCTCAAGCGCTGGCTCGGCGAGCGTCAGTCGGCGTTCCTCGCCGGCAAGCCTGGCGACCAGCCGAAGGGCATGATGCTGGTCGGCGTGCAGGGCGCCGGCAAGAGCCTGGCGGCCAAGGCGGTGGCCGGCCTCTGGGGCTTGCCGTTGCTGCGTCTGGACTTCGCCTGTCTCTACAACAAGTACTTCGGCGAAACCGAGCGCAACCTGCGCGAGGCGCTGCGCCTGGCCGAACAGATGGCGCCCTGCGTGCTGTGGATGGATGAAGTGGAGAAGGGCATTTCTGGCGGCGACCAGGACAACGGCGTCAGTCAGCGCGTGCTGGGTACCCTGCTGACCTGGATGGCCGAGCGCGAGGCGCCGGTCTTCATGGTCGCCACCGCGAACGCTATCGACCGCCTGCCGCCCGAACTGATCCGCAAGGGACGCTTCGACGAATTGTTCTTCGTCGACCTGCCGACGCCGGAGGTTCGCGCCGAGATCTTCCGCATCCACCTGCAACGCCGCGAGCTGGAGCCGGCACAGTTCGACCTCCTTCTGCTGGCGGCTGCCAGCGAGGGTTTCAGCGGGGCGGAGATCGAGCAGGCGGTGGTGGCGGCACTGTACGCCGGGCAGGCGCGACAGCAGGCGGTGGATCAGGAGCTGTTGCTCAGGGAGCTGTCGCGAACCTCGCCGCTGTCGGTGCTGATGGCGGAAAAGCTCGCCGCGCTGCGGACCTGGGCCAAGGGGCGGGCGGTGCCGGCAGACTGAGCCGACGGCGAAACTCGTTGCCCTGCGAGGAGAGGCCGATCAACCCCGTGGGGCGGAGGGTACCGCCGAGGCGTTGATCCGCGCGGCGAGTCGGCGCACCAGCCAGCGTGGCGCCAGGCGTGGGCTCAGCGCCAGCAGGCGATTGCGCCAACCGGGGACGATCAGGGCGCGGTTCTTGTCCAGCCCGCGCAGGGCCAGCAGCGCGACTTCCTCCGGGGTCATCATCAGCTTGCTCCGGTCGAGCCTGCCGAGCCGCATCCCGGCTTCCCGGAAGAATGCCGTACGGGTTGGCCCAGGGCACAGCACCGAGACCTTGACGCCGCGCCCTTTCAGTTCTTCCCGCAAGCCTTCCGAGAAGTGCAGGACGTAGGCCTTGCTGGCGTAGTAGTTGCTCATCCAGGCGCCGGGCTGGAAGGCGGCCACCGAGGCGATATTGAGTATCTGGCCACCGCCCTGCGCCGCCATGCGGGCGCCGAGGGAGTGGCAAAGGCGGGCCAGGGCCAGGATGTTGAGTTCGATCAGCTCCTGTTCCCGCGCCCATTCCTGGTCGATGAAGGGGCCGGAGGTACCGATCCCGGCATTGTTAACCAGCAGGTCGATCTGTCGTTCACCCTGTTCCAGTTCGTGCAACAACCCTGACAGTTGCAGCGGCTCGGAAAGATCGCAGGTGCGGAACAGCACTTCCACGCCGAAACGCTGCGCCAGCTCATAGGCGATGCTCTCCAGCGCGTCGCGCTGGCGCGCCACCAGGATCAGGGCGCGACCGCGCCGGGCCAGGGCTTCGGCTAGGGCCAGGCCGATACCGCTGGAAGCGCCGGTGATCAGGGCATAACGGGGCATTCGAGACTTCTCCGAAACGGACGGGGAATTGGACCCCGCCCGTCGCGAGGGGTTGCGTGGCTACTGTTGGTCGTCGTCTTCCATGGCCTCTGCCGCCGCCGTGGCGGCTTCATCGGCTTCGGCCGCCGCTGCGGCGGCCTGCTCGTCCGTGGTGTACGGGTCGGCTGGAGCGCTGGCGCCGCCGTCATAGTTCGCGCGCTCCAGGTAACCCTGGTAGGACGGCAGGGCGATGGCGGCGATGATACCGACTATCGGCAGCAGGATGATCAGACTGGCCAGGACTTTCACCCCGGTGCTGTTCGCCGGCGGCGGCGGACCGTAGCGGTTGGCGCCGGTGCTGCCGGGCAGGACCAGCATCAGGATGCCGAACACGCTGCCGACGAAGGGGACGAAGTTGAGCAGCCAGAGCCAGCCCGACCAGCCGAGGTCATGCAGGCGCTGCACGCCGATCATCACGGCAATGACGATGAAGGCGATCGAGGCCAGGGCGGTGACGGCCACGCCGACGGTTTCGCCGAGCAGGAAGCCCAGGCCCATGATGACCAGGAAGCACAGCGTCATCGCCATCGACCAGCCGAGATAGCGCAGGCGTCCGATCCGGCCGTTGGTGGTGAACACGTTCAGCTCGCCGAACTCGGGGAGGGCTTCGCCGACCTGGGCGCTGGGTGGTGTGTAGGGAGACGCGGCCGCGGCCGCGGAGGCCGCAGGCGCGGCGTTTTCGCCGAGCTGCGCCTGGCGTGCCAGGTACTTCTCGATGATGATGCCGCAAGCCGAACATTCCGCTCCGCTGGGCTGTTCATGGCCGCATTTCGGGCAGGTCATGGGAGGCAGGTCTTGCGCTGGGGTTTCCTCCGCGACCTGGGGGTTGTGATCGGGCGTTTCCACCAGGCTCAGGCTGGCCGCCAGGTCGACTTCCTTGTAGGCATTGGCGCCGGCCTGGCGCAGGGCGGTCAGGTAACGCTCTGCCTCGGCCTCTGGAAGTTCGCGTTTCAGCACCACCGGGCGACCGCCGAAGAGGGCGTCGATCTTGCCCGGTTCGCTCTTGAACAGGCGGGCGAGATTGTCCTTCACGGTTTCGAGCGATGCGTCGGGCATCAGCTCGCCGGAGAAGACGATCTTGAAGCGTTGGTCGGTCATGCAGGCATCCTTGTCAGCTGGGGTGAGAGAAATGCAGCCGACAGCCTAATCGGCGGCCTTGGCGCCCACAAGCGCGAGATGAGAACTCCCGCACAAGCCGGGGCGCCGTGAGCCGCCGGTTTCAGCGCGGCCAGCGGTTGGCCAGGCTATCCATGTTCCGCAGGGCGTCTCGATATTCCCGGTCGAGGCGGGCGACCAACTCGTCGACGCCGGGCAAGTCGTCTATGTTGCCCGCGCCCTGGCCGGCGGACCACACGGTCTTCCAGGCCTTGGCCTCGTCGTTCACCGGCTTGAGTTTCTCGCCGTAGTTCATGTCTGCCTTGTCGGTCAGGCGCTTCAGATCGTAGCCGGCGGCCTCCAGGCTTTGCCGCATGAAGCTGGCCGGTACGCCGGACACCGCCGGGGTGTGCACGATGTCGGCGGCGCGTGCCTCCAGGATCATCTGCTTGTAGGTGTCGGAGGCATTGCTCTCGCGGGTGGCGATGAAGCGAGTGCCGAGATAGGCCAGGTCGGCGCCGAGCATCTGTGCGGCGAGAATCTCGTGGCCGTGGTTGATGCAGCCGGCCAGCAGCAGAGTCTTGTCGAAGAACTGGCGGATTTCCGCGACCAGCGCGAAAGGGCTCCAGGTCCCGGCGTGGCCGCCCGCGCCGGCCGCCACCGCGATCAGGCCGTCGACCCCGGCCTCGGCGGCCTTTTCGGCGTGGCGGCGGGTGGTGACGTCGTGGAACACCAGGCCGCCGTAGCTATGCACAGCGTCTACCACTTCGCGCACTGCGCCGAGGCTGGTGATGACGATCGGTACGCGGTGCTCGACGCAGATCCGCAGGTCGGCCTGCAACCGCGGATTGGTGTTGTGGACGATCAGGTTCACCGCATAGGGCGCGGGATTGTCCAGCGCCTGCAGGCCGGCCCCGATTTCCTCCAGCCAACCCTCGAAGCCGCTGCTCTCGCGCTGGTTGAGCGCCGGGAAACTGCCGACGATGCCGCTGCGGCAGCAGGCCAGCACCAACTGCGGGTTGGATACCAGGAACATCGGCGCGGCCACCATCGGCAGTCGCAGGCGTTGGTCGAGCAGGGCGGGCAAGGACATGGACAGGACTCCTGGGTCAGAAAGGTTTGAGCACCACCAGTAGGACGATCAGCAGCAGGAACAGTACAGGCACTTCGTTGAACCAGCGGTAGAACACATGGCTGCGCCCCGGCTCGCCGCGGGCGAAGCGCTTGAGCATGGCGCCGCAGGCGTGGTGGTAGCCGATCAGCAGGACCACCAGGGTCAGCTTGGCGTGCAGCCAGCCTTGGCTCAGCCAGCCAGGGGTGAGATAGAGCATCCAGAGGCCAAGGACCAGGGTGGCGAGCATCGAGGGCATCATGATCCCCCGGTAGAGCTTGCGCTCCATGACGCAGAAGCGTTCCCGGCTGGTCTGGTCCTCGCTCATGGCGTGGTAGACGAACAGGCGCGGCAGGTAGAACAGGCCGGCGAACCAGCAGACCACGGCGATGATATGGAAGGCTTTGAGCCACAGGTACATCAGGACATCCTCTTGATCACGGTGCCCCGATAGTAGAGGGATGGCTGGAACGCGTCACCCTGGCGGCTTGCCGCTGTCTGATTTGCCGGCAGATATGGCCGCATAACAGGTAGGAACATTCGGATAGGGCCTCGCAGCAATTTCTGCCCGACGACCCCGGGGGCTAGACTGCCGACCGAAGGGCCGAGCCGGTCGCAAAGCCGGACGCCCAGCGCTGTTCATGCCGGCGCTCGGCTCTTATCATTGGCCTCTTTTGGCTAGCTTGCCTCAGCGCGCGGAGTGATGGACAGATGATCAAGGTCGGCATCGTTGGCGGTACGGGTTATACGGGCGTGGAACTGCTGCGCCTGCTGGCGCAGCATCCGCAGGCCCGGGTGGAAGTGATCACTTCGCGTTCCGAGGCGGGGGTGAAGGTCGCCGACATGTACCCGAACCTGCGAGGTCATTATGACGACCTGCAGTTCAGCGTGCCGGACGCGCAGCGCCTCGGCGCCTGCGACGTGGTGTTCTTCGCCACGCCGCACGGCGTGGCGCACGCGCTGGCTGGCGAACTGCTGGACGCCGGGACCCGGGTCATCGATCTGTCCGCTGACTTCCGCCTGGCGGACGCCGAGGAGTGGGCGCGCTGGTACGGCCAGCCGCATGGCGCTCCGGCGCTGCTCGACGAGGCTGTCTACGGCCTGCCGGAAGTGAACCGCGAGAAGATCCGCCAGGCCCGCCTGATCGCCGTGCCGGGTTGCTACCCGACCGCGACCCAACTGGGCCTGATCCCGCTGCTGGAGGCCGGCCTGGCCGACGCCTCGCGGCTGATCGCCGATTGCAAGTCCGGGGTCAGCGGCGCCGGTCGGGGCGCCAAGGTTGGCTCGCTGTTCTGCGAGGCGGGCGAAAGCATGATGGCCTACGCGGTCAAGGGGCATCGGCATCTCCCGGAAATCAGCCAGGGCCTGCGTCGGGCCTCCGGCGGCGACGTCGGGCTGACGTTCGTACCGCACCTGACGCCAATGATCCGCGGTATCCATGCAACCCTCTATGCCCATGTCGCGGATCGCTCGGTCGACCTCCAGGCGCTGTTCGAGAAGCGCTACGCCGACGAACCCTTCGTCGACGTGATGCCGGCCGGCAGCCATCCGGAGACCCGCAGCGTGCGTGGCGCCAATGTCTGCCGAATCGCCGTGCATCGCCCCCAGGGCGGCGACCTGGTGGTGGTGCTGTCGGTGATCGACAACCTGGTCAAGGGCGCCTCGGGTCAGGCGCTCCAGAACATGAACATCCTGTTCGGGCTGGACGAGCGCCTGGGCCTCTCGCATGCGGCCCTGCTCCCCTGATGTCCGGCTGGGAACTCCAGTTCCGTGATCCACGGCGGGCCTGGCTGGTCCGCCTCGGGGTGGGTGCGCTGCTGCTGGCGGTTCCGCTGGCGTTTCTCGGTGGTCGCTGGTCGACCGGGGCGGACGCCGCTCGCAGCGAGGCCGATGCGCAACGCCAGGAAACCCTGATCGGCGAGCAGAAGGCCGAGCTGGAGCGCCTGCGTACCGAAATCGAGGTGTTGCGCAGCGGAGAACGCCTCAGCCAGCAGGCCACCGAACAGAGCCGGCAGACCATCAAGCTGCTTGAGGACCAGGTGTTCAAGCAGCAACAGGACATCGCGTTCTACAAGGGGGTAGTCGCGCCGGCCAGCAAGGCGGATGCGCTGGAAATCCGTGCCTTTGAGGTGCAGGGCACGGACGACCCGCAGCGCTTCCGCTATAAGGTGATGCTCAGCCGCCTGGGCAGGGACGACCGCAAGCTGGATGGGCGGCTGAAAGTCCGCATCAGCGGCAAGCTGGCGCGCAAGGACGCTACCTACGACCTCGAACAGCTCTCGCCGGAACTGGGCAAGACAGGGCTGTCGATTTCCCTCCGGCATTTCCAGTCGATCCCAGAAGGGGGGCGTTTCGCCGAGCTGGAGCTGCCGAAGAACTTCATCCCGAAGCTGATCGACGTACGTGCGGAGCTGAATGGCCAGTCCAAACCGCTACAGCGCCGTTTCGATTGGCCGAAGCAGTGAGTGAGCATTATGTGGAGCAAGAACAAAGGCCGGGCTGACGTCCAGCGTTTCACCGGGCAGACCAGCCTGATCGCCAGCGGCGCCGAACTGGTCGGTGACATGAACCTCAAGGGCGCGGTGCAGATCGACGGCACCGTCCGCGGAGCGTTGCAGGCGCACGAAGGGCTGGTGCGGGTCAGCGCCGGCGGTCGAGTCGATGGCGAAATCCGGGCCCCCCATGTGATCATCGACGGTCAGGTGGATGGCGACATCCATGCCATCGAACGCCTAGAGCTGGGGGCCCAGGCCCGGGTGAAGGGCAATCTTCACTATGGGCTGATCGAAACCGCCATGGGGGCCCAGATCGAGGGCCGCCTGTGCCCGATGACCGAGGCCAGTCCGCGCCCGCTGGAACTGCCTGCCAGCGTGGAAACTGTGGATTAGTTGACCATTTTTCTGGGACAAGAGGATAATGGGCGTAATGTTGTAACGCACGGCCTCAAGCCGGGAGATTCGGAAACATGAGCATCGAGACCTTCACCCCTACGCCCCTGCTCTTTACCCCAGGCGCAGCCAACAAGGTGAAGACGTTGATTGACGAAGAGGGCAATCCTCGCCTGAAACTGCGTGTATTCGTCACCGGCGGCGGTTGCTCGGGCTTCCAGTATGGCTTCACCTTCGACGAAGATATCGCCGATGACGATACCGTGATCGAGCGCGATGGCGTGGGCCTGGTGGTGGACCCGATGAGCTTCCAGTACCTGGCGGGCTCGGAAGTCGACTACCAGGAAGGCCTGGAAGGTTCGAGGTTCGTCATCAAGAACCCGAACGCTGCCACGACTTGCGGTTGCGGACAGTCGTTCTCGATCTGACGTCGATGGGGCCGCTACGAAAACGCCGCGCTTATATGCGCGGCGTTTTCGTTTCAGGCGGGATACAGCGCGCCCAGAGTTCTGGGACCGAGCGCACCGGTCACATCAGGGCAGTTGCCGGGCAGGCGCTCGAGAAACCGATGGGCTAGCCAGGCGAATGCCATGCCCTCCATCCAGGCAGGGGGAATGCCGTATTCGTCGGTACTGGCGACCCGAGCTTTGGGCATCAGCAGGGCCAGGCGCTTCATCAGCGCCGTATTGAAGGCGCCGCCGCCGCATACCAGCACCTCTTCGCAGTCCGGCTGGGCGTCCAGCAGCGATTCGCTGATGCTGCGCGCGCTCAGCTCCAGCAGGGTTGCCTGGATATCCGCTGCCGGCAAGGCAGGGTGACGAGCCAGGTGCTCCTGCAGCCAGGACAGGTTGAAGCGCTCGCGCCCGGTGCTCTTGGGGCCACGCGCGGCGAAGAACTCATCCGCCAGCAGGCTTGCCAGCAGTGCGTGGTTCATCTGGCCGCTGGCGGCCCACGCACCGTCCCAGTCGAAATGTTCACCGCGCTGGTGATGAATCCAGGCGTCCATCAGCACGTTGCCCGGGCCGCAGTCGAAGCCGCGTACCGGCTTTCCGGGACTGAGCAGCGAAACGTTGCTGAAGCCACCGATGTTCAGGACCGCCCTGGAGGCGTCATCATCGCCAAACAGCGCCTGATGGAAGGCCGGTACCAGCGGGGCGCCCTGGCCGCCGGCTGCGACGTCGCGGCGGCGGAAGTCGGCGACGACATCGATGCCGGTCAGCTCCGCCAGCAGGGCGGGGTTGCCGATCTGCACCGTGAAGTGGCGAGCGGGTTCATGCCGGATGGTTTGACCATGACTGCCGATGGCACGGACTTCGTCGGGGCTCATCTGCTGCTGGAGCAGCAGTTCGCGCACGCCCTGTGCTGCAAGGGCGACCCAGCGTTGCTCGACTTCGGCGGCGCGGGCGATTTCATCGGGACCGGGGACGCACAGGGCGAGGATGTCTTCGCGCAGCCCGGCCGGCATGGGTAGGTAATGGGAAGCGAGCAAGGTGGTGCGATCACCTTGCTCGATCAGGACGATGTCCATGCCGTCCAGGCTGGTTCCGGACATCAACCCCAGGTAGCGCGGCACGATCAGCGCTGCTTGTTCAGGGCCAGGAGGGTTTTCTTCTCCTGATCCATGCGCGCGATCATCGGCTGGGTCTGCGCCATGAAGCGCTTGCGATCTGCGCCACCGAGCGGGTCCGCCATGGGCAGCTTGGCGCTCAGCGGATCGACGTGACGGCCATTGATCTGGAACTCGTAGTGCAGGTGCGGGCCGGTGGCCAGGCCCGTCATGCCTACGTAACCGATGATCTGGCCCTGCTTCACGCTGGTACCGGCGCGGATACCCTTGGCGAAGCGGCTCATGTGTCCGTAGATGGTCCGATAGCGCTGGCCGTGCTGGATCACCACGGCGTTGCCGTAGCCCCCCTTGCGTCCGGCTTCGAGGATCTTGCCGTCTCCGGTGGCCTTGATCGGTGTGCCGATGGGGGCAGCGTAGTCGACGCCCTTGTGCGCGCGGATCTTGTTCAGGATCGGGTGGCGGCGGCCCAGGGAGAAGCGCGAGCTGATACGGGCGAAATCCACCGGCGTACGGATGAATGCCTTGCGCATGCTGGAGCCGTCGGCGCGGTAGTAGCTGGTATTGCCCTGCTTGTTGGTATAGCGCACGGCGGTGTAGGTCTTGCCACGGTTGACGAAGCGGGCGGCGAGGATATTGCCGGTCGCCACTTGCTTGCCGTTGACCTTGTGCTGTTCGTAGATCACGTCGAACTCGTCGCCTTCACGCAGATCGAGGGCGAAGTCGATGTCGTAGCCGAAGATGTTCGACAGCGACGTGACCAGGTTATAGGGCAGGCCGGCGTTACGACCGGCAACGAACAGCGAGCTGGTGATGCGGCCATGGGCATAGGCGGTATGCAGGTCGATCTGGGCCTTCTCGCGTTTGAAGGAGTAGCCCTTGTCGGTCTTGTCCAGGCCGATGGTCTCGAGTTCGCTCTGCTTGACTCGCAGCGCCTGCAGCTCTCCTTTGGGGTCGAGCTTGAGCTTGACCTCCTGGCCGACCTTCAGATGGGTGAAGCGCTTGGCATCCTTGCTGCTGGTCAGCATGTCGTGCATGGCCGAGGTGGAAAGGCCTGCCTTGGTGAATACGGTCGACAGCGTATCGCCACTGGCGACGGTGATGGTCTTCCACTCGGGATCGACGGGCTTGGTGTCGGCATCGGCTACAGATGCGCCCGGCTTGTCCGAGTCTTGCTCGGCGGTGTTGTCGTCGGAGGCGCCTTCTACCTGAGCGAAAGGCGTGCCTTCGTCGTTGGAATTGGTGACCGATTGCGGCAGGAGGTCGTCTTTCTCCTGAAGGAGGCGATCGGTGTTGCTTTCAAGCTCCAGATTGAGCGTGGTCCTCTTGGCCTCGACTTCGCTCGAGGGGAACACCAGTAGTGCCAAACTGAGGAGCGCTGCAACACCGCTGGCGGCCAACAAGTGGCTTTTCGGGTAATACGGCGGCGCTTTCTGATCGGATTGCGTCATGGCGTGATTGGTGTTTTTGGATTGTGAATAAATAACTGCCTAAAATATAACCAAAATCTCCTTGAATCAAGCCAAAAGTCGCGTCTGGCCTGGCTCCGTCCCCCTGACGGTCGGCAAAATTTGTTTTTAGTCTGCGATCTTGTATGGTTGGTTCCCTTTCGATTTTGGCAATTGGGCAGAACCTGTAAATGAAGTCGGTTGAAGAGCAGCTGGCGCTGATCCAGCGCGGTGCAGACGAGATCCTGGTAGAGGCGGAACTGGTGGCCAAGCTGAAGCGTGGCCAGCCCTTGCGGATCAAGGCCGGCTTCGACCCGACCGCTCCCGATCTGCATCTTGGCCATACCGTGCTTATTAATAAGCTGCGCCAGTTCCAGGACCTGGGGCATCAGGTGATCTTCCTCATCGGTGACTTCACTGGGATGATCGGTGACCCCAGTGGGAAAAGTGTTACCCGTCCTCCCCTGACGCGCGAGCAGGTTCTGGAGAATGCGGAGACGTACAAGTCCCAGGTCTTCAAGATCCTCGACCCGGCCAAGACCGAAGTGGCCTTCAATTCCACCTGGATGGACCAGTTGACCCCGGCTGACTTCATTCGTCTTGCCTCTCAATACACCGTTGCGCGGATGCTGGAGCGCGATGACTTTAGCAAGCGCTATGCCAGCAATCAGCCCATCGCTATCCATGAGTTCCTCTATCCGCTGGTCCAGGGCTATGACTCCGTCGCGCTGAAGGCGGACGTCGAGTTGGGTGGCACCGACCAAAAGTTCAACCTGCTGATGGGGCGCGAGCTGCAGCGTGCCTATGGTCAGGAGGCCCAGGTGATCCTGACCATGCCGTTGCTGGAAGGGCTGGATGGCGTGAAGAAGATGTCCAAGTCGCTGGGCAACTATATTGGTATCCAGGAAGCGCCGGGTGTCATGTACAGCAAGCTGGTCTCCATTCCTGACACGCTGATGTGGCGTTACTTCGAACTGCTCAGCTTCCGTTCCCTGGATGAGATCGATAGCTTCCGCAAGGATGTCGAGGCGGGCGCCAACCCGCGCGACATCAAGATCAAGCTGGCCGAAGAGATCGTCGCCCGCTTCCATGGCGAGGAGGCGGCGGCGAGCGCACACAAGTCGGCCGGCAATCGTCTGAAGGAGGGCGAGCTGCCGGAAGACCTGCCGGAGATCGAGTTGTCGTCCCCCGAGGATATGCCCGTTGCCTCTGTCCTTAATAAAGCGGGGTTGGTGAAGAATGCGGCTGCGGCTCGCGATCTCCTGGGTGCCGGCAGCGTCAAGGTGGATGGGCAGGTCGTCGACCGCACCTTCATGTTGGCGCTGGGTGAAACCCGTGTGTTCCAGGCAGGGAAGAAGGCTTTCGCGCGCATCACGCTGAAAGCTGAATAATTCTTTCAAATAAGTGTTGACGCCAGTTTCTATCTCCCTATAATGCGCACCACTCCCGGCGACGACGAAGAGTAAATGCTTGAAAATCAAGGATTTACGGATTCTCTCCCAGGGGTGGTGAAGCGCTCCGGCAGGTTGTTCGCCGCAGCGGTTCGGTCCCGAAAGGGATTCGAAACGAAGCTTCATCGAGGTGCTTGACAGCGAGTCTGAACGCTGTAGAATGCGCCTCCCGCTGATCGGAAGATGGTTTGAAGGTCGGCGCAAGCGGTTGAGTAGAAAAGAAAATT